>NZ_AMXF01000032.1 GCF_000310225.1 Thauera phenylacetica B4P
GCGGGCGCAGCCGACCCGGGCGGCGCCGTTCAGCCGGCGCCGCCGCCCACCGCCTCGGCCACCACGGCCTCGGTCAGCTCGGGTGCGCACAGTTCGATGAAGCGGTAGGCGAAGCCGCGCAGGTAGTGGCCGCGGCGCACCGCGATGCGGGTGACGTTTCCGGCGAACAGGTGGTCGCTGTCGAGCTTGCGCAGGCCCGGGTCGCGCGCGGGGTTGAAGGCCATCGAGGCCAGGATGCCCACGCCCAGCCCGAGCTCCACATAGGTCTTGATCACGTCGGCGTCGAGCGCCGACATCACCACGTCGGGCGTCAGCCCGGCGCGGGCGAAGGTCTGGTCGATGCGCGTGCGGCCGGTGAAGCCCTCGTGGTAGGTGATCACCGGGTGCGCGGCGATCGCCTCCAGGGTCAGCGGCTGCACCGCTTCGAGCGGGTGGCCAGCGGGCACCACCACCGCATGCTGCCAGCCGTAATACGGGAAGGAGGCGAGCTCCGGCACCTCGGCCAGCGCCTCGGTGGCCACGCCGATGTCGGCTTCGCCGTCGAGCAGCATATGCACGATCTCCTGCGGGCTGCCCTGGTGGAGCTTGAGCAGCACGCGCGGATAGGCGCGCTTGAACGCCGCCACCACCTTGGGCAGCGCGTAGCGCGCCTGGGTGTGCGTGGTCACCACGGTGAGCTGGCCCTGGTCGCGCCCGCGGTACTGCTCGGCGAGGTGCTTGATGTTGGCGGCGTCGAGCAGCATGCGCTCGACCATCACCACCAGCTCCTCGCCGGGCGGGGTGAGGCCGAGCAGGCGCTTGCCCTTGCGCACGAAGAGCTCGATGCCGAGCTCGTCCTCGAGGTCCTTGATGTTCTTGGACACCCCCGACTGCGAGGTGAACAGCGCGTTGGCCACCTCGGTGAGGTTGAAGCCGCGCCGTACGGTCTCGCGGATGATGCGCAACTGCTGGAAATTCATCGGGCGGCTCCGGCCGTCGTGGCGGCCTGTCGCGATTCGAACAGGCTCAGGTGCGAGGGTAGCAGGCGCACGGCCTGTCCTTCCGCGAGACCGAGGCGTTCGACGCGCTCGCGCGTGATCTCCACCTCGAAGTGCTGGCCGTGGGCGCCGTTGACGCCGTCGAGCTCGACGCGCGCGGTGATCCCGAAGGCCAGCACGCGGCTCACCCGCGCCGCGATGCCCTCGCTGGCGCCGGCGTCGGCGTCCACCACGATGTCGAGCTCGTGCGGGCGAGCGAAGGCGAGCACCTCGGCGCCCTCGCCGAAGCTGCCCGCCTGTCGCGGCAGGCGCGCGTCGCCGACGCGCAGGCCTTCGCCGTCCACCCGGCCGTGGAACAGGTTCACCGCGCCCAGGAAGCCATACACGAAGGGCGTCGCCGGGCGGCGGTAGACCTCTTCCGGCGTGCCGATCTGCTCGACCGCGCCCTGGTTCATCAGCACCACGCGGTCGGCCACCTCCAGGGCCTCTTCCTGGTCGTGGGTGACGAAGATCGAGGTGACGTGCAGTTCGTCGTGCAGCTTGCGCAGCCAGCGCCGCAGCTCCTTGCGCACCTTGGCGTCGAGCGCGCCGAAGGGCTCGTCGAGCAGCAGCACGCGCGGCTCCACCGCCAGCGCACGGGCGAGCGCGATGCGCTGGCGCTGGCCGCCGGAGAGCTGGGCGGGGAAGCGGTCGGCGAGCCAGTCGAGCTGCACCAGGTCGAGCAGCGCGTGCACCTTCTCGGCGATCTGCTTCTCCGACGGGCGCTGCGCGCGCGGCTTCATGCGCAGGCCGAAGGCGACGTTGTCGAACACGCTCATGTGGCGAAACAGCGCGTAGTGCTGGAACACGAAGCCGACCTGGCGATCGCGCACATGGGTGCCCGAGGCGTCCTCGCCGTCGAGCAGCACCTGCCCGGCGTCGGCCGATTCGAGCCCGGCGATCACGCGCAGCAGCGTGGTCTTGCCGCAACCCGAGGGGCCGAGCAGCGCCACCAGCTCGCCGGTGGGGAAATCGAGCGACACGTCGTCGAGGGCGACGAAGCTGCCGAAGCGCTTGTGGATGTTGCGAACCTGGATGCTCATGACTGTCCTTCGTGAAGGTCTTGGTGTGCGTGGGCGGCGCGGTGCTCGATCCAGGTCTTGATGCCCAGGGTCACCAGCGCGAGGAGCGCCAGCAGCGAGGCCACCGCGAAGGCGGCGGCGAACTGGTACTCGTTGTAGAGAATCTCGACGTGCAGCGGCAGCGTGTTGGTCTCGCCGCGGATGTGGCCGGACACCACCGACACCGCGCCGAACTCGCCCATCGCGCGCGCGTTGGTCAGGATGACGCCGTACAGCAGGCCCCACTTCACGTTGGGCAGGGTCACGTACCAGAAGGTCTGCAGGCCGCTGGCGCCGAGCACCACCGCGGCTTCCTCTTCCTCCTTGCCCTGCGCCTGCATCAGCGGGATCAGCTCGCGGGCGATGAAGGGGAAGGTGACGAACACGGTGGCGAGCACGATGCCGGGTACGGCGAAGATGATCTTCACGTCGTGCTCCGCCAGCCACGGCCCGAACCAGCCCTGGGCGCCGAACAGCAGCACATAGACCAGGCCGGCGATCACCGGCGACACCGAGAACGGCAGGTCGATCAGCGTGATCAGGAAGTGCTTGCCGCGGAACTCGAACTTGGCGATCGCCCATGCCGCGCACACGCCGAACACCAGGTTCAGCGGCAACGCAATGGCCGCGGCGAGCAGGGTCAGGCGCAGCGCCGACAGCGCGTCGGGATCGATGAGCGCGGTGAGGTAGGTCTCCCAGCCCTTGCGCAGCGCCTCGACGAACACCGCGATCAGCGGCATCAGCAGGAACACCGCGAAGAACGTGAGCGCGGTGCCCAGGCTCAGCCACTTCACCAGCGGCGTCTCGCGCGTCGCCGCACGCGCCTCGAAGCGCGTCTGGCCGAAGCTGCCCGCCGTGTTCAGGCGGAGTGTGGTTGCGCCGGCCATGTCAGCGGTCCCTCCCGGTACGTTTGGCGGTCCATGCCTGCAGCCCGTTGATGACCAGCAGCAGGGCGAAGGACAGGATCAGCATCACGGTCGCGATCGCGGTGGCGCCGGTGTAGTCGTACTGCTCGAGCTTGGTGATGATCATCAGCGGGGTGATCTCCGACACCATCGGGAGGTTGCCGGCGATGAAGATCACCGAGCCGTATTCGCCCACCGCACGCGCGAAGGCGAGCGCGAAGCCGGTCAGCAGCGCCGGGAATACGATCGGCAGGATCACGTGGCGGAAGGCCTGCCCGCGCTGCGCGCCGAGGCTGGTGGCGGCTTCTTCCAGTTCGGCGTCGAGGTCCTCGAGGATCGGCTGCACCGTGCGCACCACGAAGGGCAGGCCGATGAAGACCAGCGCCACCAGCACGCCGAGCGGCTTGAACGCGACCTGGATGCCAAGCGGCTCGAGAAACTGGCCGATCCAGCCGTTCTTGGCGTACAGCGCGGTGAGCGCGATGCCGGCGACCGCGGTGGGCAGGGCGAAGGGCAGGTCGACCAGGGCGTCGATCAGCTTCTTGCCGGGAAAGGAGTAGCGCACCAGCGCCCACGCCAGCATCAGCCCGAACACCGCGTTGATCGCGGCGGCGAGCAGCGACATGCCGAAGGACAGCTTGTAGGAGGCGACGACCCGCGGCGCGGTGACGACGTCCCGGAATTCAGCGAAGCTCAGCTCGGCCGTCTTCAGGAACACCGCGGCGAGCGGGATCAGCACCAGCAGCGACAGGTAGGCGAGGGTGTAGCCGAGCGTCAGCCTGAAGCCGGGCAGCACGCGCAGGCGCGGCGGCGCGCTCGGGCGGGGAAAGGGGGAGGCCAGGGTTGCGGTGTTCATGATCGATGCCGTGGTACGCGAATGGCTTCGAGTCTAGATTCCCGCCTTATGGACGAAAAACAATAAAAACAGCGTTGCTTATGCGATTTCCTGCAGTGCGCCGAGCGCGGACGCTTTGCTCACGGTGCCGCGGCCAAACCGCCGCGCCGACTACAATGCAGGCCGTGATCGCGGAGACGGGCGCTTGACGGATTTCATCGGACATTTCGTGCTGGCATTGTTGCTGGTCGTGCTGCTGCGCGTGCTCTACGCCGTGTGCGCGCTACTCGTGCGCACCCGCGACGGCGGCAACATCGCCTTTGCGATCGCGCTGCCGGCGGGGCTGCTCTACATCGTGGTGCGCAACCCGGTGCCGGTGACGAGCTGGGCCGGGCTGGGGGCCGGTGTGACCCTGGGAGCGGGTCTGTTGCTGGCGGATGCGTTCAGGAGGCGGCGTCGATCCTGAAGAGGCGTGTGCAGCGGACAAGACGTTGCCGCTTGACTGAGCAGCGGCTTGCGAAGCGTTCTGCTGCATCGGCAACGCGCTGGGCATCTGTTCGGAATGGCGCACTGCTTGGCATGTCGCGCCAATAAAGATAGTCTTCTGGCGCAATATTTGTTTAGTGCGCCAGAACGCCATGCCAAAAAAACTGCCTGCAGATCTCGATGAACGCATTGAAGCGCTCATCGCCCAGCACCCCGACGGAATCGGCACCGACGCGTTGCACGCACTGCTCGCGGAGGTGGTCAGCCGCCGTACGCTGCAGCGACGACTGGCCGGATTGGCTGAGGCGAACAGGATTTCGACCTGCGGCGCTGGCCCCGGCTTGCGTTACCGGCAGCCCGACGTTGCCGGCGTCGAGCTTCACGAGACCGCTTCCACGTCCGCCGCGCCCGGTGACGACAATGGTCTCGAGTTGTCGCCCGCAGGCGAGGAGATCCGGCGCTACGTGCGCCAGCCGCGCCAACAGCGTACCCCGGTCAGCTACCGGCAATCCTTCCTGGAGCAATACACGCCAAACCTCACGGCCTATCTCCCGGAGCCCTTGCGCGTGCAGTTGCACCGGCTTGGCCGCCCGGGCACGGCAGAAATGGGTGAGGCTCCTGCCGGGACTTTCGCCCGCGACATCCTCAACCGCCTGTTGATCGACCTCTCATGGGCCTCGTCGCGTCTGGAAGGCAATACCTATTCAAGGCTCGATACCGAGCGACTGATCGAACACGGCCAGGCCGCGGCCGGCAAGGATGCACTGGAAACCCAGATGATCCTCAACCACAAGGCGGCCATCGAATATCTGGTGCGCGATACCGAGCACGTCGGCGTCGATCCGGAAACCATCATCGCCCTGCATGCCTTCCTGTCGGACGGCCTGATGCCCGATCCGGCGGCCTGCGGTCGTCTGCGTGTCCGGCCGGTGGAGATCGGCGGCAGCGTCTATTTGCCGATCGCCATGCCCCAGCGCATCGAGGAACTGTTCGGGGTCGTGGTCGAGATGGCCGCCGAAATCCGCGATCCCTTCGAGCAGTCCTTCTTCCTGATGGTGCATCTGCCCTATTTGCAGCCTTTCGAGGACGTCAACAAGCGGGTCTCCCGACTCGCCGCGAACATTCCCTTCATCCAGCACAACCTGTCCCCCTTGTCCTTCCTCGATGTGACCGGGGCGGACTACATCGAGGGCTTGATTGGCGTGTATGAACTCAACCGGATCGAGCTGCTGCGCGACATCTTCGTGCGTGCGTACGAGCGTTCGTGCCAGCAATACCTTGCCGTGCGCCAGCAACTGGTGCCGCCGGACGCGCTGCGGCTGCGCTATCGGAACCAGTTGACGATGCTCATCGCGGCCGTCGTGCGTAGTGGCGCCACGGCGGACACGGCAAGGATCCGCGCCCTGGTGCCGGACGCCGTAGCCGCCGAGGACCGGGAGCGCTTCATCACGCTGGTTCGGGAAGAGTTCATGAGCCTGCATCCCGGAAATGCCATCCGTTTTGGACTGCGGCCGCTGGAGTATGCAGCTTGGCGTGCGGCGAATCCGGATGGCGAACCTCATTGAACCGGCGCAATGACCGTTGGGAGCGCTCCAGGTAGACTCCCGCCGCTCCGGTGCGCCCTTGCAGCCATCGCCGCGCAACCGACCCCTCCGCATTCCAGGACGCACGCATGAGCGCCAGCTTTCAACAACTCGCCAACTTCATCTGGTCGGTCGCCGACCTGCTGCGTGGCCCCTACCGCCCGCCGCAGTACGAGCGCGTCATGCTGCCGCTGACCGTGCTGCGCCGCTTCGACGCGGTGCTGGCGCCCAGCAAGGAGGCCGTGCTCAAGCGCCACGCCGAGCTGAGCGCGAAGAAGATCGCCAACAGCGACGCCATCCTCAACAACCTGGCCAAGGATGAGCACGGCAACCCGCTGGGCTTTCACAACCACAGCCAGCTCGACTTCCACAAGCTCAAGGGCGACCCGGACAACATCGGCCGCCACCTGGCCGACTACATCGGCAACTTCTCCGAGAACATCCGCCGGATTTTCGAGCGCTTCGAGTTCGACAAGGAGATCGAGAAGCTCGAGGAATCCAACCGCCTCTACCAGGTGGTCGCCCGGTTCGCCGAGATCGACCTGCATCCGCGCAGGGTCGACAACATCACCATGGGCCTGGTGTTCGAGGACCTGATCCGGCGCTTCAACGAAGCCGCCAACGAAACGGCCGGCGACCACTTCACCCCGCGCGAAGTCATCCAGCTCATGGTCAACCTGCTGCTGGAACCCGACACCAGCGTGCTCACCCAGGCTGGCGTCATCGTCACCATCTGCGATCCGTCCTGCGGCACCGGCGGCATGCTGGCCGAGGCGCAGAACTGGATTCGCGCCCACAACGAGCAGGCCACGGTCAAGGTGTATGGGCAGGACTACAACCCGCGCTCCTACGCCGTCGCCGCCTCCGACCTGCTGATCAAGGGCCAGCGCGACAGCCGCGTCGAACTCGGCAACACCCTGAACGACGATCGCTTTGCCGACATGCCCTGGTTCGACTACCTGCTCGCCAACCCGCCCTTCGGTGTGGACTGGAAGGCCGAGAAGAAGGTGATCGACCGCTGGCCCGACTTCCGCGGCTACAGCGGCAAGCTGCCGCGGATCAACGATGGCGCCTTGCTCTTCCTGCTGCACATGATCAGCAAGTTTGCCGACTACGCGCCCGGCAACAAGGACTTGCCCGGTTCGCGTGCGGCGGTCGTCTTCAACGGCTCGCCGCTGTTCACCGGCGGCGCGGGCAGCGGCGAGAGCGAGATCCGGCGCTGGATCATCGAGCGCGACATGCTCGAAGCCATCGTCGCCCTGCCCGAGCAGATGTTCTACAACACCGGCATCGGCACCTTCATCTGGGTGGTCAGCAATCGCAAGGCCGTCCACCGCAAGGGCAGGATCCAGCTCATCGACGCCCGCGAGCGCTACACGCCGATGAAGCGCAGCCTGGGCGACAAGCGCCGCTACCTCGATCAGGCCGCGCTCGACGCCGTCACCCGCGAACACGGCAGCATGGCGCACGGCGACACCAGCCGCGTGTTCGACAACGCCGACTTCGGCTATCGCCGCATCACCGTGCTGCGCCCGCTGCGCCTGCGCTTCCAGCTCACCCGTGATGCGCGCGAGCGCTTCCTGAATGCCTGCCCCGAGCTGTTCGACGCCCTGCAGGCCGTGCGCGACGCGCTCGGCGACGAGGCGCGGCCGGACTGGAACCAGGCCTGGGACGTTGTGCAGCAGGTATTCAAGGACCTGCCCGATGAGGTCGAGGGCTGGGCCAAGGGTGCGAAGGGGACGGCGCAGAAGAAGATCTTCCGCGACTGCTTCACCACCGTGGATCCCGAGGCCGCGCCGGTCATCGCGAGGCATCACAAGATCGAGCCGCTCGACCTCGCCGCCTTGTTCCCCGGCCAGACGCCACCGGCCGGCATCACCAAGGATCCGCTCTACGCCTTGCTTGGCCTGCACGCCGAGGGCAAGGGCAAGTACATCGAGTACGAACCGGACCCGGCGCTGAAGGATGCGGAAAACGTCCCGCTGAAGGAGGACATCGTCGGTTACGTGCTGCGCGAGGTGCGCCCCTATGTGACCGATGCCTGGATCGACCGCGAGACGCTGGACGAGCAGGACGGCGGCATCGGCAAGGTCGGCTACGAGATCAACTTCAACCGCGTGTTCTTCCAGTACCAGCCGCCGCGCCCGCTGCACGAGATCGACGCCGAGCTGGCGGAGGTCGAGAAGGAGATACTGGACTTGTTGCGGGAGGTGACGGAGTGAAGCCCGCCCCTACCTTCGGCCAGTTGGTCGAGCGGATTCAGACAGCCCACCACGAGTTGGCGATCCAGGCAGGCCGGGCGGTCAACATCAGCCTGACCCTCCGCAACTGGTTGATCGGCTGCTACATCGCGGAGTACGAGCTGAACGGCCAGGATCGGGCGCACTATGGTGACCGTCTGTTCAGTGAGCTTGCTGACGCGCTCCAGGCCTTGAGCAACTGCAACCGGCGTCAGCTTTACCGCTATCGGCGCTTCTACGACCTTTACCCGCAGATTGTGGGGGCGCTGTCCCCACAATTTCGCGAGTTGTCCCCGCTCTCCACCGAGGAGATTGTGGGGACGGCGTCCCCACAATCTCCAGGCGGCGCGCCGGACCTGGTCGCCAGGCTCAGCTACAGTCACTTCGATCAACTGGTGGACATCACGGACGCTACCAAACGCAGCTTCTACGAGGTCGAGTGCATCCGTGGAAACTGGTCGGTGCGCGAGCTCAAACGTCAGATCGGCAGCCTCTACTACGAGCGCTCCGGCCTGTCGCTGGATAAAAAGAAGCTCGCCGAGCTGGCCCAGCACGGCGCCGAGCCGCAGGCCCTGCTGCCCATCCGTGACCCGTACATCTTCGAGTTTCTTGGCCTGAAACCCGCCGAGGTGATGAGCGAGTCCCATCTGGAAGCGCAGCTCACCGAAAAGCTGCAGGCCTTCTTGCTCGAACTCGGCCACGGCTTCTGCTTCGAGGCGCGGCAGAAACGCATCCTCATCGGCGATGAGCATTTCTTCGTCGATCTGGTGTTTTATCACCGCATCCTGAAATGCCATGTGCTCGTGGAGCTGAAGCTGGAAAAGTTCAGCCACGAGAACCTCGGTCAGCTCAACACCTACGTCAACTGGTACCGCCGGCACATGATGACCGAGGGCGACAACCCGCCGGTCGGCATCCTGCTGTGCACCGACAAGAATCACGCCCTCGTCGAATACGCCTTGGCCGGCATGGACAACCAACTGTTTGTGTCGAAATACCTCCTCGAACTGCCGCAGAAGGAAGAGATGCAGCTGTTCATCGATGAGCAGTTGCGGGAGGTGGGGTAATGAGCCACCAAAAGGAATCCATTGCATCGATTAGGTGGTTCGGTCTCGTACCCAGCGGATGGGTCACCTATCGGCTGAAGCAGGTAACGATTTCTGTAACGTCGGGGGTCAGTGTCAATGCTTCGGATGCTGGCGCAGAACCGCATCAGTTCGGGGTGTTGAAGACGAGTGCAGTTTGTGGTGGCAAGTTCTTTCCCGAGGAGAATAAGACCGTATGGGAATCCGAGGCTGATCGACTGGCGTGCCCAGTCACACGTAACTCACTGATCATGAGCCGGATGAATACCCCGTCGCTTGTTGGGGAGAGCGGCTATGTGGCGCAGGATTTTCCGACGCTCTTCTTGCCAGATCGGCTCTGGAAGTTGGTCTTCGACAACGAGACCGTATTCACTCCCTACATATCTCACGTCTTGTCCTCTTCAGGAGCAAGGCAGGCTTTGTCATGCATGGCAACGGGCACTAGCCCGAGTATGAAGAACCTGTCGATCGAGGAAATGGGGAACTTGCCGGTGCCGCTACCCGCGCTAGACGAACAGAAGCTCATCGCCGCCTACCTCGACCGCGAAACCGCCCGCATCGACGCACTGATTGCCGCCAAGGAGCGCATGCTGGCGCTGCTCGAAGAAAAGCGCGCTGCCCTCATCAGCCGCGTCGTCACCTGCGGCCTCGACCCCAACGTCCCGCTCAAACCCTCCGGCCAGGAATGGCTGGGCGAGATTCCGGCGCATTGGAAATTGGAACGGTTGAAGTTCCACTTACTTAACATTGAGCAAGGCTGGTCACCACAGTGTGATAGCTACCCGGCCGAGCCGGATGAATGGGGCGTTCTGAAGGTCGGTGCAGTCAATAGCTGGACATTCAACGCACTAGAGAACAAGCGGCTTCCCAATGACGTTGAACCGCTATGTGAATACGAAATCAAGCCGCGTGACGTGCTTATGAGCCGGGCGAACACCGCCCAGTTGTTGGGCAGCGTTGTTTACCCTGAATCCGTGTTCGCTTAGCCGGAAATCCAGCCTAACGCATTGATGTAATTGTATAATTACGCATCCGAGCCTTTCACCCAACCGACCATGCCGCGCTTCGAAGTCAAGCAATCCGCCAAGCTCAATCTGACGTCCTACTCGGGCCTGGCGTTGATCGGGCAGTGCTGCCAGGCGGCACAGGTCGAGGCGGTGATCGACCCGAGGCTGCCGGTGTCGCAGGGTATGCGGAGCTCGGACCTGGTCAAGTCGGTGGTGGGGCTGCTGAGCCTGGGCAAAAGCGACTTCGAGGCGATCGAGCCGTTTCGCGGCGACCGCTTCTTCAAGGAAGCGCTCGGGCTCGCCAAGGTGCCCGGCAGCGTGTGGATGCGCCAACGGCTCGATGCCCGCGCGGCCGAGCTGCGCGAGCTGACCGACGAGCTGAGCCTGCGCCTGCTCGAGCGCACCGAGGCGCCGATCACGGCGCACAAGGGCTACGTCTGCGCCGATCTGGACACCTTCGTGATGGACAACTCCGACACCAAGAAGGAGGCGGTCAGCCGCACTTACCAGGGCGTCGATGGCTACACGCCGATCGCGCTGTACCTGGGCAACGAGGGCTGGAACCTCGGCCTGGAGCTGCGCGCGGGGTCGCACCACTCGGCGCTGGAGACCGAGTATTTCTTCGAGCGCGCGTTCCCGCGCCTGCGCCGGGTGTGTGCGGCCGATGCGAAGCTGCTGTGGCGGGCCGACAGCGGCTTCGACAGCGCCCGGCTGCTGTTCGCGCTGGCCGACGAGCGCGATCGCTGGGCAGCGCTGGGGCGTTCGTTCGACTACCTCACCAAGTGGAATCCGCGCCGTCAGGACAAGACCGCCTGGGTGGACCGGGCCGAGGCCGCCGGCGTCTTCGAGGAAGTGCGCGCGGGCAAGCGGGTGGGGCTGCTGGACCTGAAGATCGACCGTGCCTGGAAGAAGGCCAAGCGCACGCTGCGTCTGGTGGTGCGGGTGACCGAGCGCACGATCGACAAGAAGGGCCAGCACCTGCTGACCCCCGAGATCGAGATCGAAGGCTGGTGGACCAGCCTCGAAGTGGCGATGGCCGACGTGATCGAGCTCTACAAGCACCACGGCACGCACGAGCAGTTCCACTCCGAGATCAAGACCGACCTGGACCTCGAGCGCCTGCCCTCGGGCAAGTTCGACACCAACGACGCGGTCATGCATCTGGCCGCGTTCGCCTACAACTGCCTGCGCCTGATCGGCCAACTCGGGCTGACCGGCGAGCTCTCGCCGATCCGTCACCCGGCCAAGCGCCGACGCATCAAGACAGTGCTGCAGGAGGTGATGTACCGTGCGGCGAAGTTCGTCGAACACGCCCGCCGCCTGGTGCTGGACTTCGGACGCGGCGTCGCCGCGCATGTGAAGGTGTTCACCACGGTGCAGGCGCGACTGTGCGCGGTGGCTTCGCCGTGATGCAAATCCGACGGCCGAATTCTCCGAATCGAGGCCATTTCGCTGCGGCGAAAGGGCGACGGCCGCGTGGGAGCAGGAAAATGACGTAGCGCACCCCCCGTAAGCCCGGCTCGCCGGGCCTCCGGGCCGTGAAAGGACGGTGCTCGGGGCTGCGGTGAGCTGAGATTGGGAGTCAGGCAGCAGAAAAATCATGCGCTGGGGCTCGCGGAGCGGGTACGCGCTGAAGACAACACGGATTCAGGTTTACGTGAAGGGGATTTCGTCGAAGCTTCTTCTATGCGACAAGATCTATCGCCTCAATATCAATGATGACGAGCTAGACCGGGAATTCCTTGTCGCGTTCTTGCGCGCCAGCACAGGCCGCTATCAGCTTGAGCGCGAGGCATCCGGAACTAGTGGGTCTATGCAGAATATTGGCCAGGACACTGTTCAGAACGCGTGGGTCGCGATTCCACCACTTAACGAGCAAAAGGAGATTGCCCGTCATCTCGCCGAATCTAGAGCGGAGACCGAGGCGATGGATGCAGCTCTGCGCCACTCCATTAATCTACTGCTTGAACGCCGCGCCGCGCTCATCACCGCCGCCGTCACCGGCCAGATTCCGCTGGAGGAGATGGGCGCATGAAATTCGAGACCTTCCAGGCCGGCCGCTGGCAGCCGCCGGGGTTCGACACTTAACCGCAATTTTCGCCCCTTTTCGGAAAGTGCCTCCAGCGCCGGCGCGGGTTTGACGGCCGCAATTGCAAAAGCGCTGTGGTGGCACGTTTGTAACAGACAACCTCAAGCTTGACGCGAACTTGTAGGTGGTTAAAGTGGCGGCATCATGCACGTCAAGCTCACCACCTCCGGCGGTCGCCGCTACGTCCAGCTCGTCGAGTCCTACCGCGACGAGGCTGGGCGGGTAAAGAAGCGCACCGTCGCCACGCTCGGCCGCGCCGAGCAGGTCGATGGGTCGCTCGACGCGGTGATCAACGGTCTGCTGAAGATCACTGGCCGCGCGCCGATGGGCGCCAAACCGCCGGCGCCCACGGTGTCGTTCGAGTCCGCGCGCGCGCTCGGTAACGTGTGGGCGCTGACCGAGCTGTGGAAGTCGCTGGGCTTCTCGGAGTTGCGCCGGGTGTTTCGCCGCACGCGCCGCACCACGGACGTGGAAGCGTTGATCCGGCTGATGGTGCTCAACCGCCTGTGCGACCCCGAATCCAAGCTCGGCGTGCTGCGCTGGGTACAGACCGTGGCGCTGCCCGACTTCGGGCCGAAGGCGGTCACGCACCAGCAGTTGCTGCGCAGCCTCGATGCGCTGATGGATCACCAGGACGAGGTCGATGCCGTGGTCGCCGGGCTGCTGCGCCCGCTGATCGACCAGGATCTGTCGGTGGTGTTCTACGACCTCACCACGATCCGCAGCGAGGGGCTTAGCCAGCAGGCTGGCGACGTGCGCCAGTACGGCATGGCCAAGGAAGGACTGATCGCCCGCCAGTTCATGCTCGGCGTGGTGCAGACCGCCGAGGGGCTGCCGATCTACCACGAGGTGTTCGACGGCAACACGGCCGAGACGCGTACCTTGCTGCCCACACTCTCCAAGGTGCTCGAGCGCTTCCCGTCGGTGCAGCGCCTGGTGCTGGTCGCCGACCGGGGCTTGCTCAGCCTGGATAACCTCGAGGCGCTGAAGGCCGTGCGTCTGGCCAGCGGCAAGCCGCTCGAATTCATCGTCGCCGTGCCGGGCCGGCGCTACAACGAGTTCATCGAGCTGCTCGAACCCTTCCACGAACAGCAGTGCGCCACCGCCACCCAGGAAGTGATCTCGGAGCAGGCCTGGAACGACCTTCGGCTGGTGGTCGCGCACGACCCGGTGACGGCCGCCACGAAGACCCAGCAGCGCAACGAGCGCATCGACGCGCTGATCCGCCAGGCAGACCAATGGAGCGGCAAGCTCACCGAGCAGGACGAAGGTGTGAAGCACCGGGGGCGCAAGCTCTCGGACAGCGGCGCCAAGGCGCGCCTCTACCATGCGGTCAGCGAAGCGCACCTGTCGCGCATCATCAAGGTGGATCTGGGCGAGGAGCTCTTCAGCTACCACATCGACGAGAAGGCGAAGCGTCTTGCCGAAATGATGGACGGCAAGCTGCTGCTGGTGACCAACGCCGAGGGTCTGTCCGCGCAGAGCGTGATTCAGCGCTACAAGTCGCTCGCCGACATCGAGCGCGGCTTCAAGGTGCTCAAGTCCGAGATCGAGATCGGCCCGGTGTATCACCGCCTGCCCGAGCGAATCCGCGCGCACGCGTCGATCTGCTTCATGGCGCTGATCCTGCACCGGGTGATGCGCAGCCGACTCAAGGCCGCTGACGCGGGTTACACCCCCGAGCGTGCGCTCGAGCAGTTGCAGCGCATCCAGCATCACCGGGTGCGCCTGAACGGCGGCGAGCCGGTCGCGGGGGTGTCGACGCCCAGCACGGAGCAAAACGAGGTGCTTCATGCATTAGGAATCGAAAAGCCAGCGGCGCCGGAGCAGTTGGCGCTGTTGTAGTGGCATTTTTGAAAGTGCGCTCTAGCAAAAACAAGTACTTGCGAGCGTAACTGTCGAACTCGGGAGGCCGGCCGCTGGCAGCCGCGCTACCAGTATGAGAGCTTCGAGCCGGTGCCGGTCAATCATGAGTGGACCTGGGAAGACCCCACGATCAACGCCTTGCTGGAGCAGGCCACCCGGGCGCTGGGGGAGCTGAATGCGTTTTCGCTGATCGTCCCGGACATCGATCTGTTCATCGAAATGCACGTGGTCAAGGAGGCGCAGACCTCCAGCAAGATCGAGGGCACACAGACGGGCATCGACGAGGCCTTGATGCCCGAGGACCAGATTCGTCCCGAAAAGCGCGACGACTGGCGCGAGGTGCGCAACTACATCGACGCGGTTAACCTGGCCATCGACGAGTTGCAGCGCCTGCCCCTGTCCAACCGGCTGCTCAAGCAGACGCACGCGACGCTGATGCGCGGGGTGCGTGGCGAGCACAAGCTGCCGGGTGAGTTTCGCACCAGCCAGAACTGGATCGGCGCCTCCGGGCTGGCCGACGCGGCCTTCGTGCCGCCACATCACGAGGGGGTGCCTGAGCTGATGGAGGACCTGGAGAAGTTCTGGCACAACGAGGCGGTGGTCGTGCCGCACCTGGTTAAAGTTCGGGCTGAATATTTAACCAAGATCCCGCGCTGATTAAGGAAACGAGCGATGAAGACCACCAGCGAAGCCGCTTTCGAGACCGCGATCGAGTCGGTCTTGCTGGCCGGGGGCTACGCGCGGGTGGCCGCACAAGGCTTCGACCGCGAGCGCGCGCTCTTCCCCGACGAGGCGCTGGCCTTCATCCGCGCCACCCTCATCGTCGCCGCCGTCACCGGCCAGGTTTCACTGCAGGAGATGCGCGCATGACCCCGACCTGCTGGATCATCGCCGGCCCCAATGGCGCGGGCAAAACCACCTTCGCGCTGGAATACTTGCCGCAGGTGGCGGGCTGCAGGCACTTCATCAACGCCGACCTGATCGCCGCCGGGCTTGCGCCGCTCGCACCGGAGCGCGAACTGTTGGCCGCCAGCCGGATCTTCCTGCGCGAGATCGAGGTGCGGGTCAGGGAGCGCGAAGACTTCGCCTTCGAAACCACCCTGGCGGGACGGACCTATCTGCGACTGGTCGAGCGCTTGCGCCGCGACGGCTGGCACGTGGAACTGATCTATCTGGCGCTCCCCAGCGCCGAGATGTCGAAGCTGCGGGTGGCCGAGAGGGTGGCGCACGGCGGGCACGCCATCCCGGAGGCGGACATCGAACGCCGCTTTCCCCGCAGCCTGCGCCACCTGCTCGATGATTTCAGTCATCGGGTCGATCACTGCGCCTGCTTCATGAACAATGGAGAACACCCGGTGCTGGTGTTCGACCAGCGGGGCGACGATCGTGAGATTGCCCACGGCGATTACTATCAGCTTCTGACCGAGGAGGCCGGGAAATGAACATCAGGAAACAGGATCTACCCTCGCAGAGTACGCGCCAGATGCTCGAGACGCTCCAGCGCTTGGCCGCCAAGACCCTGGAGAGAAAGCGGCGCCTGGGTCATTACGCCGTTATCTGGCAGGACGGCAAGCCAGTGTTGACAGGTGAGGACGCACCAAGCACCAACGAAAGCACCCGCTGAGCAGCGCCGAGTGATGACGAGCAAACGAACGTCCGAAGCCGCCTTCGAAACCGCCATCGAGGCTGTCCTGCTCGCAGACGGCTACACGCGGGTGGCCAGCAAGGCCTTCGACCGCGAGCGCGCGCTCTTCCCCGACGAGGCGCTGGCCTTCATTCGCGCCACCCAAGGCAAGGTGTGGGACAAGCTCGAGGCACTGCACGGCGAGCACACCGGCGCGCGGGTGCTGGAGTCGCTGTGCAAGTGGCTGGATGTTCATGGCGCGCTGGCCACGCTGCGCCACGGCTTCAAGTGTTTCGGCAAGACCTTGCGCATCGCCTTCTTCCGTCCGGCGCACGGCCTGAACCCGGAGCTGGAGGCGCGCTACCGGGCCAACCGGCTGGGGCTGACGCGGCAACTGCACTTCAGCCCGAAGTCGGAACAGTCGCTGGATGTCGTGTTGTCGGTGAACGGCATCCCACTGGTGACGCTGGAGCTGAAGAACCCGCTCAGCGGCCAGACCGCCGCCAACGCCATCCACCAGTACCGCCACGACCGCGACCCGCGCGAACCGATCTTCGTGTTCTCCAGGCGCGCGCTGGTGCATTTCGCGGTGGATACCGAAGAGGCGCACATGGCCACGCGCCTGGCGGGTTCGTCGACTTACTTTCTGCCCTTCAACCGCGGCGTGGACGGCGGCGCCGGCAACCCGCCCGACCCCGAGGGACGCAACTACAAGACGGCCTATGTGTGGGAAGAAGTGCTGCAGCGCGACAGCCTGCTCGACCTGCTCGCGCGCTTCCTGCATCTCGATGTGGAAGAGAAGACCAGCGACGACGGCAAGAAGCTGCGCAAGGAGAACCTGATCTTTCCGCGCTACCACCAGTTGCAGGCGGTGCGCCAGATGGTGGCGGCAGCCGCCAGAGAGGGTGTGGGGCATAACTATCTGGTCGAGCATTCGGCCGGCAGCGGCAAGAGCAACACCATCGCCTGGCTGGCGCATCGCCTGTCCAGCCTGCACGACGAGCGCGACCAGCGGCTGTTCGACAGCGTGGTCGTCATCACCGACCGCGTGGTGCTGGACCGCCAGTTGCAGAACACCATCTACCAGTTCGACCACCGCCAGGGCGTGGTGCAGAAGATCGACGAGGACTCGCGCCAGCTCGCTGAGGCGCTGGAAGCGGGCGTGCCGATCATCATCACCACGCTGCAGAAGTTTCCCTTCGTGTCCGGGCAGTTGATGAAGCTCGCCGAGGAGCGTGGCGAAGGCAGCAACAGCCACCTGCCCACGCGCCGGTACGCGGTGATCATCGACGAGGCGCACAGCTCGCAGTCGGGCGAGACGGCGACGGAGTTGAAGGGCGTGCTGGGTGGCGCCGAACTGCGGCGCAAGGCGCAGGCGATGGCCGAGGAGGAAGGCGAACTCGAACTCGAGCGCCTGTTCCGCGCCATGGCCAAGCGCGGCCAGCAGCCGAACATGAGCTTCTTCGCCTTCACCGCCACGCCCAAGCACAAGACGCTGGCGATCTTCGGCCGCGGCGGCGAGCCCTTCCACCGCTACACCATGCGCCAGGCGATCGAGGAAGGCTTCATCGAGGACGTGCTGAAAAGCTACGTCACCTACAAAACCTATTACAAGCTGATCAAGAAGGCCGAGGACGACCCCAACGTCGAGCGCAAGAAGGCGGCCAAGGCGCTGGCCCGCTTCATGCGCCTGCACCCGCACAACATCGGCCAGAAGACCGAGGTGATGGTCGAGCACTTCCAGCACTTCACCCGGCACAAGATCGGCGGCCACGCCAAGGCGATGGTGGTGACCGGCTCGCGGCTGGAGGCGGT
Source organism: Thauera phenylacetica B4P (assembly GCF_000310225.1). Taxonomy (GTDB): domain Bacteria; phylum Pseudomonadota; class Gammaproteobacteria; order Burkholderiales; family Rhodocyclaceae; genus Thauera; species Thauera phenylacetica. The sequence continues at coordinate 17,613 of NZ_AMXF01000032.1, forward strand.
GCGCTACAAGCAGGAGTTCGACCGCTACATCACCGAGAAGGGCTACCCGATCAAGAGCCTGGTCGCGTTCTCGGGCAGCGTGGAAGACGACAGGATCGCCGAGAAGACTTACACCGAAGTGGAGATGAACGGCGGCCTGAAGGAGAAGGCGCTACCGGAGACCTTCGCCAAGCCGGAATTCCGCGTGCTGCTGGTGGCCGAGAAGTACCAGACCGGCTTCGATCAGCCGCTGCTGCACACGATGTATGTGGACAAGCGCCTGGCCGGCATTCAGGCGGTGCAGACGCTGTCGCGCCTGAACCGCACCCATCCGCTCAAGGACGACACCTTCGTGCTCGACTTCGTCAATGAGCCGGGCGAGATCCAGGAAGCCTTCCGCCAGTACTACGAGGGCTCGGTAATGGGCGAGGCGGTCGATCCCGACAAGCTCTACGCGGTCAAGGCCGAGCTCGACGCCTCGGGCATCTACCGGCAGACCGAGGTGGGCGATTTTTCGCGGGTGTTCTTCGCGCCCAAGCGCCGCCAGAGCGCGGGCGACCACAAGGCGATGAACGCGATCCTCGATCAGGCGGTCGCGCGCTTCGTGCAGTTGCAGGGCATGGAAGAGGACGAAGCCGAACTGTGGCGCGGCAAACTGCAGGCCTTCCGCAATCTCTACGGCTTCCTGAGCCAGGTGATTCCGTATCAGGACAGCGATCTGGAAAAGCTGTTCACCTACCTGCGCCACCTTGCGCTGAAGCTGCCCAAACGCAAGAGCGGGCCAGGCTACCAGTTCGACGAGGAAGTCGAACTCGACTATTACCGGCTGCAGAAGATCAGCGAAGGCTCGATCAGCCTCGACGAGGGCTATGCCAGACCGCTGGACGGGCCGCGCGAGGTGGGCTCGGGCAGGGTGCGCGAGGAGCAGGTGTCGCTGTCGCGCCTGATCGACATCATCAACCGGCGCTTCGGCGGCGAGCTCAACGACGCGGACCAGTTGTTCTTCGACCAGATCGCCGAGGCGGCGAGCCTGAACGAGTCGCTGCAGCGGGCGGCCGAGGTGAACTCGCTCGACAAGTTTCAGTTGGTGTTCCGCGAGGTCCTGGAGTCGCTGTTCATCGAGCGGATGGATCTCAACGAGGAGCTGTTCACCGATTACATGGCCAAGCCGGAGTTGCAGACGCTGGTGTCGAAATGGCTGGGAGGCCAGGTCTACGATCGGCTGTCGGCGGCAAGAAGGCGGGTCAGCTGAAAACCCTCCGGTTTGGCAGCAAACGAACATCGAAACCCGTGCCTGCGGTTCGACGACGGCGCCGGCGTTGCCAGCGCTCATGCCGATCGATGCAGGCCAGACCGGCCCGGCCGCACGCCGCGTCGCGGCCGATCCGCTTTGGCATCGGCCGCCGGCTTCGCTACCATCCCGCGTTCGCGCGCCCGCCCCGCCGTCGGGGCGTGGCGCAGCCTTCACCGCATTCGTCCAGGAGTCCCTCCCATGATCGTCTTCGTCACCGGCGCCTCCGCCGGCTTCGGCGCCGCCATCGCGCGCAGCTTCGTCCAGGGCGGCCACCGCGTGGTCGCCACCGCCCGTCGCAAGGACCGCCTGGACGCGCTCGCCGCCGAGCTCGGCGACGTGCTGTTGCCGATCGAGCTCGACGTGCGCGACGCCGACGCGGTCGCCGCGGTGCCGGGCGCGCTGCCCGCCGGCTTCGCCGAGGTGGATGTGCTGGTCAACAACGCCGGCCTCGCGCTCGGGCTGGAGCCGGCGCACCGGGCCGCTCTGGACGACTGGCACACCATGATCGACACCAACTGCACCGGGCTGGTGCAGGTCACCCGTGCCTTCCTGCCCGGCATGGTGGCGCGCAACCGCGGCCACATCTTCAACCTCGGCTCGGTGGCCGGGCGCTGGCCCTACGCCGGCGGCAACGTGTATGGCGCCACCAAGGCCTTCGTGCGCCAGTTCAGCCTCAACCTGCGCGCCGACCTGCTCGGCACCGCGCTGCGCGTGACCGACATCGAGCCCGGCCTGTGCGGCGGCACCGAGTTCTCCAACGTGCGCTTCCATGGCGACGACGACAAGGCGGCCAAGGTCTATGCCGACGTGCAGCCGCTGACCGCCGAGGACATCGCCGACTCGGTGTATTGGATCGCCACCCGGCCGGCGCACGTCAACATCAACACCATCGAGCTGATGCCGGTAGCGCAGTCCTTCGCCGGCCTGTCGGTGCATCGCGGCTGAGCCGCCAGCTCCCCGGGGCCCCCGATTCACGCTCGCCGCATCAGCGCGCGTAGATGCGATCGAACACGCCGCCGTCGGCGAAGTGCTTGTGCTGCACCGCCTGCCAGCCGCCGAGCTGCTCGATGGTGACGAGCTCGAGCTTGGGAAAGCGGGCGATATCGGCCGGGTCGGCGTGTTCGGGGTGGATCGGCCGGTAGTGATGGCGGGCCGCGAGGCGCTGGCCGACCGGCGAGTACAGGTAGTCGAGGTAGGCGCGCGCGATTCGCTCGGTGCCGCGCTTCTTCGCCACGCCTTCCACCACGGCGACCGGCGGCTCGGCGAGGATGGACAGCGAGGGCACGACGATCTCGAACTGGTCCGCGCCGAGCTCGTCGAGCGACAGGAAGGCCTCGTTCTCCCAGGCCAGCAGCACGTCGCCGATGCCGCGCTGCACGAAGGTGTTGGTGGCACCGCGCGCGCCCGAGTCGAGCACCGGCACGTTCTTCATCAGGCGGGTGACGAAGCCCTGCGCGCCCTGTTCGCTGCCGCCCTGCTGGCGTAGCGCGTAGGCCCAGGCGGCGAGGTAGTTCCAGCGCGCGCCGCCGGAGGTCTTCGGGTTGGGCGTGACGACCTCGACGCCCGCTTTCACCAGGTCGCCCCAGTCGCGGATGCCCTTGGGGTTGCCCTTGCGCACCAGGAACACGATGGTCGAGGTGTAGGGCGCGCTGTTGTGGGCGAAGCGCTGCTGCCAGTCGGCGGGGATCCTGCCGGTCTTCTCGGCGATGGCGTCGATGTCGTAGGCGAGGGCCAGCGTCACCACGTCGGCCTCCAGCCCGTCGATGACGGCACGCGCCTGCTTGCCGGCGCCGCCGTGGGACTGGCGGATGGTGACGGTCTCGCCGGTCTGCGCCTTCCAGTGGCGGGCGAACTCGGGATTGAACGCCTGGTACAGCTCGCGGGTCGGATCGTAGGACACGTTGAGCAGGGTGGTCTCGGCGGCCGCGCTGGCGGCGAGACCGGCGGCGAGGGCGAGGCCGAGCAGGGCGCGGCCGAGGGAAATGCGTTTCATCGGATCGTCTCCGTTGCGGTGATTGCGATGGAGAAAATCTATCCGCGTCGCGCGCCGAACCGAACCAACAAAAAACGCATTGCTTATTCCTCCTCCGCGCTGCCGGTCGAGTGCCGGGGCGGAATGCGCCTGGTTTGTGGCGGGTTTGTAACAGTGTCATTTTTCTGCTGCAGGATGCGCATAATTTCCGCAATGCAACATCGATCCGCCCGTCCGTGACCCCCGATCTTCCGCCTTCCGCTCCGGAGGCCTTGCCGGCGCCGCCCGGGCGCCGCCTGCGTCCCTGGCGCGTGCTGGGCGTCGCCGTGTTCGTGGCGCTGCTGGTGGCGAGCGTGGCCGGCGGCCTGCTGCTGCGGCACGAGGCCGCCACCTCGCGCCTGCAGGCGCGCGAGCTCGCGCGCTACGCCGCGCGCCTCGACTACGCGCTGGTGGCGGGGCCGAGCGAGGCGATCCGCTTTCCCGCCCACGGCCCCTTCGACCGCCGCCTCGGCTACACCGAGCTGGCACGCTTTTCCGAGCGCCTGCAGGCGCGCGGCTTCGCGCTCGTCGAGCAGGTGCGCTTCGACGACGCGCTGCTCGCCCACGTCGAGCGCGGCCTGTTCCCGCCCTACGCCGAGAAGACGCGCGCCGGCCTGGACGTCTTCGACTGCCGCGGCGAGCCGCTGTACGGCTTCCGCTATCCCTGGCGCGGCTACGCGCGCTTCGAGGACGTGCCGGCCATCGTCGCCCAGGCCCTGCTCTTCATCGAGAACCGCGAGCTGCTCGACGAGTCGCGGCCGACGCTCAACCCGGCGGTGGATTGGGTGCGCTTCGCGCGCGCGGCGCTCGGCCAGCTCGGACGCATGGTGAATATGGATCTGGACGCGCCCGGCGGCAGCACGCTCGCCACCCAGATCGAGAAGTACCGCCACTCGCCCGGCGGCATCACCCTGGACGCGCGCGAGAAGCTGCGCCAGATGGTGTCGGCCTCGGTGCGTGCCTACCGCGACGGCGAGCAGACCCTGCCTGTGCGCCGCCGGCTGGTGCTGGACTACCTGAACACCGTGCCGCTGTCGGCCGCGCCCGGGCACGGCGAGGTCAATGGCCTGGGCGACGGGCTGTGGGTGTGGTTCGGGGCCGATTTCGAGCGCGTGAACGCCTTGCTGGCGGCGCCGGAGGGCGAGGGGGACGCGCGCATCGCCCAGGGCCAGGCCTTGCGCCAGGTGGTGGCGCTGATGATCGCGCACCGCCGCCCCTCGTGGTATCTCGCCGGCGGGCGCGAGGAGCTGGCACGCACCACCGACGCCTATCTGCGCCTGTTCGCCGAGGCCGGTCTGATCGGCGCCGGGCTGCGCGACGCCGCGCTCGCCCAGCCGCTCGCCTTCCGCAACCTCGTCGCCGATCCGGCCTGGGTTCCGGCCACGCCCGGCAAGGGCACGACCGCGGTGCGCACCCGGCTCGCCGGACTGCTCGACACCTCGCTGTACGGCCTGGACCGCCTCGACGCCGAACTCGGCACCACCCTGCACGGCGGCCTGCAGCAGGCGGTGGGCGACTACCTCGGGCGCCTCGCCGACCCGGCCTTCGCGCGCAGCCAGGGCCTGATCGGCGAGCGGATGCTGCAGCCGGCCACCCTCGGCGCGGTGCGTTACAGCTTCACCCTGGTCGAGCGCACCGCCGGCGGCAACCGCGTGCGCGTGCAGACCGACACCACCGATCAGCCGCTCGACATCAACGAGGGCAGCAAGCTCGAGCTCGGCTCCACCGCCAAGCTGCGCGTGCTCGCCACCCACCTCGAGCTCGTGGCCGAGCTCCACGCCCGGCTCGCCGTGCTCGACCCTCCGGCGCTGCGCCGCGTCGAGGTGGACGGCCAGGACCGCCTCACGCGCTGGGCGATCGACCATCTCGCCACCACGCCCGACCGCAGCCTGCCCGCGATGCTGGAGGCCGCGCTCGAACGCCGGTTCTCGGCGAGTCCGGGCGAGGGCTTCTTCACCGGCGGCGGGCGCCACAGCTTCGGCAACTTCAACGCCAGCGACAACGCCCGCGAGCCCACGCTGCGCGAGGCGCTGCAGGCCTCGATCAACCTGCCCTTCGTACGCCTGATGCGCGAGCTCGTGCGCCACACCATGTACCAGGTGCCGGGCAGCACCGCGCGCCTGCTCGAGGACAACGACGATCCGCGCCGCCTCGACTACCTCGCCCGCTTCGCCGACCGCGAGGGCCAGCTCTTCCTGCGCCGTTTCTGGCGCAAGTACCAGGACAGCACGCCGGAGGAGATCCGTTCGACCCTGCTCGACGGCCTGCGCCCGAGCGCTGACCGCCTCGCCGCGGTGTTCCGCTACCTCGAGCCTGCGGCCCCGCCGCAAGCCCTCGCCGACTTCCTCGCCCGCCGCCTCGGCGAGCCGCCCGCCGCCGCGCGCCTCGCCCAGCTGTATACGCGCAATGCACCGGAGGCCTTCGACCTGCCCGACCGCGGCTACGTCGCGCGCGTGCATCCGCTCGAGCTGTGGCTGGTCGCCTTCCGCCTGCAGCATCCCGAGGCCACGCTCGCGGAGGCGGTGGCGGCGAGCGCCGAGGAGCGCCAGCAGGTGTATCGCTGGCTGTTCCGCACCCGCGCCAAGGGCGCGCAGGACTCGCGCATCTTCACCCTGCTCGAGGTCGAGGCCTTCCTCGAGATCCACCGCCGCTGGGCGCGGCTGGGCTATCCCTTCGGCCACCTCGTGCCCTCGCTCGCCACCGCGCTGGGCAGCTCGGGCGACCGTCCGGCGGCGCTCGCCGAGCTGATGGGCATCATCGTCAACGACGGCCTGCGGCTGCCCATGCAGCGCATCGACACGGTGCGCTTCGCGCGCGCCACGCCCTACGAGAGCGCGTTTGCGATCCGCCCGGTGGAAGGCGATCCGGTGATGGCGCCCGAGGTCGCACGCGCGCTGCGCGGGGCCTTGTCGGATGTGGTCGAGGGCGGCACCGCGCGCCGGCTGGCGGGTGCCTTCAAGCTCGCCGACGGCAGCGAGCTGGCGCTCGGCGGCAAGACCGGCACCGGCGACAACCGCATCGTGGTGCGCGGACGCGCCGGCCTGGCGCTCAACCGCACCGCCACCTTCGTGTTCTATCTCGGCCCGCGTCACTTCGGCACGCTCACCGCCTACGTGATCGGCCCCGAGGCGGCGAGCTACCGCTTCACCTCCGGGCTGCCGGTGCAGATCCTCAAGTCGATGGGCCCCTTGCTGATCCCGCACCTGGAGCCGGCGAGCGCGGACGCCTGCCGGCCGCCGCCGCTGTCGGGCGCCCCCGCGGCGGTGGGGGCGGGTGAGGAAGGCGGTGTCCCCGAAGGCGAGCTCCCATCGAGCCGGGTGCGCGAGGGCAGGATCACCGGGGTGGTGGTCGAGTGAGCGGGCCGGGTGGTCCGGCTCAGGGGTGGAAGGGCCAGAACAGCGGGATCAGCGCGCTGCACAGCAGCCAGGTGAGGATATTCATCGGCACGCCGAGGCGGGCGAAGTCGGCGAAGCGGTAGTTGCCCGCGCTATAGACCAGGGTGTTGGTCTGGTAGCCGATCGGGGTGGCGAAGCTGCAGCTGGCGGCGAACATCACGCCGACCACGAAGGGGCGCGGATCCACCCCCATCTGCTGCGCCAGGCCGATCGCCACCGGGGTGAACAGCACCGCGATCGCGTTGTTGCTGAGCGCCTCGGTGGCCACCGAGGTGATCAGGATCACCAGCGACAGCATCAGCCATGGCGACATGCCCTCGCCGAGCGCGGCGAGCTGGCCGGCGAGCAGCTGGTCGAGGCCGGAGTTGCGCATCGCGATGCTGATCGCCAGCATGCCGAAGATCAGCACCAGGATCGGCCACTCGATCGACTTGTAGGCCTCGTCGCTGGTGATGCAGCCGGTGGCGATCACGATCGCCGCGCCGATCAGGGCCAGGCCCTCGATCGGCATCACGTTCAGCGCGGCGAGCAGCATCACGCCGACGATGGCGGCAAGCGCGATCGGCGCCTTGTGGCGGCGGCTCGCGATCTGGCGGCCCTTGGTGATCGCGAACAGGTCGCCGTTGTCGCAGAAGCGCTGGATCTGCGCCGGCGTGCCCTCCACCAGCAGCACGTCGCCGCCGAGGAGCTGGAAGTCCTCGCCGATCTGCGAGAAGGAGGCGTCGCGCCGATGTACCGCGACAAGATGGATGCCGTAGCGCGCGAGCAGGTCGAGGTCGCGGATCGGGCGCAGGATGTAGCGCGAGGTCTGGCCGACGATCGCCTCCACCATCACCAGGTCGCGCCGGCGCAGGGTCTCGACGTCGTGGGCCGCGGTGCCCGCCGGCGCCTGCAGGCCGACGCCGTCGCTGCTGCGCAGCGCCATCATGGCGTCGCTGCGGCTGTGTACGACGACGCGGTCGCCGACCTCGAGCCGGATGTCGGGCGCGGGGTCGGCGAGCTCGGTGTCGCCGCGCACCAGGTTCAGCACCTGGATGATGCCGTTGGACAGGCGCGCCTCGCGCAGCGTCCGGCCCGCCAGGTGCGAGCCCTCGGGCACGAAGAGCTCGGTCATGAACCAGCGCTCGCCGGCGCCGAACTGCTGGCTCAGGGTCTCGCGCACCGGCAGCAGGCGCGGCGCGAACACCAGCATGAAGGCGCTGCCCACCAGCGCGATCAGGATCGCCGGCAGGCTGATCTCGAACATCGAGAAGGGCGCCAGGCCCTGCTCGCGCGCGACGCCGTCGACCAGGATGTTGGTCGAGGTGCCGACCATGGTGATCAGCCCGCCGAGGATGGTGGCGTAGGAGAGCGGGATCAGCAGGCGCGAGGGCGCCAGGCCCTGGCGCGCCGCCACCGCGATCACCGCCGGGATCATCACCATCACCACCGGGGTGTTGTTGATGAAGGGCGACACCAGCACGCAGGCGCCGATCAGCGCCAGCAGCAGCCGGCGCTCGCCCGCGCCGGCCGCGGCGGCGAGCCATTCGCCGAGCTGGTCCACGCAGCCGGTGCGCGACAGCGCGGCGCTGATGATGAACAGGCAGGCGATGGTGATCGGCGCGCTGTTGCCGAAGACGCCGAGCACCTCCTTGCTGTTCAGCACGCCCGCGGCGAGCAGCATGCCCACTGCCACCATGACCGCGACGTCGGGCTTCGCCCATTCGCGCACGAAGGCGACGAAGAGGACGACGAGGACGAGGCCGACGAAGAGGGGGGCGTGAATCTCGGGCAGCAGCATGGCAGCGCAGATGGGCGGGGAGCTGGAGCTTAGCTTTCGCTCTTATGCATTCAAAAGACTCAATATTCCGAAGCTTATTTCTTATGGTTCGTAAGCTTCGCCAAGCGATCCTCTTCGGGGGAAGGGGGGCGTCACGGAACTGCCTGGATTGGGATATGCCGAAGCGCGATTCCGAGGTGCTCGCCGAGGTAGGCGATCGATCCCCTGTTATCATGATTTGCTCATATTCGATGCATTTTTCGACCGGATGGACGTCATCATGATCAACACAAGCCGCCTCCTCGCTCTCGGACTTTCCACCCTGCTCGTCGCCGGCTGCGCGACCGAGGCTTCCCGCGTAATCGAGGTGCCCCAGGCGCCCGCTGCGCTTTCGCCCTACCAGGGCGTGCGCAGTCCGATCTCCGTGGGCAAGTTCGACAACCGCTCCAGCTTCATGCGCGGGGTGTTCTCCGACGGCACCGATCGCCTCGGCAGCCAGGCCAAGACCATCCTGATCACACACCTGCAGCAGACCGGTCGCTTCAGCGTCCTCGACCGCGACAACATGAGCGAGATCGCGCAGGAGGCTTCGATCAAGAAGCAGGGCCAGAAGCTCAAGGGTGCCAGTTTCGTCGTCACCGGCGACGTCACCGAGTTCGGCCGCAAGGAAGTCGGCGACCGCCAGCTCTTCGGCGTGCTCGGTCGCGGCAAGTCGCAGGTGGCGTATGCCAAGGTCAGCCTGAATGTGGTCGATGTGAACACCTCCGAGGTGGTGTACTCAGCCCAGGGGGCAGGCGAGTACAGCCTCTCCGCGCGCGAGGTGGTCGGCTTCGGCGGCACCGCCGGCTACGACTCCACGCTCAACGGCAAGGTGCTCGACCTGGCGGTCCGCGAGGCGGTGGCCGGCCTGGTCGCGGGCATCGAATCGGGCGCCTGGCGTCCGGCCGAGTGAGCATCGACGGCGATCGACGACATGAACCCGAAGCTTGTCCTTGCCCTGCTCGCCGGGGCGCTGCTGGCCGGCTGCGCGGCCCAGCCCAAGCCGCTCTATCACTGGGGGGAGTACCAGCCTCGCGTGTACGAGCATTTCCGCGCCGAGAGCGCTCCCGAGGAGCAGATCCTCAGGCTCGAGGAGGGGGTGCAGAAGGCCGCCGCGGCCGGAGAGGCGCTACCTCCCGGCTATCACGCTCACCTCGGCCTGCTCTACGGGCGTATCGGTCGCGGTGAGGAGATGAAGCGCGCGTTCGAGGCCGAGAAGATGCAATTCCCCGAGTCGGCGGCCTTCATCGACCGCCTGCTCGACAAACTCGACTAAGGGAGGGGACGATGTCCCGTCGGTTCAATCTTCGCCCCTTCATCCTCGCCGCCGCAGCCCTGCTCGCAGGCGCCTGCGCGACCCCGCAGCCCTACGACTACACCGCGTTCAAGGAGGCTCGCCCGAAGTCCCTGCTGGTGCTGCCACCGCTGAACAACTCGCCCGACGTCAATGCGAGCTACAGCTTCCTGTCGCATGTGACCTTGCCGCTCGCGGAGTCCGGCTACTACGTGTTGCCGGTGACCCTGGTCGACGAGATGTTCCGCGAGAACGGCGTCACCGACCCCGGGCAGATGCACGAGGTCCCGGCGGCCAAGCTGAAGGAGATCTTCGGTGCCGATGCCGTGCTGTACATCAAGATCGGTCAGTACGGCACGAGCTATTCGGTGATCAGCAGCGAGTCGCGGGTGAGCGCCGAGGCGAGCCTGGTCGATCTCACCTCGGGCGGAGTGCTCTGGCAGGGGAGCGCGACCGCCTCCAGCGCCGAGGGCCGCAGCAGCAGCGGTGGCCTCGTCGGCATGCTGGTGCAGGCGATCGTCAGCCAGATCGTCGAGACCATCTCCGATCGTAGCCATCCGGTCGCCGGGGTGACGAGCATGCGTCTGCTCTCGGCCGGGAGGCCGGGTGGCCTGCTGTTCGGGCCGCGCTCCCCGCGCTTCGGCACCGACTGAAGGAGGGCTCGGGCGGCGCTAGCGCCGCGCCGCGTCCAGGCGCGCCTGCGCGCTGCGTTCGAGCTCGGCGGCGCGTTCGCGCAGGAACTCGAGGAAGGCGCCGGCGAGCGGGGTCAGGCGCTTGCCGGCCGGATACACCACCTGCCACTGGGTCGGCAGCGGGGTCCCGTCCACGCGCAGCACCGCGATGCCCTCGTCGACCGCGTGGGCGAGCGCGTGGGCCGATAGCAGCGACAGCCCCAGCCCGCCCGCCACCGCCTGCTTCACCGCCTCGTTGCTGCCCAGCTCCAGGCGCGGGCGCAGCGCGAGGCCGTGGGTGGCGAAGAACTGCTCGACCGCCTGGCGGGTGCCGGAGCCGGGTTCGCGCAATACGAACTCCTCGTCGGCGAGCGCCTCGAGCGGAAGCTTTCTCCTGCATCCGGCCAGCGGATGCTCGGTGGACGCCACCACCACCAGCGGATTCGACAGGAAGGGCGTGGCCACCACCGGCGGCGCCTGCGGCGGTCGGCTCATGATGTAGAGGTCGTCGAGGTTGTCGGCCAGCCGCCGGATCACCGCGTCGCGGTTGAGCACCACCAGCGACACCTCCACCGCCGGGCGTTCGCGGCGGAAGTCGCCGAGCAAGCGCGGGATGAAGGTCTCCGCGGTGCTGACCACCGCCAGCCGCAGGCGGCCGACCACGTCGCCGCGCAGCTCGGCGAGGGTCTCGTCCAGGCGCTCGAGTTCCTGCTCGACCCGGTTCGCGGTGTCGAGCACCACGCGGCCGGCCGCGGTCAGGTGCAGGCGGCGGCCGACGCGCTCGAACAGCGGCAGGCCGACCTGCTCGGCGAGCTGGCGCAGCTGCGCCGACAGCGTGGGCTGGGTCAGGTGCAGGCGCTGGGCGGCGCGCGAAACGCCGCCCTCGCGCGAGACCGCGAGCAGGAGGCGGAGCTGGTGGAAGGTGAGGCGCATGGGCGGCGGGCTGGCTGGGTGGTTTACATAGATAAAAGTCTATTTGAAAAGCAGAAATAAATCATTTTTCTCCATGTGTGCGCCGCGGCAAAATGCGCACCGCACTGACGCAGCCGCGGCCTCCGAAGGTCCGTCGCGGCGCGCTCCCGGTTCCGCTCCTGCGCGGTCCGCTCATCAAGGAAAACAACACATGGTCGATGCCGTTCCCTTCTTCTTTGCCCTCGGCGCGGTGGCCTCGCTCGCCCGCTCCGGCCTGCGCCTGCCCGCCGCCGTCTTCGAGACCCTGTCGATCTACCTGCTGCTGGCGATCGGCCTCAAGGGCGGGGTCGAGATCGCGCGCTCCGAGAGCGCCACGCTGTGGGTCGATGCGCTGCTGGCGATCGGGCTGGGCGCGATCATCCCGCTGCTGGTCTTCCCGCTCTTCCGCCTGAGCTTCTCGCGCCCGGACGCCGCCTCGCTGTCGGCGCACTACGGCTCGGTCTCCATCGTCACCTTCGCGGTGGGCGCGGCGGTGCTGGCCGGGCGCGGCGTCGAGGTCGAGGGCCATCTGGCGCTGCTCGCCGCGCTGATGGAGGCACCGGCGCTGATCGTGGCCACGCTGATCGCGCGCTGGGGGGTGAAGTCCGCCGACGGCAGCTCCACCGCGGGCGCGCTGGTGCATGAGGTGTTCGCCAACAAGAGCGTGGTGCTGCTCGGCGGTGGCATCCTGATCGGCTGGGTCGCCGGGCCGCAGGGGCTGGAGCCGCTGTCGCCGCTGTTCGTCGATCTGTTCAAGGGCGCGCTGTGCCTGTTCCTGCTCGAGATGGGCCTGATCGCCGCCGACCGCCTGCCGGACCTGAAGAAGGCGGGGCTGTTCCTGGTCGGCAGCGCGCTCGCCCTGCCGCCGGTGCTGGCACTGGCCGGCTGGGGCGTGGCGCAGCTGATGGGCCTGGGCGTGGGCGGCACGGTGCTGATGATGACGCTCGCCGGCAGCGCGTCCTACATCGCCGCGCCCACCGCGATGCGGATCGCCGTGCCCGAGGCCAACCCGGCGCTCGGGGTGGCGGCGGCGCTCGCGGTCACCTTCCCCTTCAACCTGCTGCTCGGGATTCCGCTGTATCTGTGGTGGGCGCAGACGATGGCGGGGGCCTGAGCAGGGCGCCGGGGTCGGGGGCGTGTGGAGGCTGAAGCGCCGCCTCCGCCTCCGCCGCCTCCGCCACGGCCACCGACTCCGCGCCGCTGGGGGGGCCCGTGTCATCCTCGTCCTCGCGGCCCGCAGCCTCCGTCACGAGCGCCGCGGCGGCGTCCGCGCGGGGTGCCTCGACTGTCGGCTCCTCCCGGTCTTCACCGACGTCGATCGCCGGTGCTGCCGCATCGAGGCCGGGGACGTCGGCAGCCCCTGCGGCCTCGGCAGCCTCCGCCCCCTCCGCCGCTTCGGCGACCGCCTCGGCGCCCTCGGGCGACACCATCTCAAGCACCGTGTGCGAGGTGCGCATCATCGGGGTGAACTGGGCGGCCCCCTCGACGATCTCGTCCTCGCTGCGCCGCGACAGCACCAGTGCGAACAGGCCCAGCGGCACGAAGGCGAGGCCGAGGTGCAGCGGCAGCGCGATCGCCCCCACCCAGCCCATCAGCGCGCCGGCGATGCCCGGGCCGACGGCCGCGCCCACGCCGTGCAGGAAGAGCACGGTGGTGTTGCCGGCGAGGATCTGGTCCTGCGGCAGGTGGTCGACGAGATGCGCGACCACGATCGGATACACCGTGAAGGCCATGCCGCCGTAGAGGAAGAGCCCCGCCA
>NZ_AMXF01000033.1 GCF_000310225.1 Thauera phenylacetica B4P
GGGCGCGCGCGAGCGCGCGCGCCACCGCCGAGGCGAGCGCGGGCGAGCTGCCCGCGGCCACGGCGAGGAGTTCCACCGGCGGCAGGTGCTGCAGCTCGTCCGGCAGCACGACGCGGCTGTAGCGCGAGGGCGCCAGCGCCTGCAGCGCGGCGTCGCTGGCGAGCGTGGTGAGCGCGCCCTCGAACGCGAACGCATCCACCGCCGAGGGGTGGCGTTTGGCGAGGGCGGCCGCGGGCACGATGCGGTCGCCGATCACCGCCAGCACGCCCGCGCGCGCGGCCGCCGGGCGGCAGGTGAGCTCGACCGCCTGGTAGAGGTTGAGCGGGCCGTCGGCCGACAGCGCGGTGGCCGGGCGCATCGCCGCGGTCATCACCACCGGCTTGGTGGTGGCGACGGTGATGTTGAGGAAACAGGCCGTCTCTTCCAGCGTGTCGGTGCCATGGGTGATGACGACGCCGTCGACCGCGGGGTCGTCCATCAGCCGCTGCACCCGGCGCGACAGCACCAGCCAGTGCTGCGGTGTCATGTCCTTGCTGTCGACGCTGAAGACCTGGGTGGCGTCGATGCGGGCGAGCTCGGCCAGCTGGGGCACGGCGGCGAGCAGGGCCTCGGGGCCGAGCTGGCCGGCGGTGTAGTCGCGGGTGTCGGTGGCCGAGCCGGCCGTGCCGGCGATGGTGCCGCCGGTGGCGAGGAGCGCGATGCGCGGCTTGCGCAGGATCTGGAGGGCGGTGGACTGCGGGATCATGTGGGCGGGGGATTCGTCAGGGGGCGGTCAGGCGTTGCCGGTGTCGCGCAGGGCGATGATGCGCCGCTCGCGTTCCTGTTCGACCAGGCGGAGCGCGGCGTCGGGCGGGATGCCCAGGGTCTCCAGCACCCAGCCGGTGAGCTTGAGGCTGGACTCCAGGGTTTCGGGCACCACCACCGAGGCGCCGGCCTCGCGCAGCAGCAGCGCGTGCTTCTCGTCGCGTGCGCGGGCGATGATGCGCATCATCGGCACCATGCGGCGGATGCCATGCACCGCGTGGATCGCGGCGGCGGTGTGGTCCATGGTCAGCACCACCGCGCGCGCCTGGTCGAGGCGCAGCTTGCGCAGCAGCTCCGGGCGGCTGGCGTCGCCGAACACCAGCGGCACGCCGGCCTTGCGCTGGTGGGCGATGAGCTGGGCGTTGTTCTCGATGGCGACGTAGCTCACCCCTTGCTCTTCCAGCATCTGCCCGACGAGCTGGCCGACGCGGCCGTAGCCGGCGATGATCACGTGGCCGCCGAGCTCGCCGAGTTCGGCGTCGTCTTCTGCGGCTGGCGGCGCGATGCGGCGGTCGATGTGGTCGCCCAGGCTCTGCCCGAGGCGAGCGACCACGGGCGCGGCGAGCATCGACACACCGACCACGATCAGCATGAACTGGCCGACCTGGCGTTCGAGCAGGCCGAGCGCGAGCGCCATGCCGATCACGATGAAGGCGAATTCGCCGCCCTGGCCGAGCAGCAGGCCGCCCTCCGCCGAGCGCCCCCACGACAGCCCGAAGACCCGCAGCAGCACGAACACGATCAGCGCCTTCATCGCCAGCAGGCCGACGACCGAGAGCGGGATCCACAGCGGCTCGGCGAGCAGCGCGCGCAGATCGATGCCCATGCCCACCGACATGAAGAACAGGCCCATCAGCAGGCCCTTGAAGGGCTCGATGGTGATCTCGACCTCGTGGCGGAACTCGGTCTCGGCGATGATCAGGCCGGCGAGCAGGGCGCCGAGCGCCATCGACAGGCCGGCCACCCAGGTCAGCGCGGCCACGCCCAGGGTGGTGAGCAGGGTGAGGGCGGTGAAGGTGTCGGGCTGCTTGTCGACCGCGATCTGGTGGAAGAGCGGACGCACCACGCGACGGCCGACGAGGTAGATGCCCACCACGGTGAGCACGCCCTTGAGCATCGCGAGGCCGAGCAGGCTGGCGAAGCTGCCTTCGCCGGAGGAGGCGCCGAGGATGCTGATCAGCACCAGCAGCGGCACCACCGCGAGGTCCTGGAACAGCAGGATGGCGAACGAGGCCTGGCCGAGCGGCGTGCCGAGCTCGTGGCGCTGGATCAGCAGCTGCATGACGATCGCGGTGGACGAGAAGGCCAGCACCACGCCGAGGATCACCGCCGCCTCGATGCCGTTGCCGAACCACAGCGCGAGCCCGCCGACGGCCGCCGCCGACAGCGCGACCTGCAGGCCGCCGAGCCCGAACACCAGCCGGCGCATCGACCACAGGCGCTCGACCGACATCTCGAGGCCGATCATGAACATCAGGAAGATCACCCCGAGCTCGGCGAGGAATTCCACCTGGTCGGGGCGCGCGAAGGTGAACCACGACAGCGGCGGCCAGGCCTGCGCGAGTGAGGCGAGGCCGTAGGGGCCGAGCAGCACCCCGACCGACAGGAAACCGAGCACGGGGTTGATCCTGAGGCGCGACAGCAGCGGCATCAGCACGCCGCTCAGCGCGAGGAAGAGGATGATTTCCTTGAGGAAGGGAAAGCTGTCGTGGGAATCCATGCGGGCCTTGTGCGAGGACTATCCCAACAGTCTACGCCACGCCGCCCGCGGGCGCGGCGAAAGACTTGGCATCCGGGCCTTCATCCCGGGGGCCGGCCGCCACGCCGTCTGCCGCTTCCTCCTGCTGCTGCAGCAGCCACATCTGCGCGTAGGCGCCGCCCTGCGCCAGCAGCGGCGCGTGGTGGCCGCGCTCGACGATGCGGCCCTTGTCGAGCACGATGATCTCGTCCGCGTTCATGATCGTGGACAGCCGGTGCGCGATCACCAGCGCGGTGCGGCCTTCCGCGGCCAGCTCGATCTGCGCCTGGATGGCCTTCTCGGTCCGCGAGTCGAGCGCCGAGGTGGCCTCGTCGAAGATCAGGATGGCGGGGTTCTTCAGCAGCGCGCGTGCGATCGCGACGCGCTGCTTCTCGCCACCCGAGAGCTTGAGCCCGCGCTCGCCGACGCGGGTCTCGTAGCCCTCGGGCAACTGGCGGATGAAGTCCTCCAGTTGCGCGGCGCGCGCGGCGGCCTCGACCTCCTCGCGGCTGGCGCCGGGGCGGCCGTAGTGGATGTTGTAGTACAGCGTGTCGTTGAACAGCACCGTGTCCTGCGGGACGATGCCGATCGCCGCGCGCAGGCTGTCCTGGGTGAGGCTGCGCAGGTCGTGGCCGTTGATGCGCAGCGCGCCGCCCTGCACGTCGTAGAAGCGATACAGCAGGCGGGCGAGCGTCGACTTGCCCGAGCCGGAGTGGCCGACCACCGCCACCGTGCTGCCGGCCGGGATGTCGAAATCGACGTCGAAGAGGATCGGCCGCTTGGCGTCGTAGGCGAAGCTCACGTTCTCGAAGCGCACGCTCGCCGGCCCTGCGGGCAGTGCGCGGGCGTCGGGCGCGTCGGCGATCTCGCGCTGGGTGTGCATGAGGCCGAACATGCGCTCGATGTCGGTGAGCGCCTGGCGGATCTCGCGGTAGAGCACGCCGAGGAAGTTGAGTGGGATGTAGAGCTGGATCATGAAGGCGTTGACCAGCACGATGTCGCCGATCGTCATCTCGCCGCTCGCCACCCGGATCGCCGCCTGCCACATCATCGCCGTCACCGCGACCGCGATGATCGCCGCCTGGCCGACGTTGAGCGCCGACAGCGAGTACTGGTTGGTGACCTGCGCCTTGGTCCACTTCTGCAACTGCTCGTCGTAGCGCCGGGCCTCGAACTCCTCGTTGTTGAAGTACTTCACCGTCTCGTAGTTGATCAGGCTGTCGATCGCGCGCGCGTTGGCGGCGGAGTCGAGCTCGTTGGCCTCGCGCCGCAGCGCGGTACGCCAGTTGGTGACCTTGACGGTGAACACGATGTAGATCGTCAGCGCGGAGAGCGTGATGAGCGCGAAGACCGAGTCGTAACTGACCAGCAGGATGCCGATCACCATGCCGATCTCGATCAGCGTGGGCAGGATCGAATACAGCGTGTAGCTGATCAGCGAGCCGATCGAGCGCGTGCCGCGTTCGATGTCGCGCGTGAGTCCGCCGGTCTGGCGCTCGAGGTGGAAGCGCAGCGACAGCGCGTGCAGATGGCGGAACACGCGCAGCGAGATCTCGCGCACCGCCTGCTGGGTCACGCGCGCGAACACCACCTCGCGCAGCTCGGTCAGCAGCGAGGTCGAGAAGCGCAGCGCGCCGTAGGCCAGCAGCAATGCTGCCGGCACGACGATGAAGGCCTGCTGGGGGGTGATCGTGAGGCCGTCGATCAGGTGCTTGAAGATGATCGGCACCGACACGTTGGCGCCCTTGGCGGCCACCAGGCAGGCGAGCGCGAAGATCACCCGGCCCTTGTAGGCCCAGATGAAGGGGAACAGGCTCTTCAGCGTCTGCCAGTCGTGGCGATCGCCGGTGGCGGGAGCGGGCAGGGTGGAAGCGGGGGCGCGTCTCATGGGATTTCCGTCGATGGAGCAGTCAGGCTGGAGCGTCGGGGCGAAGACGCTGCGCGAGGCCGGGGCGGTTCGGGCGGGCTGTGCGCTTGTGTGGCGCGCTGACGCGCGGTGGAAGGCTTGCTGGCGGCCGAGGCGGTCCGCGGCGCGTGCGTTCGCGAAGCCCGGATTCTGTTGGTGCTGCACGATGGCGTCAAATTGCTCACGGCGCCGGCAAAAAACGCATGCGGGCGCTTGACTTCCGGCGCGGACTTTGTAGGATTCAAACAAACGTTCGAATTAGTTATTTCGATGCGTTCATTTGTCGGGCCCTGGACTCCCTTGAGCAGAGCAGGCCGGACGGCGTTGGGGCGTACGTGTTTTTCCGGACGAGACAGCTCGCACCCGGGACCGCATGCTTGACCCAGCGGCAGCCAGAACACGCTGCGCCCAAAGAAGGCGCGCCCCGCGGATTTTCCGCACCCATAAGAATGCCCGCGTCGCCCCGGCGGGCGCATCGCTCTCGAGGAGGAGTCAAATGAGTCGGAGTCACGCCTTAGTTCGTTCGCAGCGCCCGGTCCTGGCGCTGAGCACCCTGGCCGCATCGGTCGCCCTCGCCCTGATGGCCGCGCCCAATGCGCACGCCTTCGAATTCACCAGCGCCAGCGGCGAGGTCACGGGCAGTTTCGATACCACCCTGTCGATCGGTGGGTTATGGCGGATGCAGGACCGCGAGTCGTCGCTGATCAGCATCGCCAACGGCGGCACCTCGCGCGACCCCAACTCAGACGACGGCAACCTCAAGTACGACAAGGGCGACATGGTCTCGCTCGCGTTCAAGGCCACGCACGATCTCGAACTGAACTACCAGAACTTCGGCGCCTTCTTCCGCGGCACCTATTTCTACGACCACGCTTTCATGCACAAGAGCGGCATGACCAATGCCGCGCGCGGCGAGCTGGGGCGCGATGCCGAGCTGCTCGATGCCTATGTGCGTGGTCGCTTCGATGTCGGCGGCCGTGCGCTCAACGTGCGCGCCGGCCGCCAGGTGGTGAGCTGGGGCGAGAGCACCTTCATCCAGAACGGCATCAACATCCTCAACCCGGTCAATGTCAGTCGCCTGCGCGTGCCAGGCTCCGAACTCAAGGAAGGCCTCACGCCGATCGGCATGTTGTGGGCGTCGCAGGAACTCACCGACAACGTCTCCGCCGAGGTGGTGTGGATGGCCGAGTGGGAGAAGACCAAAATCGAGCCTGCGGGGACCTTCTTCAGCACGAATGATTTTGTGTCGGCGGGTGGATCGAATGCATATACGGGCTTTGGGCGGCGCAACGATCAGAACGTCGCGTTGGGCGCGCCCCCGTCCGGACTCTTCCCGGTGGATCCGGCCGGCGCGCTGATCGCGCCCAGGTCGAAGGACCGCGAGCCGGGCAATGGTGGCGAATACGGCTTTGCGTTGCGCGCCTTCCTGCCCGAGTGGAATCACACCGAGATCGGTCTGTATCACGTCAATTACCACAGCCGCACGCCGTTCGTGTCGGGCTATAGAGGTGGAATTACCGCACCCGGGTCGATTGCGCGACCCTTGTCGGGCCCTGAAAGTGGCGCTTTGACGGCGGCCGGATTGACTCCTTACTCTGCTGGGCCTGGTTGCAGTGTCCTTGATATTCCCACCTTTGGTTTTCTGCAAACTCCAGCGAACATTGGGGCACTCGCATCTATCGTGGGTGGCGTCAGTGCGGCCACGGCGCTCTCCGCATTGAACGCGACGAACGCCGCTTGCTTGACTGCCGCGCTGTCTGGTGGTGCAGGGTCGTATTTCGTTGAGTATCCGAAGGACATCAAGCTGTTTGGCTTGAGCTTCAACACCGAAGGCCCGGCCGGGATCGCCCTGCAAGGCGAATACTCATATCGCCGCAATCAGCCGGTACAGCTGCCCTCGGCGGAACTGCTCGGTGCGGCGCTCGGGATCCCGAATCAGATCACTGGCACCACTCCAGCGGAGCTCAGCACCGTCAAATACGGCGACGAGATCACTGGCTACCGCCGGGTGAAGATGCACCAAGTGCAGATGACCGGCACGAAGGCCTTCACCCAGGTGCTGGGTGCTGAGCAGATGGTGCTGATTGGAGAGCTTGGCTACACCCGTCTGCAACTGCCGAGCGGGGTGAAGTTCGCAGCAGCGGGTTGTCATCTGCCGCAGCCGGGCTCATCGACCGGCGCCTCCTTTGGTTCGGCGGATTCGAACTGCTTCATGAGCGAGAACTCCTGGGGCTATCGCCTGCTGGCGCGCTTCGATTATCCGAACGCCTTTGCCGGGGTGAACGTATCCCCGCGCATCGCTTTCTCTCATGACGTAAGTGGTCGCAGCCCGACCTTCAACGAAGGCGCCAAGGCGGTCACGCTGGGGCTGGGCTTCAATTACCGGCAGAACTGGCAGGCCGACATCGCCTACAGCAGCTTCTTCGGCGGCAAGAAGGTCAGCGGCACGGATCCGGTGGCCAATACCGCCGGTCAGCCCCAGACCTACGCCAGCCACACCAACCCCCTCTACGACCGCGACTTCCTCTCGGTCAGCGTCAGCTATTCGTTCTGAGCACCACACCGGATCTGGAGACAAACGACATGCGCAAGACACTCACGATTCTCGGCGCGGCGCTCGCGGTGGCGCTGTCCGCGCCGGCCATGGCCGATGCGTCGCGGCTGGGCAAGGACCTGACGCCGATGGGCGCGGAGCAGGCGGGCAACGCGGCGGGCACCATCCCCGCCTGGGACGGCGGCCTCAAGGCCGCGCCGGCCGGACATGCAGCGGGCAGCCACTACGCCGATCCCTTCGCCGCCGACAAGCCGCTGTTCACCATCGACGCCGCCAACCACGCCCAGCACGCCGACAAGCTCACGCCGGGCCAGGTCGAGATGCTCAAGACCTACGCCACGTGGAAGATGAACGTCTACCCGACGCGGCGCAGCGCGGCCTTCCCTCAGGGGCACTACGACCAGACCGTCGCCAACGCCAGCCGCGCCAAGCTGGTCGATAGCGGGCGCACGATCGAGGGCACGACCGGCGGCATTCCCTTCCCGGTGCCGCAGAACGGCGCCGAGGCGATCTGGAACCACCTCGCGCGCTACCGCGGCGAGGCCTACGCGATGAACTGGAGCCAGGCCGCGGTGACGCGCCAGGGCACCTACACGCCGGTGCGCTTCGAGTACCAGTACGACTTCCACTACGGCAGCCTGAGCAAGTCGCCGGAGCAGATCGAGCAGGGCAAGTTGTTCAACTTCCTGCAGACGGTGACGGCGCCCGCGCGCCTGGCGGGGCAGATCCTGCTGGTGCATGAGTTCCTCGACCGTCGCCAGGCGTGGACCTACAACCCCGGCCAGCGCCGCGTGCGCCTGGCGCCCAATGTCGCCTACGACAACCCGGGCACCGCGGCCGACGGCCTGCGCACCAACGACGACTTCGACATGTACAACGGCGCCATCGACCGTTACGACTGGAAGCTGGTGGGCAAGAAGGAGATCTACGTCCCCTACAACGCCTACAAGCTGGTCGGCAACACGGTGAAGATGGCCGACGTGCTGCAGGCGGGCCACATGAACCCCGAGCTCACGCGCTACGAGCTGCACCGCGTGTGGGTGGTGGATGCCACGCTCAAGGACGGCACCAGCCACAGCTACAAGCGCCGCACCTTCTACCTGGACGAGGACTCGTGGTCGATCCTGGTGATCGACAAGTACGACGCCCGCGACCAGCTGTGGCGCGTGTCGGAGCTGCACTCGATCAACTGGTACGACATCCCGATGCTGTACCCGAGCCTGGAGGTCCACCACGACCTGCAGTCGGGCCGCTACATCGCGATGGGCCTGCGCAACGACGAAGCGCGTGTCTATCAGACCATCGAGGCGCGTCCGGCCGACTTCACGCCTGCAGGCCTGCGCGGCGTCGGGACGCGCTGACCCGTCTGGCCCGGCGCTGTGGTGCCGGGCCTGAAACGAAGCGGGGCGGGGGCGTCGGCCCCCGCATCCGCATCCAGAAAGACCTTCCGTCCCTCCTGCCCGGCCCTGCGTTCCGGAGCCGAGCTGCATGCGAGCCTTTCCTCATGAATCGAGTCATCGGCGTCCTGTTCGTCGTCTTCGTGCTGGCCGCGATGGCGTATTCGTCCTCCGAGCGCAGCGTGCCGCCCATGCCGCCGACGCGGACGCTGATCGGCCACCTGCAGATGCTCGACGTGGCCGAGAGCGCCGCCGGCCGCCTGGTGGCGGTGGGCGAGCGCGGAGGCGTCTTCGTTTCCGATGACCGGGGTACGAACTGGCGTGCCGCGGTGTCGCCGAACACCGCAACGCTGACCACGGTGCGCTTCATCGATGCTCAGCGCGTGCTGGCGGTCGGCCACGACGCGGTGATCCTGCGCAGCGAGGACGGCGGCGAGAACTGGCAGCGGGTGCAGTCCGAGCCCGAGGCGGAGGAGCCCCTGCTCGGCCTGTGGGTGGATGCGTCCGGCAAGGGCTTCGCGGTCGGCGCCTATGGGCGCTTCCTCGCCACCGCAGATGGCGGCTCGAACTGGGCGGCGCGCGAGCTCGAGGCGAACGAGGAGGCCCTGCATCTCAACGCCGTGCTGGGCCTCGGCGGCGAGCGTTTCCTGATCGCAGGCGAGGCCGGCACCCTGCTGCGCTCGGACGACGGGGGCGAGACCTGGCAGGCGCTGGAGTCGCCGTATGCCGGTTCCTTCTTCAACGCGCTCGCACTGTCCGACGGCAGCGCGCTGGTGTTCGGCATGCGCGGCAACGTGTTCCGCAGCGAAGACGGCGGCGACAGCTGGACCGAGATCGACACCGGCGTGCAGTCCTCGCTGTTCGGCGGTCGCGTGCTCGCCGACGGGCGGCTGGTGCTGGTGGGGCAGAGTGGCGTGGTGCTGGTGAGCGCGGATCAGGGCCGCAGCTTTGCGCGCTTCGATGGGCCGGACCGGCTGGTGCGCGCGGCGGTGGCGGAGATCGGCGGCGGCGAGATCCTGCTGGTGGGCGAGGAGGGTGTCGAGCGCATGGCCCTGCCGTCGGCGACCGGGGAGAAATCCTGATGTTGAAGCGCTTCGTCGAATTTCTTGGCCTCTTGCTGTTCAAGCGGCGCACGTTCTTCCTCGGCCTGTTCGTGGTGATGACCGTGCTGCTGGGCGCGTCGGCGAGCCGGCTGCAGGTCGATGCCGGGTTCGAGAAGATGATCCCGCTCGAACACGAGTACATGAAGACCTTCATGGCCTACCGCAACACCTTCGGCGGGGCCAACCGCGTGCTGGTGGCGCTGCGCCAGCACGAGGGCGACATCTACAACGCCGGGTTCATGCAGAAGCTGAAGGCCGCCACCGACGAGATCTTCTTCATCCCCGGGGTGGATCGCGCCACCGTCACCTCGCTGTTCACGCCCAACGTGCGCTTCATCGAGGTGGTGGAAGCCGGCTTCGCGGGTGGCAACGTGATCCCGGCCGACTTCGAGGGCAGCGCGGAGGACCTCGAGACCGTGCGCCAGAACGTGCTCAAGTCCGGCCGCGTCGGCCGCCTGGTGTCGAACGACCACCGCGCGGCGATGATCAGCGCCGAACTGCTCGAGATCGACCCCAACACCGGTGCCCGCCTGGATTACCTGTCGGTGGCGAAGCAGCTCGAGGAGCTGCGCGCGCGCCATGCTGGCGAAGGCCTGGACGTGCATATCATCGGCTTCGCGAAGGCGGTCGGCGACATCACCGACGGCGCGCGCGGCGTGCTGGTGTTCTTCCTGGTGGCGTTCGGGATCACCGCGGTGCTGCTGTTCCTGTATTCCGGCTCGGTCAAGCTCGCCGCGCTCACCCTGGTGTGCGCGATGGTGCCGGTGGTGTGGCTGATGGGGCTGCTGCCGCTGATCGGCTTCGGTATCGACCCGATGTCCATCCTTGTGCCCTTCCTGATCTTCGCCATCGGTGTGAGCCATGCGGTGCAGATGACCCACGCCTGGCGGCTGGAGATCATGGAAGGCGCTGGTCCGCTCACCGCCGCGCACAACGCCTTCCTGCGCCTGATCCTGCCCGGGTCGATGGCGCTGACCACGACCGTGGTCGGCTTCCTGGTGATCATGCGCATCGAGATCGACATGGTGCGCGAGCTCGCGCTCACCGCCGGCCTAGGCGTCGGCCTGATCCTGATCACCAACATGCTGCTGTTGCCTGTGCTGCTGTCGTGGACCCGGCTGGATGCGACCGCAATGCGGCGCACGATGACGGCGGAGACCAAGGATCACTGGCTCTGGAAGCGCCTGCGCACGCTGGCTGAGCCCAGGAGGGCCACCGTGGTGCTGTTGATCACCGCGGTGCTGCTTGCTGCGGCCACCTGGAAGTCGCGCGACCTGCGCACCGGCGACCTCGGCCACGGCATCCCCGAGCTGCACGAGGATTCGCGCTACAACCAGGATGCGGCGGCGATCGTGAACTCCTTCTCCATCGGCGTCGATGTGCTGTCGGTGATCGTGCAGACCACGGGCGTGGATGGGGCGTGCACGAACTTCGAGATCATGGACACCATCGACCGCTTCGAGGCCACGATGCGCGGCGTCCATGGGGTGCAGAGCGTGGTCGGCCTGCCCGGCGTGGCGAAGACGATCAACGCCGGCTGGAACGAGGGCAACCCGGCCTGGCGCGTGCTGTCGCGCAATCCGACCGTGCTCGCGCAATCGGTGACGCCGGTCGATACCAGCACCGGCCTGCTCAACACCGACTGCAGCGCGATGCAGGTGCTGATCTTCACCCGCGACCACGAGGGGCCGACGATCGCCCACATCATCGAGGAGGTGAAGGCCTTCCGCGCCGCCAACCGCAGCGATCAGGTCGATTTCCTGCTGGCCTCGGGCAACGTCGGCGTCATGGCGGCGACCAACGAGGCGGTGGATGCGGCTTCGACCGCCATCCTGGTGCTGGTGTTCGGTGCGATCAGCCTGCTGTTCTTCCTTGAGTTCCGGTCGTGGCGGGCGACGCTGTGCATCATCCTGCCGCTGATGATCGCGGCAGTGTTCTGCAACGCGCTGATGGCGCTGCTGGGCATCGGCCTCAAGGTGTCGACGCTGCCGGTGGTGGCGATCGCGGTCGGCATCGGCGTCGATTACGGCATCTATTTCTACGAACGCATGGCGCACCGCTTCGAGCGCGGCGACAGCCTGCCCGACGCCTTCTACCAGGCGCTGAGCCAGCGCGGCACTGCGGTGATGTTCACCGCGACCACGATGGCGGTCGGCGTGGGCACGTGGATCTTCTCGGCGCTCAAGTTCCAGGCCGACATGGGGCTGGTGATGGCGCTGATGTTCGTCATCAACATGCTTGGCGCCCTGCTCCTGCTGCCTGCGCTGGCCGCGCTGCTGCTGGGTGACCGACCGGCAGGCGGGCCAAAGGCGGGTTGAGGCCGAGCATGCCGACTGGCCTGGATTTGCGAACGAAAGCGCGAATCCAGGCATAAAAAATATTGACGCAAGCGGCTTTTTCCTTAGAATTAAAACATACGTTTGAATGAACTCGGCTTCATTCAGGAGATCGATCATGAGCAGCGCAAGCGGTCGGGGCGGGCCCGAAACCCGAGGGCGCATCCTTGATGCGGCCGAGGCGCTGTTCGTGGAGCACGGGCTGGAAGCGACCTCGATGCGCATGATCACGGCGACCGCGGGTGTTAACCTGGCGGCGGTGAACTACCACTTCGGCAGCAAGGAAAACCTGATCCAGGAGGTGTTCCGACTCCGGCTGGGCGAGCTCAACCAGCGCCGTCTGGCTGCGCTCGATCGTGTCGAGGACGCTGCGGGCGCGGCTGGGGTGGGGGTCAAGCCGTCGCAGGTTCTCGAGGCCTTCTTCGAGCCCTCGCTGCAGATGGCGACCGACGAGACCCACGGCGGGCGCATCTTCATGCAGCTCCTGGGGCGTACCTACACCGAGCCGAATGCCTTCGTGCGCAAGTTCCTGGCCGCCGAGTACGCCGATACCCTCGAGCGCTTCCTCGACGCCCTGTATGCCTCGCTGCCGGGCGTCCCGCGCGAGGAAATCCTGTGGCGCTTCCATTTCATGATGGGCGCCACCTCGTATGCGATTGCCGGCACCGACGCGCTGCAGCTCTTTGCCGGCAAGTTCGACGATGAGGATCCGGCGCGCCTGATCCCGCGCCTGATGTCCTTCCTGCTCGGTGGGCTGCGTGCGCCCCTCCCCGAGCTCGCGAGCGGGGCGGATGCACCCGCGCACGCCGACGACTGAATTGGGGTCGCCCGTGATAGCGGCCCGCATATGGTTCCTTACCGAGTCTGGAGACGAAGAAAGATGATCTCGTTGCTACTGGTTTCCCTCCCTCCCTTGGCAGGTGCGCTCGCCTACAGGCGGGCGCCTCTTTTTGCCTGGCTCGGTGCGGGACTGGCCTGGTTGCTGGCGATCGGCATCGCCGCCGGCTGGGGCTTCTGGCTGACCCTGTTCGCGATGGCGGTGTTCGCCGGCGTGATGAGCGTCTTCCTGGTCGACTCTCTGCGCATGAAGCACCTGAGCTCGCGCATCTTCGGCACCTTCCGCGCCACCCTGCCCACCATGTCGCAGACCGAGAAGGATGCGCTCGAGGCCGGCACGGTGTGGTGGGAGGGCGAGCTCTTCGCCGGCCAGCCCGACTGGAAGAAGCTGCAGGCCTACCCCTGGCCGCAGCTGACCCCAGAGGAGCAGTCCTTCCTCGAGGTCGAGACCGACGAGCTCTGCCGCCTGACCCGCGACTGGGAATGCACCCAGCAGGGCGACATGCCCGCCGAGGTCTGGCAGTACATCAAGGCCAAGGGCTTCCTCGGCATGATCATTCCCAAGGAGTATGGCGGCAAGGGCTTCTCGGCCTACGCCCACTCCCAGGTCGTCACCAAGCTCTCCACGCGCTCCTCCGCCCCCGCGGTCACCGTGATGGTACCCAACTCGCTCGGCCCGGCGGAGCTGCTGCTGCACTACGGCACGCCCGAGCAGAAGCAGCACTACCTGCCGCGCCTGGCGAGCGGCGAGGAGATCCCCGCCTTTGCGCTCACCAGCCCGTGGGCGGGGTCGGACGCCGCCTCCATCCCCGACGCCGGCGTGGTGTGCAAGGGCGAGTGGCAGGGCCAGGAAGTGCTCGGCATGCGGGTCAATTTCGACAAGCGCTACATCACCCTCGCACCGGTGTGCACCGTGTTCGGCCTCGCCTTCCATCTCTACGACCCGGATCGCCTGCTCGGCGGCGACGAGGTCCTCGGCATCACCTGCGCGCTGATTCCGCACGACCATCCTGGCGTCGATATCGGCCGCCGCCACTTTCCGCTCAATGCAGTGTGGATGAATGGCCCGGTGCGCGGCAAGGACGTGTTCGTGCCGCTCGAGTTCATCATCGGCGGGCCGAAGATGGCCGGCCAGGGCTGGCGCATGCTGATGGAGTGCCTGGCCGCCGGGCGCAGCATCTCGCTGCCCGGCTCCAACACCGGCATGCAGAAGATGGTCGCGCGTGCCGTCGGCGCCTATGCCCGCGTGCGCTACCAGTTCAAGACCGCGATCGGCCGCTTCGAGGGCGTTGAGGAGGCGCTGACCCGCATCGGCGCCAACACCTACCTCAGCGACGCCGCTCGCGTGATGACCGCCGGCGCGATCGACCTCGGCGAGAAGCCCTCGGTGGTGTCGGCCATCGTCAAGTACCACGTCACCGAGCGTGCCCGGCAGACGGTGAACGACGGCATGGACGTGATCGGCGGCAAGGGCATCTGCCTCGGCCCGCAGAACTTCCTCGGCCGCGCCTACCAGCAGATCCCGGTCGGCATCACCGTCGAAGGCGCCAACATCCTCACCCGCAGCCTGATCCTGTTCGGCCAGGGCGCGATCCGCTGCCATCCCTATGTGCTGAAGGAAATGCACTCGGCGCAGAAGGGCGACCTGGTCGCCTTCGACAAGGCGCTGTGGGGCCACGTCGGCTTCACCGTGTCGAACGCCGCGCGCGCGCTGATCATGGGTCTCACCGGCTCGCACTTCGTCAAGGTGCCCGGCGACGTGGCGCCCGAGACGCGGCGCTATTACCAGCAGCTCACCCGCTTCTCGGCCGCCTTCGCCTTCATCGCCGACATCTCGATGGGCACCATGGGCGGCGCCCTGAAGCGCAAGGAGAAGCTCTCTGCGCGCCTGGGCGACATCCTGTCGCTGATGTACCTCGCCACCGCCACGCTCAAGCGCTACGAGTCCGAAGGCCGCCACAGCGCCGACGCGCCGCTGATGCACTGGGCGATCTGGGACTGCATGTTCCGCATCCAGCAGGCCTTCGAGGGCGTGATCGCGAACTTCCCCAACAAGCTGTTCGCCTTCGTGCTGCGCCGCGTCGTGGTGTTCCCGCTCGGTCGCCCTTACGTCGTGCCCTCGGACAAGCTCGGCCACAAGGTCGCCGCGCTGCTGCTCGAACCCTCGCCGACGCGCGACCGCCTGACCGCGGACGTGCATCTGCCCACCGACATCGAGGACCCGGTCGGTGCGCTCGAGGCCGCGCTCGCCGCGACGCTGGCCGCCGAGCCGGTCGAGGCCAAGCTCAAGGATGCCCGCCGCCAGGGCCGCTTCGATCCGAAGAACCTCGCCTCGGGCGATGTGGACGAGATCTGGCGCGTGGCCCTGCACGCCGGCGTGATCGACGAGCGTGAGTTCGCGCTGGTCGAGCGCCGCAATGCGCTGCGCAACAAGGTGATCCGCGTGGATGACTTCCCCTACGACCTCGACCTCAAGGCCGCCGTCCAGGCCATGCCCGAGCGTTCGCTGGCGCAGCAGGTGAGTGCATGAACGCGAGCGCACGGCATTCCGAAGGCAAGCGCTCGCGTCCCGCGGGGAAGAAGGAGGCGAGTCCGGCGCCCAAGCCGATCTACATCGTCGATGGTGGGCGCACGCCCTTCCTGAAGGCGAAGAACGCGCCCGGCCCCTTCACCGCTTCCGACCTCGCCACCGCGGCGGGCAGCGCGCTGCTGATGCGCCAGCCCTTCGCGCCGGACCAGCTCGACGAGGTCATCCTCGGCTGCGCCAGCCCCTCGGCCGACGAGGTCAACATCGGCCGCGTGGTGGCGCTGCGCCTGGGCTGCGGCAACCAGGTGCCGGGCTGGACGGTGATGCGCAACTGCGCCTCGGGCATGCAGGCGATCGACTCCGCGATCGCCAACCTGCAGTGCGGGCGCAGCCAGCTCGTGCTCGCCGGCGGCGTCGATGCGCTCTCGCACGCGCCGCTGCTGTTCTCCGAGAAGATGGTGCGCTGGCTCGCCGGCTGGTACGCGGCGCGCAGCACCGGCGACAGGCTGGCGATGCTGAAGACCTTCCGCCTCGGCCATCTCGCCCCGGTGATCGGCATCATGAAGGGCCTCACCGACCCGATCGTCGGCCAGCTGATGGGCCAGACCGCCGAGAACCTGGCGTGGAAGTTCGGCATCACGCGCGAGGACATGGACGCCTTCGCGGTCGAGAGCCACCGCCGCGTGTGCGCCGGGCAGGACGCCGGGCACTACGCCGACGAGATCGTCCCGCTCATCGACCGCGACGGCCAGGTGTATGCGGCCGACGACGGCGTGCGGCGCGACTCCTCGATGGCCAACCTCGCCAAGCTGAAACCCTTCTTCGACAGGAAGTACGGCCGCGTCACCCCGGGCAACAGCTCGCAGATCACCGACGGCGCGGCCTGGCTGGTGCTGGCTTCGGAAGAGGCGGTCGCGCGTCATGGCCTGAAGCCGCTCGGACGCATCGTCGACAGCCAGTGGGCGGCGCTCGCACCCGACCAGATGGGGCTCGGCCCGGTGCACGCCTCGATGCCGATCCTGCAGCGCCATGGCCTGGCGCCCAATGATCTCGACGCCTGGGAGCTCAATGAGGCCTTCGCCGCGCAGGTCATCGCCTGCCTGCGTGCCTTCGAGGACCACGATTACTGCCGCACGCACTTCGGCGTCGATGCGCCGGGTGCTCCCGAGGCGTCACGGCTCAACGTGGATGGCGGCGCGGTCGCGCTCGGCCACCCGGTCGGCGCGAGCGGTGCGCGCATCGTGCTGCATCTGCTCGAGGTGCTGCGCCGCAAGGGCGGCGGGCGCGGCCTGGCGACCATCTGCATCGGTGGCGGGCAAGGCGGGGCGATGCTGGTGGAGACGGTGTGATGAGCGCGAACATGCAACAAGACTGGAAGCACTGGCGCCTGCGCCGTGAAGACACCGGCCTGGCGTGGCTGGACCTGGACAAGGCGGACGCGAGCACGAACGTGCTGTCGTCCGAGGTGATGAGCGAATTCGCCCGCGTGCTCGACGCGCTCGACGCCGCGCCGCCCAAGGCGCTGGTGATCGCCTCGGCCAAGCCGGCCGGCTTCATCGCCGGCGCCGACATCGAGGAGTTCTCGCGGCTGGATTCGGTGCTCGCCGCGCGCATGCTGGTCGAGCGCGGCTGGCTGCTGTTCAAGCGCCTCGCCGAGGTGCGCTACCCGACGCTGGCGCTGATCCGCGGCCACTGCATGGGCGGCGGCCTGGAACTCGCGCTCGCCTGCCGCCACCGCATCGTGGTCGACGAGCCGGGTACGAAGCTCGCGCTCCCCGAGGTCATGCTCGGCATCGTCCCCGGCTGGGGCGGCATGCTGCGCCTGCCCGCGCTCATCGGTCCGGCCGCCGCGCTCGACCTGATGCTGACCGGCAAGAGCGTCGACGCGAAGAAGGCGAAGCGCCTCGGCTTGGCCGACGACTGCGTGCCGGCGCGGGTCATGGAGTCGGCCGCGCGCATCGTGGCGCTCGGAGGCAAGCCCGCCGGAAAGCTGCCGGCCAAGGAGCGCGCCACGCGCTGGGCGATGAACGGCCCGCTGCGCAAGAGGGTGGCCGACAAGGCGCGCGCCCAGGCCGCATGCAAGGTCAGCCGGGCAAATTATCCGGCCCCCTTCGCGATCGTCGACATCTGGGAGAAATACGCAGGCAACGCGCTCGACGTCCCGGCCAGCGATCCGTCCTCGCTCGACGCCATCTTCAGCTCGCCCACCGCGCGCAACCTGGTGCGCGTCTTCCACCTGCAGGAGCGCCTCAAGGCCTTCGGCAAGGACAGCGATTTCGCGCCGCGCCACGTGCATGTGGTGGGCGCCGGCGTGATGGGCGGCGACATCGCCGCGGTGTGCGCGCTGCGCGGCATGACGGTGACGCTGCAGGACCAGTCGGTCGAGCGCATCGCCCCCGCCATCGCGCGCGCCGCCAAGCTGTTCGAACGCCGCCACAAGGGCGATGCGAAGCAGGTGCGCTTCACCCTCGACCGCCTGATCCCCGACCCCAAGGGCGAGGGTGCCGCGCGCGCCGACCTGATCATCGAGGCGATCTTCGAGAACCTGGACGTCAAGCGCAGCCTGTTCGCCGAGCTCGAGGCGCGCGCCAGGCCCGACGCGGTGCTCGCCACCAACACCTCCAGCCTGCGCCTGGAAGACATCGCCACGGCATTGAAAGACCCGTCGCGCCTGGTCGGCATCCACTTCTTCAACCCGGTGCCGATGCTGCCGCTGGTCGAGGTGGTGCAGGGCGAGGCCACCGACGCCGAGGTGCTGCGTCGCGCCACCGGCTTCGTGCGCCGCATCGACAAGCTGCCGCTGCCGGTGCAGAGCGCGCCCGGCTTCCTGGTCAACGCCGTGCTCGGACCCTACATGCTCGAAGCCTTGCGCTGCGTGGAAGAGGGCATCGCCCCCGAGACGGTGGACGCTGCGCTGGTTGAATTCGGCATGCCGATGGGGCCGGTCGAGCTGGTCGACACCGTGGGCCTGGATATCGCCGTAGCCGCCGGCAAGGTGCTGGCGGGCGAAGGCGCGGAGCCGCCCGCGCGCCTGCTCAAGCTGGTGGCCGAGGGCAAGCTGGGGCGCAAGAGCGGGGAGGGTTACTACCGCTGGGTCGAAGGCAAGGCGCTCAAGGGCGCAGGCAAGGAGGCGGCGCCGGAGGGGCTGCTCGCCCGGTTGCTGAGCCAGCTGCCGGGCAGGCGCAGCCCGGACGCGCGCCCGCCCCCACCCATCCCGCCCGGCCTGGCCGAGCGCGTGCTTGCTCCGCTGTTGGCTGCCACGCAGCGCTGCGTCGCGCAGGGGGTGGTCGCCGACGCCGATCTCGCCGATGCCGGGGTGATCTTCGGCACCGGCTTCGCGCCGCACACCGGTGGGCCGCTGCATCACGCAGGCAGCCTCGTGCGCCATACCTGAAGCATCCCGAGCCGTGCCCGATGGCCTTTGCCGCCGGGCAGGCATGAACCCTTACGCTTTCATCAGGAGGTGCAAGTGAGCAGACTGATCATTCGCAAGGTCGCCGTACTCGGCGCCGGTGTCATGGGGGCGCAGATCGCCGCCCACTGCGCCAACGCCGACGTGCCGGTGATCCTGTTCGACCTGCCGGCCAGGGAAGGCCCGGCCAACGGTGTCGTCGACAAGGCGCTCGCCGGCATGAAGAAGCTCGATCCCGCGCCCTTCGCCGCGAAGGACCGCGCGCAGTACGTCGAGTCCGCCAACTACGGCAGCGACCTCGCGCGCCTGGGCGAATGCGACCTCGTGATCGAGGCGATCGCCGAGAAGATGGAGTGGAAGCTCGACCTCTACGCCAAGGTGGCGCCGCACCTGAGGGCGGGCGCGATCTTCGCCTCCAACACCTCCGGCCTGTCGATCGAGGCGCTCGCCGCCGGCATGCCGGCCGATCGCCGCAACCAGTTCTGCGGCATCCACTTCTTCAATCCGCCGCGCTACATGCCGCTGGTGGAGCTGATCCCCACCGCAGCCACCGACGTGGCGCTGCTCGATGGCCTCGAAGCCTGGCTCGTCACGCGCCTGGGCAAGAGCATCGTGCGCGCCAGGGACACGCCCAACTTCGTCGCCAACCGCGTCGGCGTGTTCTCCATCCTCGCCGTGCTGCACCACACGCAGCGCCTGGGCCTGGCCTTCGACGAGGTGGACCTGCTCACCGGCCCGCGCATCGGCCGCCCCAAGAGCGCGACCTTCCGCACCGCTGACGTGGTCGGCCTCGACACCCTGGTGCACGTGCTCGGCACCATGCAGGCGACGCTGCCGGACGACCCCTGGTGCGCGCACTTCAGGACGCCCGAATGGCTGCAGGCCCTGATCGCGAAGGGTGCGCTCGGGCAGAAGAGCAAGGCCGGCATCTATCGCAAGCAGGGCAAGCAGATCCAGGTGCTCGACCTGCACCTGCAGGATTACCGCGACAGCGGCGGCGAGGTGCTGCCCGAGGTGGAGGAGATCCTCAAGCTCCGCAACCCGGTGGAGAAGTTCGCACAGCTCGCCGCGCACCCGCATCCGCAGGCGCAGTTCCTGTGGTCGATCTTCCGCGACGTGTTCCACTACTGCGCGGTGCATCTGGGCGACATCGCCGACAACGCACGCGACATCGACCTGGCCATGCGCTGGGGCTTCGGCTGGGCGCAGGGGCCGTTCGAGACCTGGCAGGCCGCGGGCTGGAAGGCGGTGGCCGAGATGATCCGCGACGACATCGCCCACGGCCGCGCCATGTCCGACGTGGCGCTGCCGGCGTGGGTGTTCGAGCGCGACGGCGTGCATGCGCCGGCCGGCTCCTACAGCGCCGCCGAGGACACCCTGAAGCCGCGCTCCGCGCTGCCGGTGTACCAGCGCCAGCTCTACCCCGACCGCGTGTTCGGCGAGGCGGCGGACGATCGCGGCGAGACACTGTGGGAGAACGCTGGCGTTCGCCTGTGGCGGCGCGCCGACCAGGACGCGCGCATCGGCATCGTGTCGATCACGTCCAAGATGCACGCGGTGGGCGAGGAGGTCATGGACGGCCTGCTCGAGGCGATCGCGCGCGCCGAGCGCGAGCTCGACGGCCTGGTGATCTGGCAGCCGGCGCCGTTCGCGGTCGGCGCCAACCTGCAGCAGGTGGGCGAGGCCTGCCGCGCCGGGCAGTTCGACCTGCTCGAGAAGATGGTGGCCAAGTTCCAACGCACCTCGATGATGATCAAGCACGCACAGATTCCCGTTGTGGCCGCGGTGCAGGGCATGGCGCTCGGTGGCGGCTGCGAGTTCGTGATGCATGCGGCGCACCGGGTGTTTGCGCTCGAGAGCTACGTCGGCCTGGTCGAAGCCGGTGTCGGCCTGATCCCGGCCGGCGGTGGCAGCAAGGAGTTCGCGCTGCAGGCGCACAACCTGGCGCAGCGTGCGGCAGGCGGCGACGTGTTCCCGTACATCCAGAACGCCTTCCAGACCATCGCCATGGCGACCGTGGCCAAGAGCGCGCAGGAAGCGATCGCGCTGGGCTTCGGCCGGGCGGGCGACGACGTGGTGTTCAACGCCAACGAGATCCTCTTCGCTGCGATTCACCGCGCGCGCGCGCTGGCCGAGTCGGCGTGGCGGCCGGCGCTGGTGAATCCGGCAGTCACCGTGGCCGGGCGCAACGGCATCGCCACCTGCGAAATGATGCTGGTGAACATGGCCGAGGGCGGCTTCATCTCGGCGCACGACTACCGCGTCGCCAAGGCCGCGGCCACCGCGCTGTGCGGCGGCGAGGTCGACACCAACCGGCGCGTGAGCGAGCAGTGGATCCTCGACGTCGAGCGCGCGCAGTTCGTCGAGTTGCTCAAGACCGAGAAGACCCAGCAGCGCATCGCGCACATGCTGGAAACCGGCAAGCCGCTGCGCAACTGAGGGAGAACGAGACAATGAGCAAACAGATCCAGGACGCCTACATCGTCGCCGCGGTGCGCACCCCGGTGGCGCGCCGCAACGGCGCCTTCCGCCACGTTCGCCCCGACGACATGCTGGCGAAGGTGCTGCGCGACGTGGTCGCCAAGGTCCCCGGCCTAGACGTCACCGAGATCGGCGACGTCATCACCGGCTGCGCGATGCCCGAGGCCGAGCAGGGCATGAACGTGGCGCGCATCGGCCTTCTGCTGGCCGGGCTGCCCGACGGCGTGCCCGGCATCACCATCAATCGCTTCTGCGCCTCGGGCCTGCAGGCCGTCGCCGACGCTGCCAGCCGTATACGCCTTGGCGAGGCCGACGTGATGATCGCGGCAGGCACCGAGAGCATGAGCGCGATGCCGCAGATCATGGGCAACAAGGTCAGCCTCAACCCCGAGATCTTCGCGCGCGCCGAGAACCTTTCCATCGCCTACGGCATGGGCCTCACCGCCGAGAAGGTGGCCCAGCAGTGGAAGGTGAGCCGGGAGGATCAGGATGCGTTCGCCGTGGAGTCGCACCGGCGCGCCTGCGCCGCGATCGCCGCGGGGCACTTCGCCGACGAGATCCTGCCCTATGCGGTGAAGTCCTACGCCCCGGGCGCCGACGGCACGGTGCGCATCACCGAGCGCGTGGTCGAGCACGACGAGGGCCCGCGCCCGGACGCCGCCGCCGACACGCTCGCCAGGCTCAAGCCGGTGTTCGCCGCGCGCGGCTCGGTGACCGCGGGCAACAGCTCGCAGATGTCCGACGGCGCCGCCGCGGTGCTGCTGATGAGCGAGGCCGCCTTGAAGCGCTACGACCTCAAGCCGATCGCGCGCTTCGCCAGCTTCGCGGTTGCCGGCGTGCCGCCCGAGGTGATGGGCATCGGTCCGGTCGAGGCCATCCCGCGCGCGCTCGCACGCGCCGGCGTGGCGATGGCCGACCTCGGCTGGACCGAGCTCAACGAGGCCTTCGCCGCGCAGGCGCTGGCGGTGATGCGCCAGCTCGAGATGGATCCGGCGAAGGTGAATCCGCTCGGCGGCGCGATCGCGCTCGGTCATCCGCTCGGCGCCACCGGCGCGATCCGCACCGCGACCTTGGTGGCGGCGATGCAGCGCGACCCGGGGCTGCGCTACGGCATGATCAGCATGTGCATCGGCACCGGCATGGGCGCGGCGGGAGTAATCGAGCGCGTTTGATGTTGCAGCGCAAAACTCACTCTGAGCGCTAGCTTGCGCAAAGCTTAGTATTGGCCGTCGGGGCTCCAGAGGGGGGCTCGGCGGCCTTCGTCTATGTGAATGTTGCGGTGCAAAATGCAGGACGAGTGGGATTTCCGCGCCGGGAGAGGCTTTCGCACGTTGTGGATTCTACGGATACGGGGAGTCCCTCATGCGTCCGTGCGTGATCCGAAGGTAACAATCTTTTATAATCCGGGCGTTTATCGACGCGGGACCGCCCCGGCGTCCGGACGCCTGGCGGTCCCGGATGCGTGTACGGCGGCCCGTGCTTCCAGTGGAATCAACGGGCGAGAAGCGCATGATCAGAATCAAACGCGGTCTGGACCTGCCCATCACCGGCGCTCCCGAGCAGCGCATCGAGGCCGGCAGGCCGGTGCGCAGCGTGGCCGTCATCGGCTTCGACCATCACGGCATGAAGCCGACCATGGCGGTGCAGGTCGGCGACCGGGTAAAGCTCGGCCAGGTCCTGTTCTCCGACAAGAAGACCCCGGGCGTGGTGTATACCGCGCCCGGCGCCGGCACCGTCGGTGCCATCCACCGCGGCGAGCAGCGCGTGCTGCAGTCGGTGGTGATCGACCTCGACGGCGACGACGCAGTCGAGTTCAAGCGCTACACGGACGCCGAGATCGACCGCCTCGACGACGCGGCGGTGCGCAGCAACCTGATCGACTCCGGCCTGTGGACCGCGCTGCGCGCCCGGCCCTTCAGCAGGGTCCCGGCGATCGACGCCAAGCCGCACTCGATCTTCGTCACCGCGATCGACACCCACCCGCTCGCCGCCGACCCGACCGTGGTGATCTCCGAGCATAAGGACGACTTCGCCCGCGGCGTGCGCGTGCTCGCCCGCATCGCGCCGGTCGTCGTTTGTCACGCCGACGGCACCCAGATGCCCTGCTCGGGGCTCGCCGACGTGCGCACCGAGACCTTCGCCGGTCCCCACCCGGCCGGCCTCGCCGGCACCCACATCCACTTCCTCGACCCGGTGCATGCAGAGAAGTCGGTGTGGTCGCTCAACTACCAGGACACGATCGCGGTCGGCAAGCTCTTCTCCACTGGCCGCCTGTGGACCGAGCGCGTGGTGTCGATCGCCGGCCCGATGGCCGCCAAGCCGCGCCTCGTGCGCACCCGCCTCGGCGCCAGTCTCGACGAGCTGACCGCCGGTGAGCTCAAGACCGGCAAGAAAGTGCGGGTGATCTCCGGCTCGGTGTTCGGCGGGCGCACCTCGCGCGGCGCCTGCGCCTTCCTCGGCCGCTATCACCTGCAGGTGTCGTGCCTGGAAGAGGGCACCGAGCGCGAGATGCTGCACTACCTGCGCGCCGGGGCGAACAAGCACTCGGTGATGAACCTCTACATCTCCAAGCTCTCGCCGGGCAAGCTCTTCGACTTCACCACCTCCACCAACGGCTCGCCGCGCGCGATGGTGCCGATCGGGAACTACGAGGAAGTCATGCCGCTCGACATCCTGCCGACGCAGCTGCTGCGCGCGCTCATCGTCGGCGACACCGAGATGGCCCAGAAGCTCGGCTGCCTCGAGCTGGACGAGGAAGATCTCGCCCTGTGCACCTACGTGTGTGCGGGCAAGTACGAGTACGGTCCCATCCTGCGTGACAATCTCACGCGCATCGAGAAGGAGGGTTGAGCATGGGTGTGCGCTCCTGGCTCGACAGCATCGAGCATCATTTCGAAAAGGGCGGCAAGTACGAGAAGTTCTACGCTCTCTACGAAGCCATCGACACCGGCCTGTTCAAGCCCGGCAGTGTCACCCGCAGCACCGCCCACGTCCGCGACGGTCTCGACCTCAAGCGCATGATGATCACGGTGTGGCTGTGCACCTTCCCGGCCATGTTCTTCGGCATGTGGAACGTCGGCTACCAGGCCAACACCATCCTCGCGTCGAACGCCGAGCTGATGGCGGCGCAGGAGGGCTGGCGCTTCGCGCTCACCGGCGCGCTGGCCGGGCTCGACCCCGCCAGCCTGTGGGCCAACTTCGTGCACGGGGCGACCTACTTCCTGCCGATCTACCTGACGACCTTCATCGTCGGCGGCTTCTGGGAGGTGCTGTTCGCTTCGATCCGCAAGCACGAGGTGAACGAGGGTTTCTTCGTCACCTCGGTGCTGTTCGCGCTCACCCTTCCGCCCGACACCCCGCTCTGGCAGGTCGCGCTCGGCATCAGCTTCGGCGTGGTGATCGCGAAGGAGGTCTTCGGCGGCACCGGCAAGAACTTCCTCAACCCCGCGCTCGCCGGCCGCGCCTTCCTGTACTTCGCCTACCCGGCGGAGATGTCGGGCGACGCCGTGTGGACCGCGGTCGACCGCTACACCGGCGCCACCATGCTGTCGCTCGGCGCCGCCGGCGGCATCGAGGCGGTGGCCGGCGCCGGCATCGACTGGATGAGCGCCTTCCTCGGCACGGTGCACGGCTCGATCGGCGAGACCAGCACGCTCGCCATCCTGATCGGCGGTGCGGTGCTGCTGGTCATGAAGATCGCCTCGTGGCGCATCGTCTCCGGCGTGTTCCTCGGCATGGTCGCCACCGCGCTGCTCTTCAACGCGATCGGCTCCGACACCAACCCGATGTTCGCCGTGCCCTGGCACTGGCACCTGGTGATGGGCGGCTTCGCCTTCGGCATGATGTTCATGGCCACCGACCCGGTGTCGGCCTCGATGACCAACACCGGCAAGTGGATCTTCGGTGCCGTGGTCGGGGTCATGACCGTGCTCGTGCGCGTGGTGAACCCCGCCTTCCCCGAGGGCATCATGCTCGCCATCCTGTTCGCCAACCTGTGTGCGCCGCTGATCGACCACTTCGTGGTCGCGGCCAACATCAAGCGGAGGCTTGCACGCAATGTCCACTAAAGAATCGACGACCCGCACGCTGATGGTGGCGCTCGCGGTCAGTCTCGTCAGCTCGGTGTTCGTCGCCGGCGCGGCGGTGTCGCTCAAGCCGGTGCAGATCGAGAACCGCCAGCTCGACAAGCAGCGCAGCATCCTGTCCATCGCCGGCCTCGGCGGCGACGGCATGTCGGGTCGCGAGGTCAAGGACCTCTTCGCCAGCCGCATCAAGGCGCGCGTGGTCGATCTCGAGACCGGCGAATACACCGACGCCCACGATCCGGCCGTGTTCGACCCGCTCAAGGCGGCGCGCGACCCCAAGCTCTCCGACGCGCTCGCCGGCGAGGAAGACATCGCGCTGATCAAGCGGCGCGAGCGCTTCACCACGGTCTATATGGTCGAGAAGGACGGCAAGCTCGAGTCGCTGATCCTGCCGATCCGCGGCTACGGCCTGTGGTCCACGCTGCACGGCTTCATGGCGGTGAAGGGCGACCTCAACACCGTGGTCGGCATGGGCTTCTACCAGCACGCCGAGACGCCGGGCCTCGGCGGCGAGGTCGACAACCCGAACTGGAAGGGGCTGTGGCCGGGCAAGCAGCTCTTCGACGAGCAGGGCAAGCCGGTGATCCGCATCGTCAAGGGCGGCGTCGATCCGGCCAGCCCGGAGGCGAAGCACCAGGTCGACGCGCTCGCCGGCGCCACGCTGACCAGCAACGGCGTCGACCGCCTGATCCAGTTCTGGCTCGGCGAGCAGGGCTTCGGCCCGTATCTCGCCACATTGCGTAGCAAGGGGGTCTGATCATGGCAAAGCCTACCGTCAAGGAAGTCCTGTTCAATCCGGTCTTCGCCAACAACCCGATCGGCCTGCAGATCCTCGGCATCTGCTCGGCGCTCGCGGTCACGTCGAACCTGCAGACCGCGCTGGTGATGTCGCTCGCGCTCACGCTGGTGACCGGCTTCTCCAACCTGTTCATCTCGATGATCCGCAACCAGATCCCGAGTTCGATCCGCATGATCGTACAGATGGTGATCATCGCCTCGCTGGTCATCGTGGTGGACCAGATCCTCAAGGCCTATGCCTACGGCCTGTCGAAGCAGCTCTCGGTGTTCGTCGGCCTGATCATCACCAACTGCATCGTGATGGGCCGTGCCGAAGCCTTCGCCATGCAGAACCCGCCCGTGCTGTCGTTCTGGGACGGCATCGGCAACGGCCTCGGCTACAGCGTGGTGCTGCTCACGCTCGGCGTGATCCGCGAGCTCTTCGGTGCCGGCAAGCTCTTCGGCGTCGAGATCATCGCGCTCGCCAAGGACGGCGGCTGGTACGTGCCCAACGGCCTGCTGCTGCTGCCGCCCTCGGCCTTCTTCCTGATCGGCCTGCTGATCTGGGCGCTGCGCACCTGGCGCACCGAGCAACTCGAGAAACCCGCCTTCAGGATGGCGCCGCAGGTCGTGGAAAAGGAGGCCTACTGAAATGGAGCACTACCTGAGCCTCTTCGTGCGGGCCGTGTTCATCGAGAACATGGCGCTCGCCTTCTTCCTCGGCATGTGCACCTTCATCGCGATCTCGAAGAAGGTCGAGACCGCGATCGGCCTCGGCATCGCGGTGATCGTGGTGCAGACCATCACGGTGCCGGCCAACAACCTGATCTACACCTACCTGCTGCGCGAAGGCGCGCTGGCGTGGGCCGGGCTGCCGGACGTCGACCTGTCCTTCCTCGGCCTGCTGTCCTACATCGGCGTGATCGCGGCGATCGTGCAGATCCTCGAGATGCTGCTCGACAAGTACGTGCCCAGCCTCTACAACGCGCTCGGCGTCTTCCTGCCGCTGATCACGGTGAACTGCGCGATCATGGCCGGCTCGCTGTTCATGGTCGAGCGCGACTACAACCTCGCCGAGAGTACCGTGTATGGCGTCGGCTCGGGCGCCTCGTGGGCGCTGGCGATCGCGCTGCTCGCCGGCATCCGCGAGAAGCTCAAGTACAGCGATGTGCCCGACGGCCTGCAGGGCCTGGGGATCACCTTCATCACCATCGGCCTGATGTCGCTCGGCTTCATGTCGTTCTCGGGCGTGCAGCTCTAAGGAGACCGTGAAACGATGAATACCGAAATCATTCTGGGCATCGGAATGTTCACCGCCATCGTGCTTGCGCTGGCCGTGTTCATCATCGCCGCCCGCTCCAAGCTGGTCGCCAGTGGCGACGTCACCATCGACATCAACGGCGAGAAGAAGATCACCGTCCCCGCCGGCGGCAAGCTGCTGCAGACCCTGGCCGGCAACGGCCTCTTCCTGCCCTCTGCCTGCGGCGGTGGCGGCACCTGCGCGCAGTGCAAGTGCGTGGTCATGGAGGGTGGCGGCTCGATGCTGCCCACCGAGGAATCCCACTTCACCAAGCGCGACGCCAAGGAAGGCTGGCGCCTGTCCTGCCAGACCCCGGTCAAGCAGGACATGAAGATCGAGGTCCCGGAGGAGGTCTTCGGGGTCAAGAAGTGGGAATGCACCGTCGAGTCCAACCCCAACGTCGCCACCTTCATCAAGGAACTCACGCTGCGCCTGCCGGAAGGCGAGGACGTGCACTTCCGCGCCGGCGGCTACGTGCAGCTTGAGTGCCCGCCGCATGTGGTCAATTACAAGGACTTCGACATCCAGGAGAAATTCCGCGGCGACTGGGACAAGTTCAACCTGTGGCGCTTCGTCTCCAAGGTCGACGAGACCACGATCCGCGCGTACTCGATGGCGAACTACCCCGGCGAGAAGGGTGTTGTGAAGTTCAACATCCGCGTCGCCTCGCCCCCGCCGGGCAGGGACGACATCCCGCCGGGCAAGATGTCGTCGTGGGTGTTCAACCTCAAGGAGGGCGACAAGGTCACCGTGTATGGTCCCTTCGGCGAGTTCTTCGCGCGCGAGACC
The DNA here is from genome assembly GCF_000310225.1 of Thauera phenylacetica B4P. Classification (GTDB taxonomy): domain Bacteria; phylum Pseudomonadota; class Gammaproteobacteria; order Burkholderiales; family Rhodocyclaceae; genus Thauera; species Thauera phenylacetica. The sequence goes on from NZ_AMXF01000033.1 coordinate 28,047, forward strand.
GACAACGAGATGGTCTTCGTCGGTGGTGGTGCGGGCATGGCGCCGATGCGCTCGCACATCTTCGACCAGTTGAAGCGCCTGCACAGCTCGCGCAGGATCAGCTTCTGGTACGGCGCGCGCTCGATGCGCGAGGCCTTCTATGTCGAGGAGTTCGACAAGCTCGCCGCCGAGAACCCCAACTTCAAGTGGCACCTCGCGCTCTCCGACCCGCTGCCCGAGGACAACTGGACCGGCTATACCGGCTTCATCCACAACGTGCTGTACGAGAACTACCTCAAGGACCACCCGGCCCCCGAGGACTGCGAGTTCTACATGTGCGGCCCGCCGATGATGAACTCCGCCGTGATCAAGACCTTGCTGGACCTCGGTGTCGAGCGCGAGAACATCATGCTCGACGATTTCGGCGGCTGAACGCTGCCGCGACCGTGACCGCACCCGCCCGCGCATCCGCCTTCCGAGGCGGGCGCGGTTTTTTTCATGGATGGCGATGCGGATTGGCGGGGCCCTGCGGGGCGGCGGGCGCGCCGGCCGTCTTCAGCGTGACCAGCGATAGGCGAGCTGGCCGAACAGCTCGTGCAGCGCGAACCAGGCCGCGTAGGCGGTGTTCTGGCTCGGCGCCAGGGGCAGGGCCTGGGCATCGCCCGGAGTGTCGCCGCCCCCCAGCCAGGCGGTCGGCGCAGGGATCACGTCCAGCCCCGCGGCTTCGAATTCGGCACGCGCGCGCTCCATGTGCATCGCGTGGGTGACCAGCAGGATCCTTCCCACCCCGGCCGCCTGCAGGTGCACCGCTGAGAAGCGCGCGTTCTCGCGCGTGTCGCGCGAGGCCGTCTCCACCCAGCGCGGCGGCAGGCCGTATTCGTCGCGCAGCAGCGCCTCCATCAGACTCGCCTCGGGGGTGTCGCCGGCGGGCGCGCCGCCGCTCACCAGCACCGGCAGGCGGGTCTCGCGGGCGAGCGCGGCAGCGTAGCGCAGGCGCTCGAGCGCGAGCCGGTTAACCGTCTCGCCGCCGAACTCGGGCGCATGCGTGCGCTTGCCGGCGCCGAGCACCACGATCGCCTGCGCCTCGCGTAGCCGCGTGCGATCGAGCATGTGCGGGTACTCGACCTGCGCCACCAGCCAGCCCACGCTCGGCGGCAGGATCAGCAGCAGGTTCAGCGCCACGCCTCCCCAGGCGAGCGCAAGGCCGAGGCGGGGTCGGCGGCGCAGCACGAGCAGGCCGAGCACGATCGGCAGCAGCGGCAGCACGGGTGGCAGCGCAAGCACGGCGACGAGCTTCTTGAGCCAGAACAGCAGGGTGTCGGGGTCGAGTTCCATGTGGGACCGGGGCGAGGTTTGGCGGCGGCTGCCGCGGCCAAGTATTATCGGTGCATCACGCCCCTGCCGCCCTCATGCTCCCTCATCCGAATTCCCTCCGTTCGCTGCGACCGCGTCCCCGCTCCCGGGGGCTGGAGTGCGCCTGCCGGAGGCCCGCCGTCCATGCGTGAGGCCCTTTGGTTGCTGGCCGCGCTGCTGGCGGCGTATGCGGCGTTCGAGTTCCTGCGTGCGCTGCGCCTGCCGCGCGAGGCGGCGGCGGGGGCTTCCGGTGCGACGCCCTCGGGGACGGGAGCGCAGGGGCCGGTGGCCGCCGTGGCGGAGGACCAAAAGCGCGACGACGACGACTTCCTCGCCTACGCGCCGCTGCCTTCTCCGGCCGCCGCCTCGGCGCCTGCCAGTCTCGCGCCCGACGCTCCAGCGCCTGGCGCTTCCGCAGCCCTTGCCGAGGCGGAGGCTGCGGCGCGCTTCGAGCTCGAGCTCGAGAACTCCGGTCTCCGCCAGGCCCTGCAGGCGCAGCGCGACCTGGTGGCGCTACAGCAGACCGAGATCGATCGCCTCGTGGAGGACCTCACCGCGCTGCGCGAGGAGCTCGACAACCAGGTCTCGTCCGTCGCCAGCTCGCCCGAGTATTCCGAAGCGATGGTGCTCGCCGCGCAGGGGCTCAACGCCGAGATGATCGCCGAGCGCTGCGGCATCACCCTCGCCGAGGCCGAGCTGGTCCTCGCGCTCGGGCGCGGCGGGGCAGGGCGCCCATGAAGCTGCCGCGTTTCCCCGCGACCCGATCCTCGCTCCCGCCCGGCTCGCCGCGCCGCGCCGCGCTGATCCGCGCGGCGGTCGCGCTCGCCG
>NZ_AMXF01000034.1 GCF_000310225.1 Thauera phenylacetica B4P
GCCGACTCCTCCCTCGTGAAAGTGGGAGGGATTGTTCCGCGTGGGCGCGGGCGGGGAAAGAACGCCGCTCAGTGAACGGTTACGCCTTGCCGACCGGCTCGGCTGAAAAATAGCCAGAAACAGCCTGTAGTGAGCCATTACGTGCAGGCAATAGGGGGGAGCATGGCCCGCCACGAGAAAACGCCGCACAGAGCGATTCTGGGTGTTTGCTGAAGGATTCCCGCGCAGGGGCAGGGTCAAGGGGTTGGTGCGGCCCGCAGCGAAGCGAGGACACGGCCCCTTGACGCTGAATCGTAGCGGACAGCCTGTGCGAGTGGGAGCAGGAACGAAGGGCGCAGCCCGCCACCCCTGCTCCCCGAGCCTCACGGCGGCGAGTGGCCCCCGGCAGGGCCGCCGGAGGCAGATTGGAAACAGCCAACGCCAAGTAGCCCCTGTCATTCTTTGAATGACGAGTAGCCGCAAGGAGGCCGGTGGGTAACGGCTTGCCGTTATCCACGGGCGGACGCGCAGCGACCGGAGGGAGCGAAGGCTTCTTTTGGTTAAAGAAATGGTTAAAAAGAAGGTTAGTGGCTTTGCTGGTGAAGTTAAATTTGCATTTAAAACAATAGGTTGCGATGACATTTGATCTGTGTGAGATGGGCCATCTGTCACGTTTTCATGGGTCATCTGTCACGCTCTTATGGGTCATTTGTCACGCTTTTGAGTTTCAAAATTTCTGCCGGCCCAAAATTTCATGGGTCATCTGTCACGAAAATCCACGTTTTTTCAGACATGCTGATGGCGGTCGAGCAGTTATCCACAGACGCCCCATCAAGAGCCGCAAGATCGCTGGGTAATCAGCTCGAAACCGTGACAGATGACCCATGAACTGCAAAACCGACATGGGTCATCTGTCACGCTGCATGGGTCATCTGTCACGAGAAATGGCATCCAAACGTTGTTTCTGTGGATAACTTCGAGTCACCACTCTGAGGAAAAATCTCTGGACACAATAAAGCCCGCAATTGCGGGCCTGTACGCAGGGGTCAAGCTGCTTTTTTAGATCACCCGTCTCCACAGCAGATGTGGTCATCGCCGGACACGAAGGCTATCGTGGCAATCTGGGCGGCTTGCACCTCAGCGCATGCCTTTCTTACGGTTCGTCGCCAATCGGCAATGTCTTTGTTGTTTGACCCGCACATGGCGCGAAACCTTGTTAGAGCTAAGGGGTACGGATGCTTGTGGCTTTCAATGTAGTCTGCCAAGCGCCTCGCGACCGGCGACAAGCCCCGGTAGGCAGTCCAGGAATGGCTGGTAAACGTATTCCCGGCGAACAAATAAATTAAGTTGGGATTCATCCAGACTCGATAGTGGGTCGGCTTGCCGTGTTCGTCGTTGAGCACTGTGTAGTTCTGGATGAGCGAAATCGCACCGCTCTTTCCGTACGCTTTATTGTTGAGTGCCAGAACTTCACTGGCCTTCAGACGGCTGATGCACTCACGGGCCTTATCGTAATAGCGGCCATTTTTGTGCCAACCGACATCCGCCACCAAGTTTTTGACGGAAAATTCGAATGGCTCGCCGAGCGCCACCTTTTGGGCATAGTTCAGGATTTGCAGCCACACGAGTTCGTCATCTTCTGCGCGGAGTTCTATGCCTGTGTAGAGAATTGAAATGTGCTCGTTGTAATGGAATAGTGTTTCGTGCATGAACGCCCGGCGCGGCACTCGCTTGTTGCCAACAGTAAACAGAGATGATCTTGCGTAGTCATTGGGGATGTGCCGCAGGTCATCTCTGTTTTCCATTGAGTCCGGAAAGATCAGGTCGAGTTGGAACTGCCCAGTTGGAGAGATGCCTCTATTGCTGAGGTAAGCCGAACGACGCAGTCGATCAACCTGTCCATCAAGAGCTGCGGCTTTTCCTAGGCTGCGCATCATCGACCCCTGCCTTCTGGCCTGCGGAATCGCGGCGATCAGGGATAGACAGCGTTGTTGCTGGCAGCGCGGGCGGCAGCGGCCTTCTGTTCGAGCCACGCATCAATCTCGTGCTCAAGCCAGCCGACTACGCCTTTGTTGATCTGGATGGATACCGGGAATGTCGGATCAGCGCGGCAAGTGCGCCAGAGGGTCACTTCACTAATGCCGCCCAGCTTCTCGCAGACGGCCTTCTTGCGTAAAATCTTCATCGTCTTTACCCCTGCATTTCGAGTCGATGCAGGCAGTTTCAGACGGCGGGCCGGTCACGGTCACGGATTCCCAGAAGGGAATTTTTGCAGCAAAGAATCCGACGGCAGCGATGCGGGACAGGCAAGCGATGCGCGGGCCTCGCTCTGGGTAGCAGCGGCTAAAGTGTATATGGAAGTGACTACAAGATGAGTGATACCAGAGACAATGCCGCTTCCATACACGCTTTGCGGCCAGATTTTTGGTTTAACGTCTAACGAATTTTGCTGGATCTCGGTGGCGTTCAGTAGCGCTTGGTGGACGGATTGACCCTTTTTAAATCAATGGGTTGCAGAAACAATACGGTCTGCTGAGCGTTCCTATTGTTCATCGAGGTCTGAAGAATTCGGGGGTAGCGTTGGGGGTACTCGTGTTCAACCGTGGGGGTACTTTCCCCGCAGTGGAGTCCAACGATGCCCGAAAACCTACTCACCGACCTCAAGGTCAGGTCGGCCAAATCGACTGATCGAGATTGGAAACTTTCAGACGGCGGGGGCTTGTTCCTGCTGGTCAAGCCCGCCGGCGGCAAGCTCTGGCGGTGGAAGTACCGCCTGCAAGGCAAGGAGAACCTCTTTGCCATTGGCGGTTTTCCCCAAGTAAGCCTTGCAGAGGCGCGTGCTGCTCGCGAGAAAGCGCGGGCCCTGGTCAAGCAAGGCATCCACCCTGCCCATGAGCGGAAGCAGGTCAAGCAGCGCAATCTGGAAGCGCTGGAAGAACGCAAGCGCGCCCGTGAAAGCTCGTTCGCCAAGGTGGCGAAAGCGTACCTGGCCGAGATCAAGCCAGTCTTCGCACAGAGTTCCTATCGGACGAAAGAGTCCCGCATCAGGAAGTACCTGTCACCCAAGTTCGACGGGATGCCGATGAGCGACATTGGCGTCAAGCAGATCCGTCCGTTACTGGAGGAATGCAAGTCTCACGGGGCCTGGGCGGCCATCCATGTCAAAGGCGATCTGTCGGCGATCTTCGAGTTTGCGGTGGTGCGGGGTCTGGTCGAGGCCAATCCGATCCCCAGCCTGCGCGGGCTGCTGCGCGTGCCGTTCAGCGAGAGCAAGGCGGCGATGACGCGAGAGCAAATCCAGAGGTTCTATCAGGAGTTGCGCGGCTACCGGGGCTATCCGGAAACTTCGTTGTGTCTGCGGTTGATTGCGCTGACCGCCTGCCGTCCAGGGGAAGCGGCGGATGCCGAGTGGGACGAGTTCGACTTTGAGGATGCACTGTGGCGTCGGCCTGCGGCGAAGATGAAAGCGCGGCGCGACCATGTCAGCCCGTTGTCGGTGCAGGCCATTGCCGTGCTGAAGGATTTGCAGTGCATCACGGGCGGTGGCCGCTATCTGTTCCCACACCGGAGCGGCAAGGGCTTCACCACGCCCAACCGGCTCACCTACGCAATGCGTGACATGAACCTGGGCCGGGGCACGACGCCGCATTGCTGGCGGACAACCTTTTCGACCTGGGCCAATGAGAACGGATACCGGCCTGATGCAATCGAGCGGCAGCTGGCCCACGTGGAAAGCAACAAGGTTCGGGCGACCTACAACAAGGCGCTGCTGCTGGATCAGAGAAGGACGCTGTTGCAGGACTGGGCGGACTACCTGAGTGCTGCGGAGGGCAGCGGCACCGCATAGAGACGATTTGGCCGGTTGTTACAGAGCGAGTGAGCAAGGGTGGGCGGCCTTTTCCTTTTCTGGATAGGGCCGTTGTCCCTTGAGTGCCGTTCCCTTGCCATTTGCCTTTGCTCAAGGCTGGGTGCTGGGAATGGGGTAAACAATGGAATAAATGGGGTGATTTTGAATTGATTGCCCCTTTTGAGGCTCATGTCGCTCATTTCCTTCTTGGTCGGCCATGCCAGCCCCTCGCGACGTGTCCAATGTTCAGGAAATGGGGTAGTCAAACACTGTTAATGAGGCATTTCTGGAGACAATGCCCCATTTAAAGGCTATGATTACCCCATTTACACAGCCTAGGCTTACATTTCCATGCACTCGCTCACACCCGAGTACCTTGCTGCGCTTCGCTTCGATGGCACTCAGGCCGCCACATTGCGCACACTGGGCGAGTACCAAGGTAAGCAGCAACTCTACGCCGCACAGTCGCCCGAAGCCCTCAAGGGTCTACGCCAGATCGCGGTGGTGGAGTCCACCGAGTCGTCCAACCGACTGGAAGGTGTTGTCGTAGCGCCTTCGCGCCTGAAGTCTCTGGTCATCCGCAACGCATCACCAAAGAGCCGCTCCGAACAGGAGATCGCCGGCTACCGTGACGCCCTGGCGCTGATCCACGAATCGGCCGCGCACATGCCCTTCAGCGAGGGCGTAGTGCTGCAACTCCACACCTTGCTGTACCGCTATATGCCGCAGGCGGGTGGGCGCTGGAAGGCTACCAATAACGACATCATCGAACGTAACCCGGACGGCACGTCACGTCTACGCTTCCAGCCGGTCGCTGCGCACCTCACACCCATGGCTATGACCGATCTGGCCGGGCGCTACGCCACCGCGCTGGATCAGCACCTGGCCGACCCCCTCGTACTGGTGCCGCTGGCGATGCTCGACTTCCTGTGCATCCACCCCTTCCCGGACGGCAACGGTCGCATGTCCCGTTTGCTGACCCTGCTGCTGCTCTACCACTTCGACTATGCCGTGGGTCGCTACATCAGTTTGGAACGCATCTTCGAGGAAACCAAGGAAGGTTATTACGAGACGCTGGAAGCCAGCTCGCAGGGCTGGCACCAGGGGCAGCACGACGTAAAGCCCTGGCTCGACTACTTCTGGGGTGCCTTACTACGGGCCTACCGTGAGTTCGAGGAGCGTGTCGGCACCATCGAACGGGGACGTGGCAGCAAAGGCGACCGAGTGCGGACGGAAGTTCTGGGGCGCACCCTGCCGTTCTCGATTTCCGAGATTGAAGAAGCCTGCCCGGGCGTGAGCCGGGACATGGTTCGACTAGTGCTGCGAGCGATGAAATCAGAGGGGTTGATCGAATCGACTGGCAAGGGGCGAGGTGCGAAATGGAAGCGCATCACAGCAGGCACCTCCGGTAGTACAGCGGTTCTGGCGATTGGCCACAAGATGGATCAGTGAGGACTCTCCATGGATAACGTTTTCCAATTCCGCGACCAGCTCATCGAACGATACGGAAGCTTTTCCCGCAGTTTCGTTCGCATCGCTGCGCCTGATATCCAAGCCGAGGTCGAACATCAATATGCGCAAGGTCGCTATTGGCCTGAGCCGCTGGTGCAGATCAACCCGAATTACCAACGCCAGGGCACGGTGCAGAACCTGGCGGCGCAGGGGGTCTTGCACGCTGCCTGCGCAGAGATCTTCCAGGTCGGGAAGTCTGAAGGTTCGCCAGAACCCCTGCATCTTTACAAGCACCAGATGGAAGCCTTGGCCAAAGGCCAGGAACGCCAAAGCTATGTGGTCACGACCGGAACGGGGTCGGGGAAGTCCCTGTCCTTTTTCATCCCGATCATCGACCGCATTCTCAAGGCCAAGCAATCCGATGGCAAAGCACGTACCAGGGCCATTGTCATCTATCCGATGAATGCTCTGGCCAACAGCCAGCTGGAAGAACTCGACAAGTTTCTGCATGGCTATGCGCCAGAGCGTCGTCCCTTCACCGTCAAGCGCTACACCGGCCAGGAAAGCAAGGCGGAACGCAGCGCCATCGCGGATGACCCGCCCGATATCCTGCTCACTAACTTCATGATGCTGGAGTACATCCTCACGCGCTTCGACGAAGTGGATCGGCGTGTGGTGGAACACTGCGAGGGACTTGAGTTCCTGGTGCTGGATGAGTTGCATACCTATCGTGGCCGTCAAGGGGCGGACGTTGCCTTGCTAGTGCGGCGCCTGCGAGAGCGCTTGAAAGCCGAGCAACTGGTCTGCATCGGCACGTCGGCCACCATGTCCAGCACAGGTAGCCAAGCCGACCGCAACCGCGTGGTAGCCGACGTGGCTAGCAAACTTTTCGGCACCCAGATCAGCGAGCATGACGTCATCGGCGAGACCTTGGAGCGCGTCACCAACCCGCTCAAGGACGTCAACGCCATCCGCACAGAACTACCGGCGGCCATTACGCGAAAGCAGGATATCTGGGCTGACTTCGACGCCTTTCGCAATGATCCGTTATCCATCTGGGTGGAGTTGAACCTGGGTATCGAACTACCTGCCGACGAGCCTCCCAGGCGGGCGAGCCCCATGATGTTGGAAGAGGCCAGCCGCCGTCTCGCCGAAGACGCGGGTTGCCAGCCTGAAGCCGCTCGCACCGCCCTGCAGCGCTTTCTAGTGGCTGCCCATGATGTGCGCACGCCCCAGGGCAGGCCGCCTTTCGCGTTCAAGCTGCACCAGTTCATCAGCGGTCCCGGCAAGGTACTCACCACGCTGGAGGCGCGAGGTAAGCGCCATGTCACGCTCGATGCTCAGCGTTTCGCGCCGGGGCGACAGCAAGAGAATGTGCTGCTTTACCCGACTCACTTCTGCCGCGATTGCGGCCAGGAATACCTACCTGTCTGGCACGCACAGCAACCGGTCAGCTTCAGCTCACGTGAAATCGACGATATCGCGGCAGAAGACGACGCCAGTTATGGCTTCCTGTGTCCTCTGGTGCCCGGGCAGCAATACGGTGGCCTGCTCGAAGACCTGCCGGAAACCTGGATCGACCTCAGCCGTAGCGAACCCAAAATCAAGCCAGCCTACAAGAATGCCGTTCCCTATATAGTCACGGTCGATGCCAAAGGGCAAACGGGCTCGGGGGCGGAGTTCTGGTTCATTCCGGGAAAGTTCCGCTTCTGCCTGAACTGCGGTACGACACACGAAGCCCACGGCAAGGATGCCAACCGCCTCTCCAGCCTGTCCGGCGAAGGCCGCTCTTCGGCCACTACCATGATTGCCCTGGCGGCCTTGCAGCAATTGTTCGCACTTTCCGAACCTGCGCCAGGGCAGCCTGACCCACGCAAGTTGCTTGGGTTTACCGACAACCGCCAGGATGCCGCTCTGCAGGCGGGGCATTTCAACGACTTCATTTTCCTGCTGACGCCGCGTGCCGGCTTGATCGGCGCACTACAGGGCAGCGGCGGCCAACTCGATGAAGAACACTTGGCCGAAAGCGTATTCAAGGCCCTCGGCTTTCAAGGGGTCGATGAAGCGACCTTGGTGGAGTATCTGCGCACCCCCAAGCTCATGGGACTGGCCCGACAAGAAGCGCAACGCACATTGCGCTTCATCATCGCCTACCGGCTACTGCGTGATCTGCGGCGTGGCTGGCGCTTCAATAATCCGAATCTGGATCAACTCGGCCTGTTGCAGATTCGGTATCGAGACCTAGATGCCTTTTGCGCTGACGCCAGCATCTTTGCTGCAAACAGCACCTTGACCAAATTGACGGCAGTGCAGCGGACAGTTTTGTTCGAACTACTGTTCGACGCCTTGCGCCGCCATCTGTGCCTGGAAAGTCGTTACCTCGACCCGGTCGAGCAGGACAAGGCACGCACCAGTGCCCACACCTACCTGAATGAACGTTGGGCCTTCGCTCCCGACGAGAAACTCGATACCGGCCGCTATCTCATCCTCGGCAAGCGCCCGGAATACAAGGGCAAGCCGCGCACCGACTTGGTGACAGGTGGTCCACGCTCCCGTCTGCTACGGCAAATAAAGACGGCCGCCTTCTGGCGCAACAGCGCCTGCGCCGGCGAGGTCGCGCAGTGGAAAGATGTCGAGTGGGCTAAGCTGATCGAAGCGCTGCTGGAGTCCGCCAAGGACTATGGCTATGTACAGCGCCAACCTATCGACGCCCAGCTCGCAGGCTGGCGCCTGAACGCGGCTGCTCTGGACTGGTGCCTGATTGCCGATCAGCCGCAAACTGATAGTAATCGAATCAACCAGTATTTCCGCACCCTGTATCTCGGCATTGCCGACCTGCTGCGTCGGCCCTCGCATCCGCTGTTCGACTTCGAGGCCCAGGAACACACGGCGCAGGTGGATGCGCCACGCCGGCAACTGCTGGAGCAGCGTTTTCGCTACACCGAAAAAGACAGGCAGGATTGGGCGCAGAACCCGGCCCACGAAGCGCCGTTGGAACGTCTGCCGGTGATGTTCTGCTCCCCCACGATGGAGCTTGGCGTGGATATCTCCGCGCTCAACACCGTGTACCTGCGCAATGTGCCGCCGACCCCCGCCAACTACGCCCAGCGCAGCGGCCGTGCGGGTCGCTCGGGTCAGCAGGCGCTAGTCATCACCTACTGCGCGGCACTCAGTCCGCATGACCAGTGGTTCTTCCACAATGCCGAGCAAATGGTGCATGGCGTAGTGCGAGCGCCAACCCTCGACCTGAGCAACCGCGATCTCATCGACAGCCATCTGCAAGCGGTCTGGCTGGCCAGCACCCAGGTGCCGCTGGACGACAGCATTGCGCCCATGCTGGATCTTGAACAGTCCGGCAAACCACTGAAACAGCCCTTGCACGAAGCGCTCCGGGCGCAGGCTGTCCAGCACCGGGCTTTGGCCAGTGCCGGACGGGTCATCGACCAGCTTGAGGGCGAGCTTGAAGGCAGCGCCTGGTTCACTCCTGACTATGTGCGCCAGGTCATCGACAATGCGGCGCAAGCGTTCTCTGGGGCGCTGGAGCGCTGGCGCGTGCTGTTCGATGCCACCCGCCAACAGATGGATATGGCTGATCGCATCGTCAAGAGCCATACCGCCTCGCACACTGAGCGCCAAAATGCCCAGCGCCGCTACGGCGACGCCGCGCGCCAGTACGCCGTGTTGCTCAAGTCCGGCAACGGCCAGAACAACGACTTCTACACCTATCGCTACTTGGCCAGCCAAGGCTTCCTGCCCGGCTACAACTTCCCGCGCCTGCCGCTGATGGCCTGGATTCCCGCCCGTGGCGGCCAGGCCGTCAATGGCAAGGATGACGAAGGCAGCATGGTCAGCCGGCCGCGCTTCCTGGCCCTGTCCGAATTCGGCCCCCGCAGCCTCATTTATCACCAGGGCCGCATGTACCGCGTGGTGCGTGCCAAACTCAACGTAGGCAATACAGACCACATTTCCGGCAACAGCCAGTTGGCCACCATTGCCTCGTTGGTGTGCAGCCAATGCGGCTACGGCCATCTCGGCGAGCCGGGCGGCGAACAGCCGCTGGTCAATCGCTGCGAGAACTGCGACGCCTTGCTCACCGAGCACGATTGGGTGCGCGAGCTCTACCGCATCGAAACCGTGGAGACCGTGGCCACCGAGCGCATCTCCATCAACGACGAGGAGCGCCAGCGTCAGGGCTTCGAGCTGCAAACCACCTACCGCTTCCTGCCCGGCCCCGATGGCCGTATCCAGCAGCAGAAGGCCACGATTCAACAAGGCGAGGACGTGCTGGGCGAGCTCACCTACGCGCCCGCTGCGCAAATCTGGCGCATCAACCGCGGCTGGCGCAGGCGCAAGGACAAGGAGCAACTGGGTTTCTACATCAACCCCATCACGGGCACCTGGAGCAAGCAGGACGCACCGGATGCGGAGGAGGACAAGGGCGGCGACGATGCTTTGCTGGAGAAGGTGCCCAACCAGCGCATCGTTCCTTTTGTGGAAGATCATCGCAATCTGCTGATCTTCGCTCCCGTACATGCCTTGCCTCTGGAGGCCATGGCGACATTGCAGGCCGCGCTCAAGCGCGGCATCGAAATGACCTTCCAGATCGAGGAATCCGAACTGGTGGTCGAGCCACTGCCAAAGTCCGACGAGCGCCGCGCCTTGCTGTTTTACGAAGCGGCGGAAGGCGGTGCGGGTGTGCTCACGCGTCTGGCAAACAATCGCGACGACCTTGCACTCGTAGCCAGCAATGCCCTGCAACTGATTCACTATCGCAAACCGCAGAGCGGCATTTGGACGCTGGACGATCTGCCGTCGCTGGAACAGACCGATGCACTTGGCAATCATCAGTGTGAAGCCGGCTGCTACCAGTGCCTGCTGTCCTACTTCAACCAGCCGGACCACGAACACATCAACCGCCGCAATGCGGATGCGCTCAAGCTGCTGGTCGCGCTGGCCAATGCCCAGGTACAGCCCGTAACGAGCAGCCCGGCCACCGTTGCCTCGACGACTTCAGCTGACGAGCCACTTGATGCTTGGCTGTCCGCGCTCCGCCAGGCAGGGGCTATACAACCTGATGCGGTCAACGTGTCCGTCAACAATGGCGCAGCCACCGCAGCGGCCCAGTACAAGGCATCTCGTGCTTTGGTGTTTCTGTCAGCGGTGGATGAGCAGACCGCCAACGTATTGCAGGACAAAGGCTGGCAGGTGCTCGATTTTTCGGACGCTTCACGTTGGTCACAACAATTCGCCGCGCACGCCGATGTGTTCGGTTCCAAGGAATAAAGGCGCATGACGATCCTCGAACACGACTTTCTGCCCGGCAACCTGGTGCGCGCCCGAGGCCGCGAATGGGTGGTGCAAAGCGACTCCCGCCGCGACTGGCTGCGCCTGCGCCCATTGAGCGGTGCCGATGACGAAAGCATCGCCTTGATCCCCGAGTTGGAACTGCATCCCGTCGAACCTGCCACCTTCGACTGGCCCGATCCCGCACGCGCCGGCAACCACGCCGCCGCGCTGTTGCTGCGCGATGCCTTGCGCCTGACCCTGCGCGCCGGCGCCGGCCCGTTCCGCTCTTTTGGCAATATCGCCGTGGAGCCTCGCGGCTATCAGCTTGTGCCGCTGCTGATGGCGCTTCGCCTGTCCACTGTGCGCCTACTGATTGCTGATGACGTAGGCATCGGCAAGACCATCGAAGCCGGCCTGATCGCACGCGAGCTCATGGACCGTGGCGAAATCGCCCGCCTGGCCATCCTCTGCCCGCCACACCTTGTCGAGCAATGGCAAAGTGAGTTGGAAACCCGCTTCAACCTTCAGGCCGTGGCGTTGACTTCGGCTTCGGCCTCCCGCATCGAACGTGATCTTCCGCATGGTGTGCGCCTGTTCGACCATCATCCCGTGGTGGTCGTCAGCCTGGACTACATCAAGAGCGAACGCCACCGCGAACAGTTTCTCGCCACCGCCCCCGAATGCATCATCGTTGACGAGGCTCACACCTGCGCCAGCAGCGGCGCAGGCAAGCAATTGCGCTTCGAGCTGCTGCAACGCCTTGCCCGTGACGCGCAGCGACATTTGATCCTGCTGACCGCCACACCCCACTCCGGTGACGAAACCGCCTTCTACAACTTGCTGTCGCTGCTCGATACACGTTTTGCCGCATTACAAGGCCGCATGACGGCCTCCGACCCGCTGCGTCAGGAATTGGCCCGCCACTTCGTCCAGCGCCGTCGCAAGGATATCGTTGAATGGCAGGCCGAGACCCATGACGGACGAGGTTTTCCCCGTCGCATGAAAACCGAGCTCACCTACCAGCTCAGCGGCGAATGGGGCGCGTTCTTCGACGCCGTGCAGGATTACTGCCGCGAACTGGCTGAAACCGTTGAGCAGCAAGAACAGCAAGGCGGCGCGCGCCTCATCTGGTACGCCACCCTGGCATTACTGCGCTGCGTGGCGTCGTCGCCCGCTGCCGCCGTCAAGGCTCTGACCACGAGGCTGGAAGGAACCCTGCCTGACGACACCCTCCTCAGTGATGAACGCTTGCATGATGGCGAGGCCGATGATCTCTCCGGCAGTGATCTGGAGCCGCCAGCCCAGGTGCAGGACGCTGCGCCGCGCCTGCAAGCCCTGATCGCCGACGCGCAACGTCTTTCCGGCAAGGCCGGTGATCCCAAGCTGGCCGCGCTCATCCGGCATATCGGCCTGCTGGTAAAGGAGGGCTACCACCCGGTGGTGTTCTGCCGCTACATCGCCACCGCCCATTACGTGGCCGAACACCTCAAGGCCGCTTTCCCCAAGGCCACCGTCGATGCTGTCACCGGCGAACTCACCCCCGAAGAACGCCGCGAGCGCGTGGACGACATGGAGGATGCCGAGCAACGCATCCTGGTCGCCACCGACTGCCTCTCCGAAGGCATCAACCTGCAACATCTGTTCACCGCTGTCGTCCACTACGACCTGGCCTGGAACCCCACTCGCCACGAACAGCGCGAAGGCCGCGTCGATCGTTTCGGTCAGCAGGCTGATGAAGTGCGCTGCACCATGCTCTACGGGCAAGACAACCCGGTGGATGGCTTCGTGCTCAACGTCATCCTCAAGAAGGGCGAGGCCATTCAGAAGGAGCTCGGCGTGCTCGTTCCCATGCCCGAGGACGAAGCCCGCATCAATCAGGCCCTGGTCAAGGCGGCATTGATGAAACGCAGCGACAGTCGCACCTCATCGCCGCAGGTCGCGTTCGACTTCGGTGAGCCGGAGCAATTGCTCGCTCCTCTGCAAGCCCAATGGCGCGACGCGCTGGAAAAAGCCAAGGCCAATCGCACCGTGTTCGCCCAGCGCCGCATCCGGCCCGACGACGTTCTACCCGAATGGCACAAGCAGCAGCAGGCCCTGGGCACCCAGGCTGACGTGCAGCGCTTCCTGCAAAGCGCTTGCGTGCGGCTGGGGGCGCCGCTGGAAATCGGCCGCAAGCAGACCGCACGCTTCTTGCCGCAGCACCTGCCCGAAGCCCTGCGCCAACGCTTGGCCGATGAAGGCATAGACAAACCCCAGATCATCGACTTCAGCGAACTGCACCGCAGTCACCCGCTGGTCGGCCTGCTCGCCCAGCACCTGCTGGAAGATGCACTCGGCGGCGAACGCCCGCTGGCCGCCCGTTGCGCTGCCACTCTTACCAATGACGTGGAGGTCGTCACCACCCTCTACCTGCTGCGCCTGCGCCACCAGCTCAGCTACGTGCGCCGTCGCGAACCCTTCCAGATGATGGCAGAGGAAACCGTGGCGCTGGCCGTGCAGGGCCGCAACGCCCCGCAATGGCTGGCCGACGACGGCGTGAGCCGCCTGCTGGAATGCACGCCCAGCGGCAACCTACCGCCAGAGGCAGCACAGCGCGAAATCCGCACCGCGCTCGACTTCCTCGCCGCGCACCCGCAGCAACTGCAAGCGGTGGCCCAACAGCGGGCTGATGCCCTGCTGGCCGACCATCAGCGCGTGCGCGAGGCCACCCGTGACGTCGGCCAGTACAGCGTCAGCCCCTGCCTGCCGGTGGATGTGATGGGCGTGTACGTGCTGCTGCCTGACTCGTTATAAGCCTTGGCCTGGAGAAGAACAACCATGAAACGCATCCGCAAGGCCCAGGCCACGCTGAACCTTCCCACCCTCAGGCTCGAAGGCGGGTTGTTCCTGCCTGATCAACTGGAAAAAGCTGCTCAGGGCCGCGCCAGCGCCCAGAGCGAGGCCGACTACGGTACCCCCAAGGGCGTCAAGCTCAAGGACGAATACAGCCGCGCTTTCCAGATCGCCTGCGCCCAATGGCAGCACTTCGCCGCGCAGATGGAACGCGCCGACGTCGATGCCGCGCAGCTCACCACCGCCTTCGTCCACGAACTGCTGCGCGATGCCTTTGGCTACGCCACCTCGCAAGCCGCGGCAGCACAGCAAGTGGGTGAACTGCGTTACCCGGTCAGCCTCATGGCTGGTACCTTGCCCGTCTTGGTGGCACCACACTCTCTGGGCCTGGACGAGGCTGACGCGCGGTTTGCCGTGCAAGGCGGCGGCAACCGCAAGAAAGCCCCGTTCCAGGCCATGCAGGAATTGCTCAACGCCAGCGAACCGCTGCAATGGGGCATCGTCAGCAACGGCAGACAGCTGCGGCTGCTGCGCGACGCTGCCTCGCTCACCCGCCCCAGCTTTCTCGAAGTCGATCTGGCCGATCTGCTCGGCGGCCAGCGCTATGCCGAATTCGCCAACGTCTGGCGGCTGTTGCACGCCAGCCGCGCATCCCGCCCCGGCCAGGGCGCTACGGCGTGCATCTGGGAACAATGGCGCAGCGAAGGCCAGCAGGAAGGCACTCGGGTGCGCGATGGCCTACGCAACGGCGTCGAGCAGGCCCTGCTGACCTTCGGCGCAGGTTTCCTGCAACACCCTGCCAACCACGCCCTACGCGCCGCCCTGAACGACGGCACGCTCAGCAAGGATGACTATTTCCAACAACTGCTGCGCCTGATCTACCGGCTCATCTTCGTTTTCACCGTGGAAGAGCGCGGCGTGCTGCACCCGCAGGACGACAGCGCCGAAGCACTGGCCGCCCGTCGCGCCTATGCCGAAGGTTACGCCTTGACCCGCCTGCGCGAGCTGTGCCTCAAGCGCCGGGCCCGCACTCGCCACGACGACCAGTGGCAAGCCATCCGCATCGTCTTCCGTGGTCTGGCACAGGGCGAGCCGCGCCTGGCCCTGCCCGCGCTGGGCGGCCTGTTCGCGCCCGAACAATGCCCCGATCTGGATGTCGCCAGCCTGGACAACGCCCACCTGCTCACCGCCTTGCAACACCTGCGCTGGGCAGTGGTCGCGCAAGGCAAGGGCAGCAGCCTCATCCCAGTGGACTACCGCAATATGGGCCCGGAGGAACTGGGTAGCGTCTACGAAAGCTTGCTGGAGCTGGTGCCTGCCATCGACCTGCCCGCGCGCACGTTCGGCTTTGTCGGCCGTACCGAGGAAGGCAGCACCGCTGGCAACGCCCGCAAGCTCACCGGTAGCTACTACACCCCCGACAGTCTGGTGCAGGAGCTGATCAAAAGCGCGCTCGATCCCGTCATCGAACAGCGCCTGGCCGCGCAGTCGACCAACCCTACAGAGGCACTGCTGGCCATCCGCGTTATCGACCCGGCCTGCGGCAGCGGCCACTTCCTGCTCGCCGCCGCCCGCCGCTTGGCGGAAAAGCTCGCCCAGTTGCGCAGCCTAGAAGGCGGGCAGGAAGGCGCCATCCAGCCGCAGGACTACCGCCACGCCCTGCGCGAAGTGGTGGCCCGCTGCATCTACGGCGTGGACCGCAACCCCATGGCCATCGAACTGGCGCGCATGGCCTTGTGGCTGGAAGGCTACGAAGAAGGCCGCCCGCTGGGCTTTCTCGACCACCACCTGCAAGTGGGCGACGCCCTGTTGGGCCTGACTGACCTGAACGCGCTGGAACAAGGCATCGCCAAGGATGCCTTCAAGCCCTTGAGCGGCGATGACAAGGACGTCTGCAAGGAGCTGGCCAAAGCCAACGCCGCCGGCCTCAAGCAGATCGCCAAGGATCTGCAAGGCAGCCAGATGCTGCTGGGCGTGGACAACCGCGGCGGCCTCGAAGCCATGCGCGCCATCGAAACCTTGCCCGCCGACACACCCGAACAGGTGGCCGCCAAGGAACAAGCCTGGCACCACTTTCTGGAGGACTCCGCTCACAGCCCGCTGGCCCACGCCGCCGATGCGCTGGTGGGCGCCTACCTGCTGCCTAAGACGGAGGTCACGGCAGAAACCGTACCCACCAGCATCACCCTGCATGCGCTACTGACCGCACCGGAACGCGCCCAGACCGAGCACGCTGCTCCTATCGTTGCGGCCCGCGCCGCCTGCGAACAAGCCCGCGTATTCCACTGGCCGCTGGCCTTCCCGCAGGTGTTCGCGCAAGGCGGCTTCGACTGCGTGCTGGGCAATCCGCCGTGGGAGCATGTGGAGCTGAAAGAGGAAGAATTCTTCGCCACCCGGAATCCGCTAGTTGCAGAAGCCAAGAACAAGGCTGAGCGCACACAACGTATTCAATGGCTCAGTGAAGGCCTGTTGGCTCGCCATCTCTATCCCGAACTGGTGCATGAAGCCAAAGAGGATGAAGCTGAAAAACGCCTTTACGAAGAGTTCATCACTGATCGACGCAAGCGTGAGGCTGCCAGCGTCTTCGCACGTACCGGAAAGGAAGATGGTGGGCGTTACCCACTGACTGGCATAGGGCGAGTTAACACCTACGCGCTGTTTGCCGAAACCATCCTGCAAATCCATGCCCACAGCGGCCGCGCCGGCTTCATTGTACCGACCGGCATCGCCACCGACGACAGCACCAAGGCGTATTTCGGGTACATCACCCAGAACCGGCGGCTAGTCAGCCTGTACGACATCGAGAATCGCGAAGCGGTATTCCCCTCCGTACACCGCAGCTACAAGTTCTGCCTGCTCACCCTGGGCGCGGAGGAACGGGCCGAGTTCGTCTGCTTCGCCACCCAGGTCAGCCAACTGGCCGACCCGCGCCGCCGCTTCACCCTCACGCCCGACGAATTCCGCCTCATCAACCCCAACACGCTCACCTGCCCGGTCTTCCGCAGCGAGCGCGACGCGGAACTGACCAAGAGGCTCTACCGCACTGCGCCGGTATTGATCGACGAAAATCGGCCAGATGGAAATCCGTGGGGCATCCGCTTCTTGCAGGGCACCCACAACATGTCGAGCGACAGCCACCTGTTTGTCGATACACCGGCGGCAGGTCTCCTGCCGTTGTACGAAGCCAAGATGATCAATTTTTACGATCATCGGGCCGGAACTTACGAATCAAGAGGAGAAGAAAGGGGATATCGTATTTTGCCCAGCCCCTCGCTGAGCGAATACCAAAACCCTAATTACACTTCTATACCTTTTTACTGGATTTCGGCTCAGTTTGTAGAAGAAAGGCTCAGTAGTTGGGGGCATGATTGGCTGTTGGTCTTCAAAGACGTTACGTCCGCGACAAACGAGCGCACTGTAATTGCGGCGGTGATTCCAAAATCCGGTGTGGGCCACACGGCGCCATTGATCTTTCCCTCGGCGACACCAAAATTGATAGCGGCACTTCTCGCAAACATTAATTGCTTGATTTTAGATTATGTGGCAAGACAAAAGGTGGGTGGGCTTCATTTGACATATTCATATGTTCGTCAATTTCCATGCATCCCACCATCAAGGTACACGGATGAAAACCTTGCCTTCATTGTCCTGCGCGTACTGGAACTGACTTACACCGCCCACGACCTCGCCGCCTGGGCCAGGGAATTGGGCTACGACGGCTCGCCCTTTGCCTTCGACCCCGACCGCCGAGCCACCCTGCGCGCCGAACTTGACGCCTACTACGCCAAACTCTACGGCCTTACCCGCGACGAACTCCGCTACATCCTCGACCCTGCCGACATCATGGGCGAGGACTACCCCAGCGAAACTTTCCGTGTGCTCAAGGACAAGGAGTGCAAGGAATTCGGCGAATACCGCACCCAAAGGTTGGTGCTGGAGGCGTGGGATAATTTAGAAATCGGAGAGTTGGCATGAGATCAATGGAAATTGGTGAGTCGGTTGTTGAGGATGTCATCCTGCATCAGGTTGGCAATCGCCTGCGAGAAGAGCCGCTGATCTTGGCAGATCAATGCTTCGACATTACGGAAAGCATCGGGAACTTGATACTTGGCGGCTATCTGCGAGGCATCGTCAGCGATAAAAATCAGTACATGCTTACCCATGAAAGCGACATGACACTGAATGATGTGGCCCACCATGTATCAGCCTTCTTTTCGAGAAAAATCTCTTTTATAGAGCTTTCCAGGAACTTGGCTACACATCTGTACGCTTCCGCACATCACCCCAACATCGCATCAGGCGATTTATTTGTCATTTTATTTGAGAAGCTAAAACTGGATGGGAAGTACAAGTCTGCTATCGGAGTTTACAAGGCGGAATCAAAGCAGCAGTACATTTCCACCCGTGCTGATGGCGAAAGCAGGCAGCTCGAAGTGTCAAGCGGCATCAACCCGGATCTGATTGACAAAGGCGCACTCATCGTTGATGGCTCTGAAATCGTTTATGCCATCGATCGCTTGAGCAGCCGCACAAAATACTGGATTGAGGATTTTCTGAAAGCGAAGCAGGTTCCCAATGAGAACACCAAGTCAACCGTCGCTGCTGGGCTGATAGAGAAGGTTCGGGACAACATCGAAAGCCCCGTGGCAAGGCAGGATTTTTGCCGCGAGGTCATTGCCTTGTGTGCAGACCGGGACGAAGTGCCGGGCGATGAGATCAGGACGGTGTCAGAGAAATACGTTTCCTCCGACGTATGGAGCACCGAGCTGGCCAGAATCACCGAACGCAAGGGGCTGGTGGGTACCGACGAAATCAATGTGCCGACCAGAAACCTTCAGGCCAAGTTGAAAAAAATGTTTAACCGCATCAATCTGGGCCAGGATATTGGATTGATACTGCCGGACAGCCTTTCGTTCAATGATGCAAAATTCAAGGATGACGGACAAACCATCCAAATAAGCATAGCACTGGGGAAGAAGCATGGGTGAGTCATCGAAGACATCTGGTGAGAATGGCGAGAAGATCACGGAAGAACTCCTGAAGCTGATTGGGTGGAGCAATCTCCTGAAGGGCGTCAGCATTCCATGCAATAGAGCGGCACACGATAAGCAAACGCATGGCAATGATTTTGTGTTCATCTATAACAATCCGCTCCATGACAACCGAACTGATGTTGTTTATATCTCCTCGAAAAACGCCAAAAATGGTTACCCAAAAGGAGAGCAAGGCGTCAGGACGACGTTCAAAGGTCACCTGTCAGAGCTTGATGAGATAGTCTCCTGCTCGAAAATCAGCTCCGAAATAAATCAAGCAATACAACCTGAATCCGTGTTCGCTTAGCCGGAAATCCAGCCTAACGCATTGATGTAATTGTATAATTACGCATCCGAGCCTTTCACCCAACCGACCATGCCGCGCTTCGAAGTCAAGCAATCCGCCAAGCTCAATCTGACGTCCTACTCGGGCCTGGCGTTGATCGGGCAGTGCTGCCAGGCGGCACAGGTCGAGGCGGTGATCGACCCGAGGCTGCCGGTGTCGCAGGGTATGCGGAGCTCGGACCTGGTCAAGTCGGTGGTGGGGCTGCTGAGCCTGGGCAAAAGCGACTTCGAGGCGATCGAGCCGTTTCGCGGCGACCGCTTCTTCAAGGAAGCGCTCGGGCTCGCCAAGGTGCCCGGCAGCGTGTGGATGCGCCAACGGCTCGATGCCCGCGCGGCCGAGCTGCGCGAGCTGACCGACGAGCTGAGCCTGCGCCTGCTCGAGCGCACCGAGGCGCCGATCACGGCGCACAAGGGCTACGTCTGCGCCGATCTGGACACCTTCGTGATGGACAACTCCGACACCAAGAAGGAGGCGGTCAGCCGCACTTACCAGGGCGTCGATGGCTACACGCCGATCGCGCTGTACCTGGGCAACGAGGGCTGGAACCTCGGCCTGGAGCTGCGCGCGGGGTCGCACCACTCGGCGCTGGAGACCGAGTATTTCTTCGAGCGCGCGTTCCCGCGCCTGCGCCGGGTGTGTGCGGCCGATGCGAAGCTGCTGTGGCGGGCCGACAGCGGCTTCGACAGCGCCCGGCTGCTGTTCGCGCTGGCCGACGAGCGCGATCGCTGGGCAGCGCTGGGGCGTTCGTTCGACTACCTCACCAAGTGGAATCCGCGCCGTCAGGACAAGACCGCCTGGGTGGACCGGGCCGAGGCCGCCGGCGTCTTCGAGGAAGTGCGCGCGGGCAAGCGGGTGGGGCTGCTGGACCTGAAGATCGACCGTGCCTGGAAGAAGGCCAAGCGCACGCTGCGTCTGGTGGTGCGGGTGACCGAGCGCACGATCGACAAGAAGGGCCAGCACCTGCTGACCCCCGAGATCGAGATCGAAGGCTGGTGGACCAGCCTCGAAGTGGCGATGGCCGACGTGATCGAGCTCTACAAGCACCACGGCACGCACGAGCAGTTCCACTCCGAGATCAAGACCGACCTGGACCTCGAGCGCCTGCCCTCGGGCAAGTTCGACACCAACGACGCGGTCATGCATCTGGCCGCGTTCGCCTACAACTGCCTGCGCCTGATCGGCCAACTCGGGCTGACCGGCGAGCTCTCGCCGATCCGTCACCCGGCCAAGCGCCGACGCATCAAGACAGTGCTGCAGGAGGTGATGTACCGTGCGGCGAAGTTCGTCGAACACGCCCGCCGCCTGGTGCTGGACTTCGGACGCGGCGTCGCCGCGCATGTGAAGGTGTTCACCACGGTGCAGGCGCGACTGTGCGCGGTGGCTTCGCCGTGATGCAAATCCGACGGCCGAATTCTCCGAATCGAGGCCATTTCGCTGCGGCGAAAGGGCGACGGCCGCGTGGGAGCAGGAAAATGACGTAGCGCACCCCCCGTAAGCCCGGCTCGCCGGGCCTCCGGGCCGTGAAAGGACGGTGCTCGGGGCTGCGGTGAGCTGAGATTGGGAGTCAGGCAGCAGAAAAATCATGCGCTGGGGCTCGCGGAGCGGGTACGCGCTGAAGACAACACGGATTCAGGTACAAGCCTTCGGGGGGCGCAGGCAAAAGAAGCATATAGGCCTACTCGTATGGACGCATGGAGACAGAGAAACATTGGATAAAGACATCAAGCCCGCCTTGAGCCGTATCCAGTTGGATTTGTCGTCAAACTGCCCCTTATATCTTGTGGACATGGCTCGGGCCTCCTTCATCAAAGAGGCGATCAGTCATTTCAGATCAATCAAGCAGGGGCAGCAATACCATTTCTATTACCCCAAGCTTGGAAATGTCGTCGCAAACGCAGATGAACGATACGGCGATCTGCTGCCAATCGAGCTTTTGGCATCAGACCTTATCCCCTTCCGGTTTATGCTGGAGGAAAAGCCATCTCTCTGCCTGTATGCCAAACAAGCATTCTCGGAAGAATCCCTGAAAAAACTTTGTAGCCTGGCCTTCGACTTTGCCGATGCTTGGCCGCAGGATATTTTCATCGGTCTGGAAAGCTATCACCCGGCAGACGACAAGCAAGTGAAAGATGCGGTCCTGATGGCCTTTCGGGAAAGGAAGGCAAGCATCAAGGTTTTTTGCTACAAAGATTCCGTTCTCGATCTTTTGGAGTGCTGATATGGATAAGCCGGCCAAGCAATTTGATTATGAGCGGGCCATGCTCTGGGGAGATCGTTTGAGAGTACTGCTTAATAGCGATCACATCAGCAATGGCGAAATCACTGAAACTCTGAAGGAAAAGGGCATATTTATCGGCAGTAGTGAAAAATCCGATACCGTGCCACTGTTGAGTGCCTGCCTTCTTACGCCGAATGAGTTCACTAACCTTGTTGAAAAATCATTCGTTCGCGAGTCCGGAAAGAAGTACTCCTCCAGTAAATTCAAGCTGACATCATCAAATGCCGATTGGAAAACGGAGATACAGAACAATTTTGATTCGGTGATTGAGGGCATCAAGCTGGGGGATGATCGGGTGTTTGCTTCTGAGCCAGCCCTCTCCATTGACCCAGATGGAAATGTGCGAATCATATATTCCGTGCGTGTCCTCGACTTCAGCAAGGACTGGATAAACCAAGAGATCACTTACCCAGGCGAAATTCTTCTTAAGCAGTCCGGCAATGGCTTGGAAATTGAAGTCAACAAATCCAGAACATCACAAGACACCAACAAGCTCAATGACGCCATCACCGGCGCCATCGGAAAATTCTGCAAGTCAAAGGGCATTACCACGGACGAAAAGCCAGAGTCCATTCTCTTTGATGATTTCACGAACAATGAGCGCATCCGCTTCTTTCTGCAATTGACATCTATCAATACACCCGAACTCTCCTTCAAAGAGATTGGAGATTTCGAGATCATTCGAGATCAGGAGGCGGGGGCGCTACCGAAAGAGGAGCGAATTGAGTGGATGGAGGGGCATGTCAACAAGATACAGATAAAAGGAAGTGATCTTGGAAAAGTCTTTCTTCTCAAGGAAGAAAGCTATTATCAGTATTACTACCTGATAAAAATGACGGCTACATATGCCTTCAAGTTCGGTGCAAACGCTGGCGACTGCGGCATTGAATTTGCCTTCTCTGGAAAAACGTCAAGAGACGATAGTTACTCTGGGACTGTTTTTGACTTCAGCATTGAGCGACTTCCGCGCCTGGAGGAAGGAAGCAAAAACCGGGTCAGAAAGGACATTATCCAAAGAATTCAAGCA
The DNA here is from genome assembly GCF_000310225.1 of Thauera phenylacetica B4P. Taxonomy (GTDB): domain Bacteria; phylum Pseudomonadota; class Gammaproteobacteria; order Burkholderiales; family Rhodocyclaceae; genus Thauera; species Thauera phenylacetica. The sequence goes on from NZ_AMXF01000034.1 coordinate 22,081, forward strand.
GCAATAGATGTGGCCTTCAAGCATGTCAAGCCACCTGCCGTTGCCGACTTGGAAGGAGAGTAGCGCCGTATGCTGACTCATCTCAAACTGGAGAACTTCAAGATCTGGCGCAGCACGGGGCCTGTGCGACTTGCTCCGATTACTCTGCTGTTGGGTACCAATTCATCAGGCAAATCCAGTCTGATCCAAAGCCTGCTGCTCATCCGTCAGACCGTCAGAGGCGATGATCCGAGTCTCGATCTCAATCTTGGCAATCCTGATGCTGGCGATTCCGTCACACTCGGCCAGTTCAAGGATGTGCTGTGTCGCCACGGCGCAGCAACGGAAAGCACTGCGTCCAATCAGGTAGGTATCGAGTTTCGCTGGAGCGAAACGGGAAATGCCGCTGAATCGGCGATCTTCTCGGCACGCTACCGTAAAGGCCAATCCGGCAGCGCTGAACTGGAGTTCCTGCGCTTGGGCAAAGACGGTCAAGGCTTCAGCGTGCAACGCCGTAAACCCGGGATTTATCGCCTCACGCTGGGCAATCAAATCAAGCCTTTGGGGCAAAGTGCGGATTTTCGTCCGCAGCGTTCGTTTGCATTTTCACCCTCTACGCTCAACAAACTGGGTGTGCAGGGTGAGGTGATTCGGTCGGTTGGTCCGGCGCTGCTGAACGAGTTGGGTCGCATCATCTATCTTGGCCCTGTGCGCCGCTTGGCCCAGCGTGACTATGTATGGGCGGGGCGTATGCCTGCCCATATCGGCGACGACGGTGCCAAAGCCGTGGATGCGTTGATTGCCAGCGGCGTGGCGCGCCAGCAAGCCAAGAGGCGCAGTCAAATCTTGCCAGCGCAAGCCTATCTCTTCGAGCAAACAGTTCATTGGCTGAAAGAGATGAATCTGGCGCACGGTCTTTCCATCCGCGCCCTTGGCAATTCAGCGCGTCATGAGTTGCTGGTGGAAACCGATGGCCTGGCCAGCAACCTCAAGGACGTTGGGGTGGGGGTGTCGCAGGTGCTTCCCGTCATTGTGGCCGCCCTGTTTGCCCAGCCCGGCCATATCGTGATTGTCGAAGAGCCAGAAAGCCATCTACACCCTCTGGCACAGAGCAAGCTGGCTGAATTGCTGGCGCAGGTAAGCAAGGAGCGCAACGTCCAGTTCATTGTCGAGACGCATTCAGAGCATTTGTTCCGCCGTATGCAGACCTTGATTGCCCGCGAAGAAGTGTCTGTTGCTGACGCCGCCATGTATTTCGTTGAACGTGATGGCAAAAATACCAACCTTCTGCCTTTGGAAGTTGATGATCTTGGGCGGGTAAAAAACTGGCCCAAGCATTTTTTTGGAGACACCTTGGGGGAGACTCGCGAGCAAACGGCGCTAGCCATCAAACGAGCGAAAGAGTTGAGAGCAAAAGATGGCGATGTTCCTAATTGATACCAACGTGATGCTCGCCGCCAGTGCGATCTCCGAGCTGTCCAACGTCGCTACACGCGCCATGCCGCGCGAGATTGAATTGCGAGAGTCGGTCTACGAGTGGCTGGTGCAGTTCGATCAGTCGGACGACCATATGGTGCTGGATGACGCCGGGTTGGTGCTGGCGGAGTACGAACGCAACATGCCGTACAACTGGCAGGAACAGGAGTACGGGCTGCAGGTGTTGCAGAGCAAGCGAGATCGGATGCAGGTCGATGATGTGCCAATCGACACGTTCGAAGGCAATGGGGAACATATCGCCGTGTTGGCAGTTGAACACGAAGCAATCGTCACCGACCGTGAGGATCGCAAGTGGGTTGCTTGTGCATTGGCCGCGATGATTATGTTCGAAGAATCACCTCCTATCGTCTACGGTGCGGAAACTGACTGGCATATCGCAAGAACGCAATTGGAGGAGTTCGGAATTTTCTTTCTGCCCTTGCTGCCTGCTGCGTGGTATCAGGACAGGGTTGGGTGCCTATGACAGCCACCTTCTTTCGTTTTCCCACCACTCCGCACCTTGCCTGGCTAGCCAAAGACGGCATGCCACGCGACGACAAGGTGTTGTCGCCCACCGAAGCGCAGGCGCTGTTGTCCGGCGATGTGGTCGTGGAGGAGAAGCTCGACGGTGCGAACCTCGGCCTGTCTCTATCACCCGACGGCACCGTGCTTGCTCAGAATCGCGGCCAGTATCTGGGCGAGCCCTATGTTGGTCAGTTTGCGCGTTTACCCGCCTGGCTGGCGCAACACAAATCCAGCTTGCTTGCCGTCCTGCGTCCTGAGTTGATGCTGTTCGGCGAATGGTGCGCCGCACGCCATTCACTGGATTACGACGCGCTGCCCGACTGGTTTCTGTTGTTCGATGTCTATGACCGCAGCAAGAGGCGTTTTTGGAGCACCTCCCGGCGCAACGCGCTGGCCTCGGAAGCCGGATTGTTCACCGTGCCGCGGGTATCGAGTGGGCGCACCACTCTGCCGGCGCTGAAGCAATTGGTTATGGATACAGCCAGTCACTATCGCGCCGAGCTGCCGCTGGAAGGCGTGGTGGTACGGCGCGAATCAGCCGACTGGTGCGAGGCGCGTGCCAAGTTGGTGCGCCCGGATTTCGCCCAAGCGATCGACACCCATTGGCGCAAGCGCGCCATCGAGTGGAACCGGGTAGATTGGACGCGGACATGAATCCTCTGCAACGCACCATCATCGAAAAAACCGGCCACGACAATGGCTTCGAGCACGTGCTGTCATCTGCTGGCGATGCGGTGATACTGGCTTCGGCTCGCCATCGCAGCCAGGCGGTAGTGACGGCATCGGCCGATGGCTTCGGCTTGCGCCTTCAACCGGCTACGCCCGCGCTGCTGCCGGAACTGTTGCGCAGTTTCCAACCTTGGGCCGGAGCCGATGACGTGTTTTGTGTGCCGACTCTGCCCGATTTGGCGGCTCTCCTGCGCCGCACGGCCAGTCTGTCGCAGGCCTTGCCGAATCAGGCAGTGCGCGACTACCACACGGCCGTGGCGCAAGCTGTCGAGACGATATCTGCCGAAGCCAGGGGCACGGAAGTCGAACGCTTGGTACGTCAGCGCGTGGGGCAGGAGCGTTACCGCGATGCCTTGCTGACCTACTGGGGTGGTGCCTGCGCTGTGACCGGCGTCGCTGTGACTGAAGCCCTGCGTGCCAGCCATGCCAAACCCTGGGCCGAATGTGCCGACGATGCCGAGCGGTTGGATGCCTTCAACGGCTTTCTGCTGGTGGCCAATCTCGATGCGCTGTTCGATCGCTTTCTGACCAGCTTCGACGATACCGGGCATCTGCTGACCAGCACCCGCCTGTCCCAAAGCGATCTGCCTGGGCTTGGCATTCATTCGGGAATGACGTTGCGCTGGCTGGCCAGCGAGCACCGGCATTATTTACAGTGGCACCGCGAGCGCTTCCTGCTCGGTGCCTGATCGAAGGAAAAACATGGCCAAGGCCGAAGCAAGCGTTGAAGAACTGGTATCCATGATCGAGCGCGGCGAACTGCGCTTGCCGGAGATGCAGCGCCAGTACGTGTGGCGTTCTACGCGAGTGCGTGATCTGCTGGATTCGCTGTATCGCGGCTACCCTTCGGGCGCAATCCTGCTTTGGGAAACAGATGAAGCTGTGCCGCTGCAGGATTTCGCGGTCAACCAGAACACGAATCCCTACCAGAGCACCCGGCTCCTGCTGGATGGTCAGCAGCGTCTGACATCGCTCTCAGCCGTCATTCGCGGTGAGCCGGTGTCGGTGCGCGGCCGTCGTCGGCCTATCGACTTGCTGTTCAACTTGGAGCATCCCGACCAGTTGGCGGTCGTGACCGAAGTGGAAGAGAACGGCGACGACGAGGACGATGCCGACGACGATAGCGAACTGATTGGCGATGAGACGGACTCGACCGAGGACGAACTGCTCAAGCGCTTCAACAAGATCCTGAATCCGTGTTCGCTTAGCCGGAAATCCAGCCTAACGCATTGATGTAATTGTATAATTACGCATCCGAGCCTTTCACCCAACCGACCATGCCGCGCTTCGAAGTCAAGCAATCCGCCAAGCTCAATCTGACGTCCTACTCGGGCCTGGCGTTGATCGGGCAGTGCTGCCAGGCGGCACAGGTCGAGGCGGTGATCGACCCGAGGCTGCCGGTGTCGCAGGGTATGCGGAGCTCGGACCTGGTCAAGTCGGTGGTGGGGCTGCTGAGCCTGGGCAAAAGCGACTTCGAGGCGATCGAGCCGTTTCGCGGCGACCGCTTCTTCAAGGAAGCGCTCGGGCTCGCCAAGGTGCCCGGCAGCGTGTGGATGCGCCAACGGCTCGATGCCCGCGCGGCCGAGCTGCGCGAGCTGACCGACGAGCTGAGCCTGCGCCTGCTCGAGCGCACCGAGGCGCCGATCACGGCGCACAAGGGCTACGTCTGCGCCGATCTGGACACCTTCGTGATGGACAACTCCGACACCAAGAAGGAGGCGGTCAGCCGCACTTACCAGGGCGTCGATGGCTACACGCCGATCGCGCTGTACCTGGGCAACGAGGGCTGGAACCTCGGCCTGGAGCTGCGCGCGGGGTCGCACCACTCGGCGCTGGAGACCGAGTATTTCTTCGAGCGCGCGTTCCCGCGCCTGCGCCGGGTGTGTGCGGCCGATGCGAAGCTGCTGTGGCGGGCCGACAGCGGCTTCGACAGCGCCCGGCTGCTGTTCGCGCTGGCCGACGAGCGCGATCGCTGGGCAGCGCTGGGGCGTTCGTTCGACTACCTCACCAAGTGGAATCCGCGCCGTCAGGACAAGACCGCCTGGGTGGACCGGGCCGAGGCCGCCGGCGTCTTCGAGGAAGTGCGCGCGGGCAAGCGGGTGGGGCTGCTGGACCTGAAGATCGACCGTGCCTGGAAGAAGGCCAAGCGCACGCTGCGTCTGGTGGTGCGGGTGACCGAGCGCACGATCGACAAGAAGGGCCAGCACCTGCTGACCCCCGAGATCGAGATCGAAGGCTGGTGGACCAGCCTCGAAGTGGCGATGGCCGACGTGATCGAGCTCTACAAGCACCACGGCACGCACGAGCAGTTCCACTCCGAGATCAAGACCGACCTGGACCTCGAGCGCCTGCCCTCGGGCAAGTTCGACACCAACGACGCGGTCATGCATCTGGCCGCGTTCGCCTACAACTGCCTGCGCCTGATCGGCCAACTCGGGCTGACCGGCGAGCTCTCGCCGATCCGTCACCCGGCCAAGCGCCGACGCATCAAGACAGTGCTGCAGGAGGTGATGTACCGTGCGGCGAAGTTCGTCGAACACGCCCGCCGCCTGGTGCTGGACTTCGGACGCGGCGTCGCCGCGCATGTGAAGGTGTTCACCACGGTGCAGGCGCGACTGTGCGCGGTGGCTTCGCCGTGATGCAAATCCGACGGCCGAATTCTCCGAATCGAGGCCATTTCGCTGCGGCGAAAGGGCGACGGCCGCGTGGGAGCAGGAAAATGACGTAGCGCACCCCCCGTAAGCCCGGCTCGCCGGGCCTCCGGGCCGTGAAAGGACGGTGCTCGGGGCTGCGGTGAGCTGAGATTGGGAGTCAGGCAGCAGAAAAATCATGCGCTGGGGCTCGCGGAGCGGGTACGCGCTGAAGACAACACGGATTCAGGAAGATGACTTTCGTGGTGGCCACGAGGAAGCTGGAGCAGTTGCCGCATTGGGTGAAAGTGTCGGAAGTGTTCAAGACCGACAACGATGCGCCTTTCCTCAAACGTGCCGGTATCAGTGGTTTTGACGATCCGCGGTACGAGAAGTACAGCCAGCGCCTGGCCCGGCTACGTGGCATCCGCAAGTACGTTTATCGGATGGACGTGCTGGAACGCACGCTTTCCTACGATGAGGTAACGGAAATCTTCGTCCGGGTCAATTCACTGGGAGCCAAGCTGCGCAGTTCCGACTTGGCTCTGGCTCAGATCACCGCCAAGTGGCGGCACTCGCTGCAGACGTTCCAGGATTTCCAGAAGGCATGCGCCAAGACGGGCTTTGACCTTGATCTCGGTTTGCACTTGAAGAATCTGATGGCGTTTGCCACCGGTCAATCACGTTTTCAGATCGTGGGTAGCCTGAATGTGGAGAAGCTGCAGAAGGCATGGAAAGAAGCTTGCGATGGCATGGAGTTCGCGCTCAACTTCCTGTGCAGCAATCTTGGCATCGATAGCCCGGCACTGTTGTCGTCGCCTTTCCTGCTGGTGGTGCTGGCGTATTTCGGGCATAGCCGCAACTATGCGCTGAGCAACGATGAGGCCCGCCAACTGCGCTACTGGGCGCTGATGGCCAATGCCAAAGGCCGCTTCTCCCGAGGCTCCAGCGAAACCATTCTGGATCAGGATTTGGCAAATATTCGTCAGGGCGGAGCGGTGAGCGAGCTGATCGACCGGCTGCGCCTGCAGTTCGGCCGCCTGGACATTACCGCGGAGGAGCTGGAAGGCCGCAACCAGCGCAGCGCGCTGTTCAAGACCATGTTCCTGGCTTTCCGCGCTGCTGGTGCGAAAGATTGGCGCAGCCATCTGACCATTGCTCTGGATCATTCGGGTGCCCAGCATCGCTTGCAGTTCCATCACATCTTTCCCAAAGCCGTACTGAAGACCAGCTTCACTGCCCGCGAGGCGGATGACATCGCCAATCTGGCCTTCATCGGCGGCAAGACGAATCGCGCGATCAGCGATAAGGCCCCGGCGGTTTACCTGCCCCCGCTGGTGGACCAGCTTGGCGAGCCAGCGTTCGCAGCACAGTGCATCCCGGTTGAGGCATCGCTGCTGGAAGTGGAAAGCTACAAGGCTTTCTTGCTTGAGCGACGCAAGAGGATTGCAGCTGCGCTGAATACGTTTGTTGGGCCTGCAGATTGAGCCGGTGGACGGCTGTGTATGTAGGCCAGGGGGCCTCATACTGCCTGACCTAGCTACCGAGGTAGATGGCAGTGATTTGAACGCGCTCGTGTCCCAACTCACGGCTGATGGTCTGACGAGCATGGCGGTCTTCTATGCGCTGCGTTGGACTTAACTCCGTGACTAATGGTCCACCTGCTGCTGGCGGCGGCCTCCCCGTCAACGTCTCATAACGGCTTTGCGCGTACTGATGGCGAAGGCCATGCATATGACTCAGACTCGCCGCCTTGCACTGTCCATCGTAGACGTTCCGCTGCTGGATGTAGGTCTTGTTTGCCGGGATCAGTGATCCTGTGCCCGCCAGGCGGTGTGCTGCGTGGAGCGCGTCGCGTTGCTCTGTCGTTGTGATGGGCACAGTTCGCTCCCGACCGCCCTTGGTCCACGATCCCTTGAGGGCTGTTAACGGCGGTCGATTCCCGCACAAATCCGGCGTCCACCGCCGGCACGGCACAGCATGACCTTGATCTGGTGAGCGGATAG
>NZ_AMXF01000035.1 GCF_000310225.1 Thauera phenylacetica B4P
CGCCGAGCCCCCCGGCCCGCCCACCGTGGAGCTCGCGGCCGAGGCCGGCGGCCCGGCGGCCAACGACCTCGCGGTCGCGGTGCTGTACGCCGAACGCAGCGGCGCGAGCGCTGCCGCGGTGGCGCGCGAAGTGAACCGCGACATCGCCGCGGCGCTCGAGCTCGCGCGCACGCAGGGGGCCGTCAAGGTGCAGAGCGGCAACGCCTCCACCTGGCCGGTCTACGGCAAGGATGGCCAGGGCCGCATCACCGCCTGGCGGATGCGCTCCGAGCTGCGCCTGGAGAGCACCGACACGGCGGCGATGTCGGAGCTCGTCGGCAAGCTCCAGGAGACCCTGGCGCTCGCGCACCTCACCATGGAGCCTGCCCCCGAGACGCGCCGCAAGGCGGTCGCCGACGTCACCGTCGACGCGCTGCGCGCCTTCGAGGCGCGCGCGAAGCTGATCGCCGACACCCTCGGCCGACGCTACCGCATCGCCCATCTGGCGGTGGGCGACCACGGCCTGCAGCCGCCGCCGATGCCGCGCATGCGCGCCGCGGTGATGGCCGCGGAAGCCGCCCCCGCGCCGCTCGAAGGCGGCGAGAGCCGGGTCTCGGTGCATGTGAGCGGCCGCATCGAGCTGCTCGACTGAGGACCGCGGGCCCGCACCGGGCCCGACCTCAGCCGTTTTCGAGAAACCCCCTCCAAGCCCCTGATCCGCAAGCGAACCTTGCCGCCTGCTGCGGGTCCTGAGATACTCTGGCGTAAATCCCTTTCGCATCGGATCGCGCCATGAGTCCCGAGCCCCTGCCCCGCGCCGTCCCTCCCTCCGACCAAGCTGCGCCGCTCGGCGCCCCGCGCCGGATGCTGGTGGCCACCGCGGCAGCCGTAGCCGCGCTGCTGGCAGGCTGCAGCACCACCCCCACCCCGGTCGCCAGCCCCACCCCGCCGCCGCGCACCGCCGCACCGAGCGGCCACTACTTCTCTCTCGAGGGCGAGCATCAGACGCAGGAGATGGTCCTGTTCGCGCTCGGCCTGCTCGACACCGGCTACCGCTTCGGCGGACGCAACCCGGACGCGGGGCTCGATTGCAGCGGCATGGTGGCCTACATCGTGGAGAACATCAGCGGCCGCAGGCTGCCGCACAACGCCGCGCAGATCGCCGACCGCACGCGGCCGATCGAGGTCGACGAGCTGCGCCCGGGCGACCTGGTGTTCTTCAACACGCTCAAGCGCCGGCACTCGCACATGGGAATCTACATCGGCGACGGCCGCTTCGTGCACGCGCCCAACAGCCGCGGCCGGGTGCGCGTGGAACGCCTCGCCAACCGCTACTTCGCGCAGCGCATCGACGGCGCCCGCACGCTGCTCACGAGCAACTGAGCACGCGCGCCCGGACGGCGCGCAGTGCGCCTTCAGCGCTGGGGGATCTGCACGTAGATCTCGCCCGGCCGGGTGAGCCCGAGCTCGAAGCGCGCGCGCTCCTCGATCGCCTCGTTGCCCGACTTGAGATCGTTCACCTCTGCCGCGAGCGCGGCGTTGCGCTGCTCGAGGCGCAGGTTCTCCTCGCGTTGCGCGTGCAGCTGGCGGTCCACCTCCCAGACGCGCAGCCAGCCGCCTTTCCCCAGCCAGAGCGGGTACTGCAGCAGCACGACGAGTGCGATCAGGATCAGGATCGGCCAGCGCATGGAGACAGGTATCGGGTGGGATTCAGGCGCATTCACGACGAAGGCCGGCGGTGCGCCCGCCGGCCTTCCGGAAGCTGCGGATCAGCGCAGCGAGGGGTTCAGCGCAGGTTGTAGAACGCGCGCTTGCCCGGATAGTTGGCGGTGTCGCCGAGGTCTTCCTCGATGCGCAGCAGCTGGTTGTACTTCGAGATGCGGTCCGAGCGGCTCAGCGAGCCGGTCTTGATCTGCATCGCGCGCAGGCCCACGGCGATGTCGGCGATGGTCGAGTCGTCGGTCTCGCCCGAGCGGTGCGAGATCACCGCGGTGTAGCCGGCGAGCTTGGCCATCTCGACGGCGGCGAAGGTCTCGGTGAGCGTGCCGATCTGGTTGATCTTGATCAGGATCGAGTTGGCCACGCCCTGCTCGATGCCCTGCGCGAGGATGCGGGTGTTGGTGACGAAGAGGTCGTCGCCCACCAGCTGCACACGCTTGCCCAGGCGATCGGTGAGGATCTTCCAGCCGTCCCAGTCGCCCTCGGCCATCGCGTCCTCGATCGAGACGATCGGGAACTTGTCGCACAGGGTCTCGAGGTAGTCGGTGAAGCCCGCGGCGGTCAGCGACAGGCCCTCGCCCTTGAGCTCGTACTTGCCGTCCTTGTAGAACTCGGAGGCGGCGCAGTCGAGCGCCAGCAGCACGTCCTGGCCGGGCACGTAGCCGGCGGCGACGATGGCTTCCTGGATCAGGTTGAGCGCTTCCTCGGTGCCCGAGACGTTGGGAGCGAAGCCGCCCTCGTCGCCGACGGTGGTGGGGTAGCCCTTGGCGTCCACGATCTTCTTGAGGTGATGGAAGATCTCTGCGCCGCAGCGCAAGGCCTCGCGGAAGCTGGTCATGCTCACCGGCATGATCATGCATTCCTGGATGTCGAGGCTGTTGTTGGCGTGCTCGCCACCGTTGATGACGTTCATCATCGGCACCGGCATCACCATCGGGCTGGAGCCGCCGAAGTAGCGGTACAGCGGCAGGCCGGCCTCTTCCGCGGCGGCCTTGGCCACGGCCATCGACACCGCCAGCATGGCGTTGGCGCCCAGGCGCGACTTGTTCTCGGTGCCGTCGAGCTCGATCAGGGTACGGTCGATGAAGGCCTGTTCCTCGGCGTCGAGGCCGATGATCGCCTCGGCGATCTCGGTGTTCACGTTCTCGACCGCGCGCAGCACGCCCTTGCCGAGGAAGCGCGACTTGTCACCGTCGCGCAGCTCGATCGCCTCGCGCGAGCCGGTGGAGGCGCCCGAGGGCACCGCGGCACGGCCCATCACGCCCGATTCGAGCAGCACGTCGGCTTCGACGGTGGGGTTGCCGCGGGAGTCGAGAATCTCGCGGGCGATCACATCAACGATTGCACTCATGTCCAGTCCTGTAGCAGTTACGGAGGTTCGGATCGATCACGCGGGAACGCGATCCGGCGGGGAGCATGCTCGCACCGGATGACCGCCTCGTGAGCGGCCGTGGCTGATGGCGCGCATCAGCCCGCCGGCAGCCGCATTCCCGAAAAATAGGTTCTCAGAGCGTCGTCTCGAGGAAGCCCTGGCGCTTGACCAGCGCGTCGATGTCCTTGAGCGTGGTCAGCAGCGCCTTCATCTTGGGCAGCGGCCAGGCGTTGGGGCCGTCGGACAGCGCCTTGGCCGGGTCGGGGTGGGTCTCCATGAAGAGGCCCGCCACGCCCACGGCGACCGCGGCGCGCGCCAGCACCGGCACGAACTCGCGCTGGCCGCCCGAGGCCGTGCCCTGCCCGCCCGGCAGCTGCACCGAGTGGGTGGCGTCGAACACCACCGGGCAGCCGGTGTCGCGCATGATCGCCAGCGAGCGCATGTCGGAGACGAGGTTGTTGTAGCCGAAGGAGGCGCCGCGCTCGCACACCATGATGGTGTCGGCGCCGCCGTTGGCCTCGCGCGCCTTGTCGGCGACGTTCTTCATGTCGCCGGGGGCGAGGAACTGGCCCTTCTTGATATTCACCGGCTTGCCGCTGGCGGCGACCGCGTGGATGAAGTCGGTCTGGCGGCACAGGAAGGCAGGGGTCTGCAGCACGTCGACCACCGAGGCCACGAGCGGGATCTCCTCGATCGTGTGCACGTCGGTCAGCACCGGCAGGCCGAGCTGCTTCTTGACCGCCTCGAGCATCTTCAGGCCGGCGTCCATGCCGTGGCCGCGGAAGCTCTTGCCCGAGCTGCGGTTGGCCTTGTCGTAGGAGGCCTTGAAGATGTAGGGGATGCCCAGCTCGACACAGATCTCCTTCATCTGCCCGGCGATATCCAGGCACATCTGCTCGGACTCGGCCACGCAGGGGCCGGAGATCAGGAAGACCGGCTTGTCGAGACCGACTTCGAAACCGCAGAGATTCATGCTTCGCTCCTCGAGGCCGCAGCCTGCTTGTGCGCGATCGCCGCCTTCACGTAGGCGGTGAACAGCGGATGGCCCTTGCGCGGGTTGGAGGTGAACTCGGGGTGGAACTGGCAGCCGACGAACCAGGGGTGCACATCGGCCGGCAGCTCGATCATCTCGCACAGGTCGGTGACCGGCGCGCGGCCCGCCACCACCAGGCCCTTGTCCTCGAGCTTGGCGAGCAGGGTGTTGTTGACCTCGTAGCGGTGGCGGTGGCGCTCCATGACCTCGGGGGCGCCGTAGATCGCGCGCGCCAGCGTGCCTTCCTTCAACTGGCAGACCTGGCCGCCGAGGCGCATGGTGCCGCCGAGATCGGATTCCTCGGTACGCTTTTCGATCTTGCCGCTGCGGTCCTTCCACTCGGTGATGAGGCCGATGACGGGGTACTGGGTGTCGCGCTCGAACTCGGTCGAGTGCGCGCCGTCCATGCCGGCGACGTCGCGGGCGAACTCGACCACCGCGAGCTGCATGCCGAGGCAGATGCCCAGGTAGGGCACCTTGTTCTCGCGCGCAAAGCGGATGGCGGCGATCTTGCCTTCGGTGCCGCGCTTGCCGAAGCCGCCCGGCACCAGGATGGCGTCCATCGCGGCCAGCACGCCGCAGCCGTCGCGCTCGATGTCCTCGGAGTCGATGTAGTGGATCTTGACCTTCGACTCGGTGTGCATGCCGGCGTGGTTGAGCGACTCGATCAGCGACTTGTACGACTCGGTGAGGTCGACATACTTGCCGACAAAGCCGATATCCACCGTCTGCTTGGGGTTCTCGAGCGCGTGGATGAGCTTGTCCCACACCGACAGGTCGGCCGCGCGCGCGAGGATGTCGAGCTTGTGGCAGACGATCTGGTCGAGCATCTGGTCGTGCAGCTGGCCGGGGATCTTGTAGATCGAGTCGGCGTCCAGGCACTCGATGACCGCCTCGGGCATCACGTTGCAGAACAGCGCGATCTTGCGCCGCTCGTCCTCCGGCACCGAGCGGTCGGCGCGGCAGAGCAGGATGTCCGGCTGGATGCCGATCTCACGCAGCTCCTTCACCGAGTGCTGGGTCGGCTTGGTCTTGAGCTCGCCCGCGGTCGGGATATAGGGCAGCAGCGTGAGGTGGATGAAGCAGGTGCCGTGGCGGCCCTCCTCGAAGCCCATCTGGCGGATGGCCTCGAGGAAGGGCAGCGACTCGATGTCGCCCACCGTGCCGCCGACCTCGACGATCGCCACGTCGGCGCCCTCGGCGCCACGCTTGACGTAGGTCTTGATCTCGTCGGTGATGTGCGGGATGACCTGCACGGTCTTGCCGAGGTACTCGCCGCGGCGCTCCTTCTTCAACACCGACTCGTAGATCTGGCCGGTGGTGAAGTTGTTGCGCTTGCTCATCTTGGCGCTGGTGAAGCGCTCGTAATGGCCGAGGTCGAGGTCGGTCTCGGCGCCGTCTTCGGTGACGAAGACCTCGCCGTGCTGGAACGGGCTCATGGTGCCCGGATCGACGTTGATGTAGGGGTCCAGCTTGAGGTGCGTGACCTTGATGCCGCGGGACTCGAGGATCGCCCCGAGGGACGCTGCGGCGATGCCCTTGCCCAGGGAGGACACGACACCACCGGTGACGAAGACGTATTTGGTCATGGGAGCTGTACTGCGGGAAAGCGCGATGATAACCGATGCGCCCGAACCGCGTCAGCAGTCCGGGCGCATCGGGACGTCTCCCGCGGGATCGCTCAAGCCATGCCGCGCAGCTCGCGCAGCAGCACCGACAGCATCGCCATGTCGATCGTCGGCGTGTTGCGGATCTCGGCGAGGAGCTGCTGGTAGCGCTCGAGCGGGACCGCGGCGCGTGCGCGGCCGGCGCTCAGCACGCCCTCCGTGTCCGCGCCCTCGGGCGCGTTGCGCAGCGCCGCGCTGGTCAGCTCGCGGGCGAGCGAGGACAGGTCGCTACGCAGCGCACCGCGCGCCAGGCTCTGCCAGCGCGTGTCCGCCGGCAGGCCGGACACCTGGCGACCGAGCCAGTGCAGGTCGAGCTCGCCGCCGAGGGCGAAATACACCCGCGCCACCGTCGCCTCGTCGCGCCCCTGCTCCACCGCCACCTCGACCAGGTCGAGCGCGGAATACAGCTCCTCGAGCGCCGCTACCCGCTTCGCCAGCCCCTCGGGCACGCCCTGCTCCACCCGGCGCGCCACCGCGGCGTCGAGCTCGGCGCGATAGGCGGGGGCGACGTAGTCGGCCAGCCCCTCGGCGAGCGCCGCCACGCCGGGCGAGAAGTGCGCGATCGTCGCCTGCAGGTCGGCCAGCCAGCGGCGATGGCGCAGGAACCACAGCGTGCCGCGCTGCACCAGGCGGCCGGTCTCCTGGATGAGCTCGGTCTGCAACGCGTCGGCGATGCGGGTGTCGAGCGCCTCGATCTCGCGCCACAGCGCCACCAGGTCGAAGACCTCGCGGGTCGCCATGTAGGCGCGCACCACGTCCGCCGCCGAGGCGCCGAGCTCGGCCTTGAGCCGGCTGACGAAGGTGGGGCCGACGCGGTTGATCATGCTGTTGACCACGTGCGTCGAGATGATCTCGCGGCGCAGCGGGTGGGCCTGGATCTGCGCCGGGAAGCGCTCGCGCAGCGGCGCCGGGAAATAGCGCTCGAGCGCGGTGCGGATGTAGGGGTCCTCCGGCACGTCGGAGGCCAGCACCTCGTCGTAGAGCTCGATCTTGCTGTAGGCCAGCAGCACCGCCAGCTCGGGGTTGGTGAGCCCGCCCCCCGCCGCCTTGCGCTCGGCGATCTCGTCGTCGTCGGGCAGGTATTCGAGCTTGCGGTTGAGCCGCCCCGCCTGCACCAGGCGGCGGATGAACTCGGCCTGCTCGTCGAGCAGCGCCACGCCGCGCGCACGCGTGACCGACAGCACCTGGGTCTGGGCGTAGTTGTCGCGCAGCACCAGGGTGCCGACCTCGTCGGTCATGTCGGCGAGCAGTTCGTTACGCTGCTTGAGGGTGAGCTCGCCCTCAGCGATCACGCCGCCGAGCAGGATCTTGATGTTGACCTCATGGTCGGAGCAATCGACCCCGCCGGAGTTGTCGATCGCGTCGGTGTTGATGCGTCCGCCCGCGAGCGCGAACTCGATGCGGCCGAGCTGGGTGGCGCCGAGGTTGCCGCCCTCGCCGAAGACCTTGCAGCGCAGCTCGCCGCCATTGACGCGCACCGCGTCGTTGGCGCGGTCGCCCACCGCGGCGTCGGTCTGGCTGGCGGCCTTGATGTAGGTGCCGATGCCGCCGTTGTAGACCAGCTCGACCGGCGCAGTGAGGATCGCGCGGATGAGCTCGGTCGGCGTCAGGGTCTCGGCCCCGATGTCGAGCGCCGCGCGCGCCTCGGGCGACAGCGTGATCGACTTGGCGCTGCGCGCCCACACCCCGCCGCCCTTGGAGATCAGCGCGCGGTCGTAGTCGTCCCAGCTCGAGCGCGGCAGCGCGAACATGCGCGCGCGCTCGTCCCAGGAGCGTGCCGTGTCGGGATCGGGGTCGATGAAGATGTGGCGGTGGTCGAAGGCCGCCACCAGGCGGATCTGCTTCGACAGCAGCATGCCGTTGCCGAACACGTCGCCCGACATGTCGCCGATGCCGGCGACGCTGAAGGGCTCCTGCTGGATGTCCTTGCCCATCTCGCGGAAGTGGCGCTTGACCGCCTCCCACGCACCACGCGCGGTGATGCCCATCTTCTTGTGGTCGTAGCCCACCGAGCCACCCGAGGCGAAGGCGTCGGCCAGCCAGAAGCCGTACTCGGCCGAGACCTCGTTGGCGTAGTCGGAGAAGCTCGCCGTGCCCTTGTCGGCCGCCACCACCAGGTAGGGGTCGTCCTCGTCGTGGCGCACCACGTCGGCGGGCGGCACCACCGCGCCCTGCACCAGGTTGTCGGTGAGGTCGAGCAGGCCGCGCAGGAAGTTGCGGTAGCAGGCCACGCCCTCGGCGAGCAGCGCCTCGCGCCCCCCCTCGGCGGGCGGGCACTTGACCACGAAGCCGCCCTTCGAGCCCACCGGCACGATCACCGCGTTCTTGACGATCTGCGCCTTCACCAGGCCGAGGATCTCGGTGCGGAAGTCCTCCATGCGGTCCGACCAGCGCAGGCCGCCGCGCGCGACCTTGCCGCCGCGCAGGTGCACGCCCTCGAGGCGCGGCGAATACACGAAGATCTCGAACATCGGCAGCGGCTGCGGCAGGTTGGGGATCTTCGAGGGCAGGAACTTGAACGAGAGGTAGGCCTTGGGCCCGCCATCCGCGCCGCGCTGGAACCAGTTGGTGCGCAGGGTCGCCTGGATGAGGGCGAGGAACTGCCGCAGGATGCGGTCCTCGTCGAGGTTGGCGACCTGGTCGAGCGCGGCCTCGATCGCCGCGACCTGCGCCGCGCACGCGGCGTCGCGCTCACCCGCAAGCGCCGGGTCGAAGCGCGCGCGGAAGAGCTGCAGCAGCGCACGCGCAAGCTGCGGATAGGCCGCCAGCGTCTGCTCCATGTAGGCGAGGCTGAAGGTGAACGCCGCCTGGCGCATGTAGCGGGCGTAGGCGCGCAGCACCGCCACCTCGCGCCACGACAGCCCGGCGAGCAGCACCAGGCGGTTGAAGTCGTCGTTCTCGGCGGCGCCGCGCCAGGCCGCGAGGAAGGCCTCCTGGAAGAGCGGGCGGATCTCGTGGATGTTCAGGTTCTCGGCGCCGGCGAACTGCAGGCCGAAGTCGTGCAGCCACACCGTGCTGCCGTCCTGGCGCTCGATCTCGGAGGGGCGCTCGTCCATCACCTTCACGCCCATCTTCTCGAGCATCGGCAGGCTCTGCGACAGCGGCACCGGGCTGCCCAGGTGGTAGAGGCGCAGGTTGAGGCGGCCCGCGCGCACCTCGAGCGGCACGTAGAGGTTGAGCCCGAGCGCCGCGTCGTCGGCGAGCGCCTCCATCTGCTCGATGTCGAACACGGCCATGCGCGCGGAGTAGTCCTCGCGGTAGCCGGCCGGGAAGCCCTCGCCGTAGCGCCGCATCAGCGCCAGGCCGCGCTCCTCGCCGCACTGCTCGACGAGCGCCTGCTGCAGCTCGTCCTCCCAGCGCCGCGCCGCGCGGATCAGGCGCTGCTCGATCTCGCGCACGTCGAAGGCGGGGATCCGCCCCTCGGGCGTGCGCACCGTGATCAGGATGCGCGCGAGCGCCGAATCCGAGAACTGCACGTCGAACTCGGCGGCGCTGCCCTTGAAGGCGTCGATCAGCACCGCCTGCATGCGCTCGCGCTGGTCGGTGTTGTAGTGCTCGCGAGGCACGTAGATCAGGCAGGAGACGAAGCGCTCGAAGGGATCGACGCGCACGAAGAGGCGCGTGCGCAGGCGTTCGCCGAGGCGCAGGATGCCCATGGCGTGGGCGTGGAGCTCTTCGGTGTCGATCTGGAACAGCTCGTCGCGCGGATAGCGCTCGAGCAAGGTCTGCAGCGCCTTGGCAGCGTGGCCGCCGGGCAGTAGCCCGGCGCGCTCGAAGACCGCCTCGACCTTGCGCCGCAGCAGCGGGATCTGGCGCGGGCTGGCGCTGTAGGCGGTGGACGCGAGCAGGCCGATCACGCGGCGCTCGCCGTTGACCCGGCCGTCTGCCCCGAAGGTCTTGATGCCGACGAAGTCGAGGTAGCCGGGCCGATGCACCGTGGAGCGCGAGTTCGACTTGGTGACCGTGAGCAGGTGCGGCAGGTGGGCCTGCGCGCGCAGCTGCGGCGGCAGCGCGGCGAAGGAGCGCGACTGCCCCTCCTCGCCGTCGCCGCGCAGCAGGCCGAGCCCGGAGCCGGGGACGATGCGCAGCTCGTTGCCATCGCCGGTCTCGACCAGCGCATAGTCGCGGCAGCCCAGCAGCACGAAGTTGTCGGCGGCGAGCCAGTCGAGGAAGGCGTGCACCTCCTGCGCCTCGCCGGCGTCGATGCTGCCCGGCAGCTCGTCGAGCCCGGCGGTGATGCCGGCCAGGCGATCGCGCATCACCGCCCAGTCGCCGACTGCGGCGCGCACGTCGGCGAGCACGCCCTCGATGCCCTGCTGCAGCGCGGCGAGGTCGCCCGGGTCGGTGCGGCGGTCGACCTCCAGGTGCATGATCGACTCGAAGCCGACGCCCTCGCCCTGCTCGCCGCGCTCGGCCACGCGCACGAAGCCGCCCTCGGCGTCGCGCACGACGTTCATCACCGGATGGATGATCAGGTGCAGCGTGAGGCCCTGGCGAGCCACCTCCATGGTGATCGAGTCGACCAGGAAGGGCATGTCCTCGCCGGCGATCTCCACCACGGTGTGCGGGCACTCCCAGCCGTGCTCGTCGAGCCGCGGGTTGAAGGCGCGCACCTTGCTTGCAGCCTTGCGGCGGGCGACGAAGTGCCACTGGCTGAGCGCGGCGCCGTAGAGATCGGCGACCGGGAGGTCCTCGAGGTCCTCGGGCGCCACCTGGGCGAAGAAGCGGCGCGCGAACGCGCACACCTCTTCGGCCTGCTCCGCGGGCAGCCGGGCACGGATCTGCTCGATCACCGCGTCGACCTGCGTGGCCAGCCTGCCTGTTTCCCTTGTCTCCATCTCCAACCTCCCGCTTGCGTTTTTGAATTTGGCGGGGCGGTCTGCGGGCTCGTGTGGAACAGCGTCGAGGGAGCCCGGATCGCGTCGCCGTGGAACGAAGCGATCAGGCTAGGACAACTCGTCCGGCATGGATACGCACGTTTTCCCTAGTGCGGGAGACGCGCTCGCCAGGGGCCGGACGAATCGAAGCCAGGGGGTCGGCCAGGCCGCTACGACTAGCGGATGAAGTCGCGATTGACCTCGCGGAACAGCTCGGTGCCACCGCGCTGCAGCCACTCGAAGGCGACCATCTCGCGCGACACGATCTCGATGCCGTGGCCGCGCATGCGCTCGAAGGCGAGGTCGCGGTTGGCCGGAGCGCGCGAGCCCGCGGCCTCGGCGACGATGAAGACCTGCTTGCCGGCCGCGCGCAGGTCGAGCGCGGTCTGCTGCACGCAGACGTGAGCCTCGGTGCCGCACAGGATCACCTGCTCGCAGCCCGCCACCGCGGTGTGCTCGAGGCAGCCGTCGGCCCGGGCGGAGAAATACTGCTTGCCCACGTAGTGCGCGCCGGCGGTCGCCGCGCGCACCGCCTCGACCGTGCCGCCGATCTTCTCGGGGAAGTGCTCGGTCACCACGACCGGCACGCCGATGCGCTCGGCGACGCGGGCGAGCCAGACGCAGGCTTCGACCACCGCGGCGTTGTCGTGGATGAAGGGGGCGAGCTTCGCCTGCACGTCGATCACCAGCAGCACCGACTTCTTCGGGTTCATCAGCATGTCTTCGATCCTCCTCAGCCCTGCAGCTCGGCGCGGTCGCGGAAGTGCGCCAGCGCCTCGGGGTTGGCGAGCGCCTCCTGGTTCTTCACCGCGCGCCCATGCACCACGTTCCTCACCGCCAGTTCGACGATCTTGCCGCTCTTGGTGCGCGGGATGTCCGCCACCTGCAGCACCTTGGCCGGCACGTGGCGCGGCGTGGTGTTGTCGCGGATGGTCTGGCGGATGCGGCGCACCAGCTCGTCGTCGAGCGCGAGCCCCTCGCGCAGCTTCACGAACAGCACCACGCGCACGTCGCTGGGGTTCTGCGGCGGCCAGTCCTGCCCGATCACCAGCGACTCGACGACCTCGTGCAGCTTCTCGACCTGGCGGTAGATCTCCGCGGTGCCGATGCGCACCCCGCCGGGGTTGAGCGTGGCGTCCGAGCGGCCGTAGATGACCAGCCCGCCGTGCGCGGTGATTTCGCAGAAGTCGCCGTGGCACCACACGTTGTCGAAGCGATCGAAGTAGGCGGCGTGGTACTTGCTGCCGTCGGCGTCGTTCCAGAAGCCGATCGGCATCACCGGGAAGGGCTTGCTGCACACCAGCTCGCCCTTTTCGCCGCGCACGGGCTTGCCGTCGTCGTCCCACACGTCCACCGCCATGCCCAGCCCGCGGCACTGGATCTCGCCGCGCCACACCGGCAGCACCGGGGAGCCGAGCACGAAGCAGGAGATGATGTCGGTGCCGCCCGAGATCGAGGAGAGCTGCAGGTCGGCCTTGATGTCGCGATAGACGTAGTCGAAGCCTTCGGGAACCAGCGGGCTGCCGGTGCTCATCATGGCGCGCACCGTGTCGAGCCTGTGCGTCTCGCGCGGCTTGAGCCCGAACTTGGCGGCGGCGTCGAGGAACTTGGCCGAGGTGCCGAAGTGCGTCATGTGTTCGGCGTCGGCGTAGTCGAACAGGATGCGGTTGTCGCCGGCGAAGGGCGAGCCGTCGTAGAGCAGCAGCGTAGCCTCGGCGGCGAGCGCGGACACCAGCCAGTTCCACATCATCCAGCCGCAGGTGGTGAAGTAGAACACGCGGTCGCCCGGCTTCACGTCGCCGTGCAGCTTGTGCTCCTTGAGATGCTGCAGCAGTGCGCCGCCGGCGCAGTGCACGATGCACTTCGGGACGCCGGTGGTGCCCGAGGAGTACATGATGTAGAGCGGGTGGTCGAAGGGTAGCTGCGCGAACTCGATGTCGTCGACGAAGTGGAAGGGGGCGACGAAGTCGGCGTACAGGCGCGCGTGCGGCACGTGCGAGAGGTCGTGCTCGCGGTGCACATAGGGCACGACCACGACGCGCTTGACCGAGGGCAGCTGCCCGACGATCTCGCCGAGCTTGCCGAGCACATCGACCGTCTTGCCGCCGTAGTAGTAGCCGTCGCAGGCCACCAGCACCTTGGGCTCGGTCTGGCCGAAGCGGTCGAGCACGCCCTGCACGCCGAAGTCGGGCGAGGCCGAGGTGAAGATGGCGCCGAGGCTGGCCGCGGCGAGCATGGCGACGACGGTCTCGGGCAGGTTGGGCATGTAGGCGGCGACGCGGTCGCCGGCGACCACGCCCTGCTCCTTGAGCGCCGCGGCGAAGTGCGCCACCGCGCGGTAGAGCTCGCCGTGGCTCATGCGGTTCTTCACGCGCTCCTCGCCCCAGAACACGATCGCGTCGCGCGCGTCGCGCGAGCGCAGCAGGTTCTGCGCGAAGTTCAGGCGGGCGTCGGGGAACCACTTCGCGCCGGGCATCCTGTGGCCATCGACCAGCACGCGCTCGCCGCGCGTGCCGATCACGCCGCCGCCGACGCCGTCGCCCTCCCACACGCTGGTCCAGAATTGCTCGGGCTGCGCCACCGACCAGGCGTGCAGCGCCTCGTAGTCGGGCAGCGCCACGCCCCAGCGCCGCTCGGCCGCGAGGCGGAAGGCGGTCACGCTGGCGGCGGCGATGCGCTCGGGGGACGGGGTCCACAGGGGCTTCTGTTCAGTCGGATACATCGGGTCTCCTCTCCATCCTCTTGTGTCGATGATCGGGGTGGTCAAGCGCGCTGGCCGGACGCTCTCCGGCCAGCGCGGATTCAGGCCGCGGGGGTGTCGAACAGCGCGCGCACGACATCGGGGATCGGCGCCGACTTGCCGGTACGTGTGTCCATCCAGACCGTCTTGGCCGCGCCCTCCGCGTACACGCGCTCGTCGCCTTCGACGAAGAGCTCGTACCAGGTCATCACGCTGCTGCGGCCCGGATCGCCGGCATACATCTTGATGACGACGGTCGCAGGATAATTCACCGGCGCGAGGAAGGTGCAGCTGGCATTGATGATCACCGGCCCCACCGGCTCCTCCGGGCTGACCCGCGAGCCCATCCGCTCGGCCCACTCGACGCGGGTTTGCTCGAAATAACGGAAATAGACCGTGTTGTTCACATGCCCGTAGGCATCCATGTCCCCCCAGCGCACCGCCATGCGGGTGGTGTAGATCAGCTTCGCATTCGGACTCATCCGTGGATCTCCTCTTGTAGTTCGGGCGAGCTAATGTAACATACGCCCCCGTATGTTTGTCTGCCCCTCGGAGCGCGCGCGGCGCATGCGCGAGAGGACCGGCGGCGGGGACTCCGATGAAGGGTTAAACTGGCGCATGGCGCGTTTTTCGAGCGCGACCCGCATCTAGAAAACAAGAGGAGAACAGTATGGAACGCGAATCGATGGAATTCGACGTGCTGGTCGTCGGCGGTGGCCCTGCGGGCCTGGCCGCGGCGATCCGCCTGAAACAGCTCGCCGAGGCGAAGGGCAGCGAGCTCTCGGTCTGCCTGATCGAGAAAGGCGCCGAGATCGGCGCCCACATCCTGTCCGGCGCGGTCATCGATCCGCGTTCCCTGAACGAGCTGATCCCCGACTGGAAGGAGAAGGGCGCCCCGCTCACCACCGCGGTCACCGAGGACCAGGTGGTGTTCCTGTCCGAGACCGGCGTACGCCGCGTCCCGGCCGCGCTCACCCCCGACTGCTTCGAGAACCACGGCAACTACATCGTGCGCCTGGGCAACCTCGTCAAGTGGATGGGCGAGCAGGCCGAGGCTGCCGGCATCGAGGTCTATCCCGGCTTCGCCGCGGCCGAGATCCTCTACGACGAATCCGGCGCGGTGAAGGGCGTCGCCACCGGCGACATGGGCCTCAACCGCGACGGCACCCCCGGCCCGCACCACCAGCCGGGCATGGAGCTGCACGCCAAGTACACCCTGTTCGCCGAAGGCTGTCGCGGCCACCTCGGCAAGCAGCTCGAGGCGAAGTTCAACCTGCGCGAGGGCGTCGACCCGCAGACCTTCGGCATCGGCATCAAGGAGCTGTGGGAGGTCAAGCCCGAGATGCACCGTCCGGGTCTGGTCGTGCACACCGCCGGCTGGCCGATGGACAACCGCACCTATGGCGGCGGCTTCATCTACCACCTCGAGGACAACCTCGTCGCGCTCGGCTTCGTGGTCGGCCTCAACTACGAGAACCCGCACCTGTCGCCCTTCGACGAGATGCAGCGCTGGAAGACCCACACCGAGGTGCGCAAGCACATCGAGGGTGGCAAGCGCCTCGCCTACGGCGCGCGCGCCATCGCCACCGGCAACCTGCAGAGCCTGCCGCGGCTGATCTTCCCGGGCGGCGGCCTCATCGGCGACGACGCCGGCTTCCTCAACGCCGCGCGCATCAAGGGTGTCCACGCCGCGATCAAGTCGGGCATGCTCGCCGCCGAGGCGGCCTTCGAGGCCCTCGCCGCCAACCGCCAGCGCGACGCGCTCACCGCCTACCCGGCCGCCTTCCGCGAGTCCTGGCTGTACACCGAGCTGCACAAGTACCGCAACTTCAAGCCGCTGATGAAGAAGGGCCTGTGGATGGGCTCCTTCCTGTTCGGCATGGACCAGATGCTGTTCCGCGGCAAGGCGCCTTGGACGCTGCACAACTCGTCCGACCACGACAAGCTCAAGCCGGCCTCCGAGTGCGCGAAGATCGACTACCCGAAGCCCGACGGCGTGCTCACCTTCGACCGCCTGTCCTCGGTCTTCCTGTCGAACACCAACCACGAGGAAGAGCAGCCCTGCCACCTGCAGCTGAAGGACCCGTCGGTCGCCATCTCGGTCAACCTCGCCCGCTACGACGCCCCCGAGCAGCGCTACTGCCCGGCCGGCGTGTACGAGATCGTCCAGGAAGAGGCCGGCCCGCGCCTGCAGATCAACGCGCAGAACTGCATCCACTGCAAGACCTGCGACATCAAGGACCCGACCCAGAACATCAACTGGGTCGTGCCGCAAGGCGGCGAAGGGCCGATCTACCAGGGGCTGTAAGCCGGGCTCGCCCGTAGCCCGGCCCCGGGCTGCGACGCCCGACTCACGAGCATCGGCATGCATTCCGATCCGGTTCCTGCAGCGCATCCCACCCCCGGCATCACGCCGGGCAGGGACGGCGTGATGCGCTGGGTGCATGAGATCAGCCTGTGGAAGAACCCGACCGTGCTCATCACCACGGCGAAGGTCCTGCTGCTGGCGGCCTCGGTGCCCGCGCTGCTGGTCGGCCTCCTCGCCCTCGTGGAGGGGGACGGGATCGGCGCCGCCCTCGGCAGCGTCGCGCAGGTGGGCGGCATCGTCGTCGGCATCGTCGCCGGCCTGCTGCTGATCGCCTACCCGCTCACCGCGATCCTGCAGGGCGGACGCTACTGCGTGGTGTTCGAGATGGACGAACGCGGCGTCCGGCACACCCAGCTGCGCAAGCAGTTCGAGCGCAACCAGGCCCTCGCCTTCGTCACCGTGCTCGCCGGCATCGCCGCCGGCAGCCCGCAGGCCGCGGGGGCCGGCCTGCTCGCCGCCTCGCGCCAGAGCCTCCACACCGCCTTCGCCAAGGTCCGGAAGATCCGCATCGACGAGCGCCGCGGCGTCATCCACCTCGCCGAAAGGCTCACCCGCAACCAGGTCTACGCCGCGCCAGAGGACTTCGCCTTCGTGCGCGACTTCATCCTCGCGCGCTGCCCGCGGGCGGCGGTGGGCGGGTACGCCGGAGGCCGCGACACATGAGGCCTCCCCTGCCCGCAGGAGCGCGGCGGCGGAGGCTGCTCGCGTGCGCGTCGAATGCGTCGGCGACGGAGGCCGCATATCGCGTGCGCACCCTGGTCGAGCCCACGCCCGAACCCGCAGCGGCAGGGCAGCCGTTGGGGGGCGTGCCGGTGGGGGGCGGCTTCGCGCCACGCTGAGCGCCGCGCCGTCCGGGGTCAGGCGCTCCGCGCCAGCGCCTGCATCGCCTCGTGCGCGGGCAGCGGTGCGCCGCAGCGCGGGCAGGCGCTCATGGGCTCTGCGAGCTCGATCACGCCACCGCAGGCGATGCACACCCTGCGCCCCTCGTCCGGGAGCCACTTCTCCGGCCACTCGAAGCCGTCCAGCTTGAACACCGCGTCACCGGGCGCGAAGTAATCGAACAGGGGCGACGACACCCGCAGCGTACGACGCTCGCCGCGCTCGAGTTCCAGCACCAGCGTGCCGCCGGCGCCCTGCCCCGAAAGCTGCTTGTCCACGACCACAGCCCGCCAGGCCGCGCTCGTCTGCCGGCGCGAGCCCACGACGAGCGCCAGGAACACGACGATGAAGAACGCGAGCGATCCCAGCACCTCCTCGTCGAGCTCGCCGACCTCCAGCCAGATCACCAGCAGCACCACCGGGATCACCGCGGCGAAGAACAGCCAGGCATACAGCCGGCTGTGGCGGCGGTAGCCGAGCAGCCAGCGCCGGGACTGGTCGGCCGTGATTGCGGTGGCCGCACCCGAAGCCGCGCTCGCGCGGCTGCGCCGCCCGCCAGCCGTCCGCTTGCCCGCAGCCGGCGCAGCGGCGCCGCGTTGCGGTGCTCGTGCGCGGGTCAGCCACAGGATCAGCAGCGCGGCGCCCAGCACGGCGACCGTCCCGGCATGGACGCCGGCCTCCTTGCGCAGCACGTTGAACCACGGCGCCGCCGCCAGATACAGCACCGGCTCGACCTTCCCGTAGCCCCGCGGGCCGGTGTCGTACGCCAGGGTCCGCGTGTGCCCGCCATGCAGCGTGCCATCCGCGGCCCTGAACTCGTAGGCCACGACCCACCAGTAACGGTGGAACCACTGCGGCTCGGCCCCGCCGGTGCGACGGACCTCCGTGATGGTGGCCATGGAGCCGCTGCCGGCCACCAGCAGGAGCGGGCCCAGCAGGCCGTAGCCGAGCAGCATCAGCACGATCAGCCACACCGCGAACGGGCGGCGGCCCTGGATACGCGCCGTCACCGCAGTCGCCCTTCACGGCAGGCGCAGCGAGACCACGCAGGCACGCGCCCGCGCCCTGACTCCCCAGGCTGCGCCATCCGCCCGGGCAGGTCTTCAGCCGGGCGCGCGATGCTCATGGCTGGCGCGGGGACGCTGGCAAGGTCTCGAGAGGCTGCATGCATGCGGTGCAATTTTGGCGTCGGTGTCGGGCAGTTGTACCACCGATCGTCAGCCCTGTTGAGAGGTCGATTTCCACGGGAGCGGCATGGAGCAGGACCTCCCGCAGGGGCCGACGAGATGGCCACGCGGATGGAGGCCGCAAACAAGTTCGGCCCGGGCGGCTGGGAGTCACGAAGCCTATTTTAAATCCCCAATCTGGGTCGCATTGCCCGAACGCGAGACTCGATAGCCAAGTAATTCACGATCTCAACCAATCCGTGATTGAAACACACCCGATAGAGACCCTAGACTTGAATCGAAGTCCATGAGATCTGCACCGGAAACAGGCAATGCAACCCGCCCTTATCCAGAAAACAATTCATTCGACGTCGTTCCGACGCAAGGAGATGCAAACATGAAAATGAAAGCCGTCACCATCCTCGCAATGGCCCTTGTCTTCGGTACTGGAGCGCTAATGGCTCCGACCGATGCCATGGCGCAGTCGAGCGAGCAGCGCTGGGGCTCCGGTCACGGAAATGACCGGAACAAAGCCAGAGAGGCAGGCAAAAAGGCTGCGGAAGACCGGAAATCGGGGCAAAACAAATCCGGCAGGATGACCGCAGCCGAAAAAGAAGCGTATCGAGACGCGAAGGATAAAGGCCTCGAAGAGGATTTCAAGCGAGGCTACCGGGACGGACAGTAAGCGATTGATTCAAGAACTCCGCCGGATCCTTCGGCTTGAGTAATTGAATTCCCGCACGGACATCTGCCCTTTTTCCACAACGCCTACCGCAGACAATCCACGACGTGCAATGGAGGCTCCCATAAAGAGGAGCCTCTTTTTTAATGGTGAGCTCGACCGCCCTGTTGCGGCCACGGCCCGACGAGTTGGTCAAGATGATCGAAGCGGCGATCAAGCCCGGCCTGGACCGCCGACCTGCGTGCGCGCCGCCCGCATCGCCGCGCGCACGAAGCGCGTCTTTGCCTTCGCGTAGGCGACGCGGTCGTCGGGATGCTCGGCGGCGATGCGCTGCTTGAGTTCGCCATAGGCGCGCGCGGCCTCGGGATGCGCGCGCAGGTAGTCGCGGAACAGCAGGCGCTCCCATTCCGACGAGCCGGCCTCGAGAAAGTGGATGTGGTGGGTGCGCCGCCCCGCCTCGTCGCGGCGGATGAACCACGCGTAGTTCATGCCCGGCAGCCCGTGCTCGGGCGCCCGCCAGAAAAACTCGTAGCCCTGCGCCTGCAGCAGCGGCGCGATGTGCTGCGCCACCTCCTCCATCGTGCGCACCTCGACCAGCATGTCGATGATCGGCTTGGCCGCCAGGCCCGGCACCGCGGTGCTGCCGAAGTGCTCGATGCGCCCGATCAGCTCCGCCGGCAGGGCCGCGCGCAGCCGCGCCACCTCCTCGGCGAACAGCCCCGGCCAGGCCGGATCGTAGGGCACGATCTCGACCCGCTCGTGGAGCGCACGTTCGACGTGGCGGGGCTTGGCGTTCATGTGCCGGACTATAATCCCTTCGAGATTTCACCGCCCGGACGCGCACATCATGGCCCTGCCCCAGCCCACCGCCCCCTTCACCGCCGAAGACTACCTGCGGTGGGAAGCCGGCCAGCCCGACAAGCACGAGTACTACCACGGCGAAACCTTCGCCATGGGCGGCGCCAGCCGCCGGCACGTGACCATCTCGGGCAACGTCTTCAGCGCCCTCGACGAGGCCCTCGAAGGCAGCCCCTGCCGCGCCTACATGGCCGACATGAAGGTCCAGGCCGCCGCGGACGAGGCCTACTTCTACCCCGACGTCCTCGTCACCTGCGACCCCGCCGACCACCGCGCCGACCAGTTCATGCGCGCGCCCACGCTGATCGTCGAGGTGCTCTCGCACGCCACCGCCGCCTACGACCGCGGCGAGAAGTTCGCCGCCTATCGCCGCATCCCCTCGCTGCGCGACTTCGTCCTCATCGACCCCGACCTGCGCCGCATCGAGCACTACCGCCGCAGCCAGGACGAGCGCTGGGAGCTGCAGGACATCGAGCCCGAGCAGGCCCTGGTGCTGGAGAGCCTTGAGGTCTCGATCCCGTGGCAGAAGGTGTTCCGCAACGCCGATTGAGCCCGAACGCGCGCGACACCGCCACCACACCCCGGATGCCCCCGAGGTCCGCGGACGACGAGGAATCCACCATGCACGTGCAAGCCTACAAGCCCCTCGACGAAGCCGAATACCTCGCGCTCGAGGCGCGCTCCCCGGTCCGCCACGAATACATCGCCGGCGAAGTCTTCGCGGTGACGGGGGCCAGCATCCGCCACAACATCATCGCGCTCAACATCGCAACCGCCCTGCGCACCCATGTGCGCGGCACGCCCTGCCGCGCGCTCATGGAAGGGGTCAAGCTCTACCTGAAGAAGGAGCGCAGCTACTTCTACCCCGACGTGATGGTGACCTGCGAGCCGCGCCTGCTCGAGCTCGACGCGCAGGCGCAGGTCGTCGACAGCCCCGTGCTGATCGTCGAGGTTCTCTCCCCCTCCACCGAAGGCATCGACCGCCGCGAAAAACTGCGCGCCTACCGCACCCTGCCCGGCCTGAAGGAATACGCCATGGTCAGCCAGGACACATGCAAGGTCGAGCTCCACCGCCGCCGCGGCGACATCGGCTGGGACATCATCACCTTCGAGCCCGGTGACACGGTCGAACTGGCCAGCGTGGAGCTGGCGCTGCCGATCGCGGATGTCTATTTCGAGGCCGGGGTGACGTGCTCAGGATAACGATGGCCGAAGCCCCGTAGAGCCGCACGAGACACGACCGCCGCGCGACACCGCCGGCGGTCGTGGCGTTTCAGTGGGTCGGGGCCGCCAGCGTCGTGGCAGGTGATGAGCAAATGAAAGACCAAGCCCTTGAAGCCCTGCTTTTTTGTGTATTTGTATGTAAAGTAAACCAACATGAACAGCGTTCAACTCATCAAACGCCTTGAATCGGAGGGCTGGGTCCGTGTCGGCGGCAAGGGAGACCACATGAAGTTCAAACACCCCAACAAGCAGGGGCATGTGGTGGTACCCCACCCGCGCAAGGACATGCCCATCGGAACGCTGCGCAACATCTATCGGCAAGCCGAATGGGACTGGAGGTAAATTCGATGCTCTACCCCGTGTATGTCCACAAGGACGAAGGCAGCGCCTATGGGCTGACCTTCCCCGACTTTCCGGGCTGCTTCTCTGCGGCCGACGAAATGGCCGATCTGCCCCGCATGGCGCAAGAGGCGGTTGAACTGCACTTCGAAGGCGAGGACATCCCCATCCCCACCCCTTCGGTGCCCGAGGCCTGGGCGGGTGACGAGCGGTTCGAAGGCGGCTACTGGATGCTGGTCGACATCGACCTGGCCAGAATCCGCAACGCGCCGGTGCGGCTCAACATCTCCCTGCCGGAATACCTCGTGCGCCAGATCGACAACTACGCGAAAGCCCACCACCAGACGCGGTCGGGTTTCCTGGCACGCGCGGCAGAAGAAGCGATGCGCGCGCGGTAGGCGCATCGCCAGCGCCAGACCGATCACTGACGCCCCAACCGCCAAGCCAAGCTTTGTTGGTGTATGACCCGCCCGACAAGGTCACACTGGCTTCAACACGTAACGACGAGCAGCGGCGGGTGGGTGTTGCGCTGGCGACGTTTATGGCGCGATGCGCTGGCGAGTGCGAACGGGCGTGTTCTTTCTGGAGCAGTACGACGACGAGGACGCGTGCTGGAGCGATAAGCTCGACGGCGACGCATCACCGCTGGTCGCATGGAAGGTTGCCTAGACACGCGCCGAACTCCGGTTTCCACAGGTTGTCACCTGCACACCCGGACAGCTGTTGCAGTCCCTCACGCGCCAGGAGAACACGATGTCCAAGACCGCCTTCCCCCTGCGAATCCAGGAAAGCGAGCGCGACCGTGGCCGGCGTCTGGCCGAGGAGCTCGGTGTCTCCGAGAACCGCCTCTACGCCGAACTCATCCATGACGGGCTGCTGATCCGCGAGCAGATGCTCTACATGACGAAGCTCAGGTCGCTCGCAGCCACAACAGCGAGAGCCGACGCAATCGCCGTTCTGGACCGCGCCGCCGATGACCCCGCTGCCGACCGATCGATATTGACGCTGAGTCGCCCGCGGGGGCGATGAGTCGCCCCCCAACTCTTCTGGTCCTTTGACCACAACGTAGCGCCGGACTACAATTGTGGTAAATAAACCCCCGTGGAGATCGTGATGAGCTCCGTATCCGTGCGTATCGATGAGAGCCTGGTCAGCGCCGCACGCGCTGCAGCCAAGGCCGAGTTCCGTACCGTGCAAGGCCAGGTCGAGTTCTGGGCAAGAGTGGGTCGGGCCGCGCTCGACAACCCGGATCTGCCGGCCTCGTTCATTGCCGAGAGCCTGATGAGCATGGCCGAACCGCGTGAGGACAGCACCGTCTTCGTCCCGCGCTCGGCGGCCAAGGCATGAGCTGGGACGTTCGGCAAACACGACGCTTTGCTCGCGTCTACAAGAAGCTGCACGACAACACGTTGGCCGAGGTGGATGCCGCGGTCGAAGCGGTAGCCCGTAACCCTGACAGCGGCGAAAAGAAGAAAGGCGACCTCGCGGAACTGTGGGTCTACAAATTCCGCTGCCTCGGCCAGTTGTACCTGCTGGGCTACACCCGCGATGACGGCGTTCGGTTGGTCTATCTGGAGGCTGTCGGTCCCCACGAGAATTTCTACCGCGACTTGAAGCGCTGACCTGGCCTTGGCGACGCCGCCGGCAGATCACTGACGCACGCCGAGCCGCACCCCGCCACGACAGCTGCCTAACACCGCTGGCGGCCTTGGCGCTTCAGGGACACGACGCAGCGGGCGCCGGCGCACCTTGCCAGAACATGCCAAGCAGATGAAGATGCGAGCAGACAACGTCATTCGCATAATCCGCATCTTCCCCCATGCCCACCTCCCACGACGCCGGCTACAAACTCCTCTTCTCCAACCCGCTCATCGTCCGCGACCTCATCCAGGGTTTCATCGACGATCCCTGGCTGCAGAAACTCGACTTCTCCACCCTCGAACCCGTCAAGGGACACTACGTCAGCGAAGACCTGCGCGACCGTGCCGATGATGTCGTCTGGCGCGTCAAATCCGGCGAGGAGTGGCTCTACCTCTACCTGCCCATCGTGCTTTACAACGGCGAACGCCGCTGGCACGCCCCCGTCTCGCTCGCGGAACTCCTACCCAAGCCGCCCGCCTTTCTCGCCCCACTGCAAGCGCAGATGCGCTACCTGCTCATCGACGAAGGCGCCATCCCCGCCGAGACGCTGGCCCGGCTACCGCAGAACCTCGTCGCCGCCATCTTCAAGCTCGAGCAACCTCAGACCCCCGAGGCAGTCCAAGTGCTTGTCATCGAACTCGAGGCCGCCACCCGTTCCGACGAATACGCCGCCGTGCGCCGCATCGTCGCCATCTGGATCCGCACCGCCTTGATCCGGAACCGCAAATACCCCATCCTCCTCCCCGAACTGGATGACTTGCAGGAGCTGCGCATCATGTTGTCGCAACGCATTGAGCAATGGGCTGAAGGCTACCTCGCCGCCGGCCGCATCGAAGGCCGTCTCGAAGGCGAGATCGGCGTGCTCACACGCCTGCTCAGCCGACGCTTCGGCCCACTCCCCTCCTGGGCCGAGACTCGCCTGAACGCCGCCACCGAACAAGCGCTCGCAGACTGGACCGACGCCGTCCTCGACGCCGCCAGCCTCGTCGATGTCCTCGGCCCGCCACCGGCCGATCACTGACGCCTGCTGAGCCTCACCCCACCACGACCGCCGCGCGCCCCTGCCGGCGGTCGTCACGTTTCTGGGGACTGGAAATCGTGGTCTGTCCCCGATTTCTCACGAGATCAAGGCAGCACAGCCATGCGCCACCACATTCAGAGAGACAAAGGCGTCGAGGAAGGCGATGAGCAAATGAAAGACCTGACCCTCGGCCCTCCCGCCGGCGGTCGTAGCGTTTCAGGTGAGGAGAAAACGTGGTCTGTCCCCAACCTCGCGACGGCTCCTGTAGGAGCGCCGGCAGGCGCGAATCCGGCCGAGCCCCAGGCAACCACCGTCGGCACACCCCCCACGCCCCGTTCGCGGCTGCCGCCGCTCCTACAGGAGCCTCCTCACCGCGGCGGCATCCCGCCCCCTCAAGTCCCCCGCCCCCGCGCCGTAGATGCAAGCACGCGCCCAAGGGCGCGCGGCGCGGTGAAAAAAATTCCTCAAGACTTCGTCCACTGCACCGTTACAGCAAGCAAGAGCAATGCAGAACGCTCCGCACCCGCAACGGCGAACGACGCGAACCACGGGTGTATGACCCACCTGACCTTCCAGGAGAAACATCATGGCCCAGACGATCAACACCAACGTTGCCTCGCTGAATGCGCAGCGGAACCTCAACGCTTCCCAAGGCTCGCTCGCCACCTCGCTGCAGCGGCTCTCTTCAGGCCTGCGCATCAACAGCGCAAAGGACGACGCCGCCGGACTGTCGATCTCGGATCGTATGCAGTCGCAAGTTCGTGGCCTGAACCAAGCCGTACGTAACGCGAACGACGCGATCTCCCTCAGCCAAACGGCCGAAGGAGCAATGGCAGAGATCGGAAATAACCTCCAGAGATTGCGTGAACTATCCATTCAATCCGCAAACGACACCAACTCGGCAAGTGATCGCGCGGCCCTGCAGCAGGAAGTCATACAGCTAAAGTCAGAAATTGATCGTGTAGCCGGAACCACTCAGTTTAACGGTCAGAACTTGATCGACGGCTCGTTTCAATCAAAGCAGTTTCAAGTGGGAGCGAACGCAAACCAAACTCTTTCTGTTTCAATTGGAAATGCAAAAACAACCGCGCTTGGCAACTACACACTGACTGGGACCGGAACACTCAATCAAGCCGTAACCGCGGCCGCCACTGCGCCTACCAACACAGTCGCTGCTACAGAAGACCTCACGATTAGCGGCCCTCGCGGGCAAGGAACTCAGATAAACGTTGTTGTTGGGTCGACCGGGCAGGCAATCGCAGCACAGATCAACGACCAGAGCGGCGTCACAGGCGTTACCGCGGAAGCTAAGACGGCGGCGAAACTATCCGATCTGAGCGCTGCAGGCACAATCACCTTTGACCTGACCGGAAAGAATAGCTCTGCCGTTTCCATTACAGCTTCGGTTGCAAGCACCTCGGACCTAACAGCCTTAGCAGATGCAATCAACAATCAATCTTCATCGACTGGAATTACAGCAGAGCATGCAAACGGCGCATTGACTCTTAAGAGCGAAGACGGCTACGACATTAAGATTGCTAATTTTGCAAACACGTCAACCACTGGCAACCAAACAATCAAGCTGACTGGCGTAGATTATTTCACTGGAAGCACTGCCGGCAGTGCGGCGACTCTGGAAGAGGCAAACAACGACTCGAGCACCGTTGGCGCAACGCTTCGCCTAAAGTCAGATGGTGCATTTGGTGTAAGCAGCGGAGCCACAGGAGGCCTCTTCAATGCGACGAATGTGAGCTCGGCAGAATCAATGTTGAGCGGTGTCGACATTAGCACTCGACCCGGAGCTAATAGCGCGATTGATGTGATTGACGCTGCTCTAAGTCGGGTGAACTCGGAGCGTGCGAAACTTGGCGCCATCCAAAACCGCGTTACTTCAACTATTGCAAACCTGCAAACATCAGCAGAGAACATTTCCGCATCCCGCGGCCGCATCGTCGACGCCGACTTCGCCTCCGAAACCGCCAACCTCACCCGCGGCCAGATCCTCCAGCAGGCCGGTACCGCGATGCTGGCGCAGGCGAACTCGCTGCCGCAGGGCGTGCTGTCGCTGCTCCGCGGTTAAACTAGGCTGATCTGACCAGCATCCGGCGCGGAGCTCCCACGGAGCTTCGCGCCGTTGCCCCATGAAGGAGGCGAAGAATCATGAGCATCCAGAACATCCCCTCGTCCGGCGCCGCGATGGACGCGCAATTCGCGCGCATGGCCGGCCAGCAGGCGGTGACCCCGCAGCGCGCCGGCGCCAGCGACACCCCGCCGGAGGCCGCGGCGGTCAATGAGCTGCGCTCCACCCAGCGCCCGGAGAAGGCCGGAAACCAGGCCGCCGAGCCCGACCGCGAGACCCTGCTGCAGGCCGTCGAGGACGTGCGCAAGGCGATCGAGCCGGTGGCACAAAATCTGCTTTTCTCGATCGACGACGACACCGGTCGCACCATCGTCAAGGTGGTCGACGCCCAGACCGACGAGGTCATCCGCCAGATGCCGTCCGAGGAGGTGCTGGCGATCTCCAAGGCGATCGACAAGCTCAAGGGCGTGCTGATCCAGCAGAAGGCCTGAGCACCGCCCGGGCATTCGTAATCCGATAGAGGAGCAGATCATGGCATTGAGCGCATCGGGACTGGGCTCCGGGCTCGACATCAACAGCCTGGTCTCGCAACTGATGGCGGTCGAGCGCCAGCCGCTCACCGCGATGGCCAGGAAGGAAGCCAGCTTCCAGGCCAAGCTGTCGGCCTTCGGGCAGATCAAGGGCAGCCTGTCCGCGCTGCAGACCGCGGCCAACGCGCTGAAGGACGCGGCAAAATTTTCCGCCACCAAGGCGACGGTGGGCAGCGACGCCGGCTTCACCGCCAGCACCGCGAGCGGCGCGGCGGTGGGCAACTATGCGATCCAGGTCGAGCAGCTCGCCAGGACGCAGCGCGTCGCCACCAGCGCCACCACCAGCTTCGACCCGGTGGACGGCGCCGTCGGCGCCCCCCAGACGCTCGAGATCCGCTTCGGCAAGATGGTCGATGGTGCGTTCGAGGCGGGCGAGACCGTGGATGGCAGCTTCACCCCGGGCGCGGGTTCGGCGAAGACGCTGGAGTTCACCGGCAGCAGCATCGAAGACCTGCGCGACGCGATCAACAAGGGCGACCTGGGCGTCAGCGCCAGCGTCATCGACAACGGCACCGCCAAGCAGCTCGTCCTCACCAGCAAGAACACCGGCGCCGACCAGGCCTTCAGCATCGGCGGCACGGTGGGCCTGAACTACACGCCGGGCGCGGACGCCGGCACCTCCAGCGACCCGGTCTACCGCCTGCAATCCTCGCAGGACGCGCGGGTGAACATCGACGGCATCGTCGTGACCCGCGGCAGCAACACCGTGAGCGGCGCGATCGAGGGCGTCACGCTGACGCTGACCAAGGAGTCCGACAAGGCGGCCAGCCTGGCGGTGAGCGAGGACTTTGCCGGCGCGCGCAGCGCGATCGATGCCTTCGTCAAGGCCTACAACGACACCCAGACCACGCTGAAGAACCTCACCGCCTACAACGCCGAGACCAAGGCCGCATCGACCCTGACCGGCGACTCGACCGCGCGCAGCATCCAGAGCCAGGTGCGCAATCTGGTAGGCGGCGCCTTGTCCGGGCTGGGCGACACCACGCGGCTCGCCGACATCGGCGTCACCTTCGACAAGGACGGCAAGCTGACGGTGGACGGCAGCAAGCTCGACGCTGCGCTCAAGGACCCCAATCGCGGTGTGGCCGCCTTTTTCGCCGGCAGCGGCGACACCCAGGGCCTGGCCGCGACAGTGTCCGACGGGCTGAAGAACTTCATCGACACCGGCGGCCTGCTCGCCGGGCGCACCGAGGGCATCAACAGCTCGATCAAGCTGATCGGCAAGCAGCGCGAGGCCTTCGAGGCGAGGCTGGAAAGCGTGCAGAAGCGCTATCAGGCGCAATTCACCGCGCTCGACTCGACGATCGCCAGCATGACCCAGACCGGCAACTACCTCACCCAGCAGCTCGCCAGCTTGCCGGGCTTCGCTTAAACGATAGAGATCCAACGGAGACCCCCCAGCATGTTCGGTGGATTCCAGCAAAACCGCGCCGCCGCCTACGCCAAGGTGAGCGTCGAGACCGGCGTCAACACTGCCGACCCCCACAAGCTCATCCTGATGCTGTTCGACGGCGCGCTGCTACAGGTGCGCACCGCCGGCTTCGCGATGCAGAACAAGGACATCCCAGGCAAGGGGATGGCAATCTCCAAGGCGATCGAGATCATCATCAACGGCCTCAAGGTGAGCCTCGACATGAACGCCGGCGGCGAACTCGCCGAGCGCCTGGCCGCGCTCTACGACTACATGAGCGAGCGCCTGCTCTATGCCAACCTGCACAACAGCCAGCCCGCGCTCGACGAAGTCAGCGGCCTGCTCGCCTCGCTGCGCGAGGCCTGGGCTGGCATTGCCGGGCAGGTGAAGACCGCCGCGGCCTGACCTCCGGAGCATCTCCGCGCCATGCTCACGCCCGCCACGCTCGACGCCCTGCTCGCCCGCTATGAAGCCATGGCCGAGGCTGCGCGCGCCAACGACTGGGACCGCCTGTCGGCCCTGGAGCGCGAGGCAGCCGAGCTACGCGACACAGCCCGCGCCAGCGCCGATGCGGCGGCGGACGCTGCCACCCTGGCCACCCTCCCCGCCGCCGAGGCCGAATCCCTGCGCGCCGGCATCGAGCGCCTGCTTGCGCTCGACGCCGAGATCCGCACCCACGCCGACCCTTTTCTCGCCAGCGTGCGCAAGCTGCTCGCCGGCGGCCGCCAGGAACGCGCGGTGCGCAACGCCTACGGCGCGCTCGCGCCCTGACCCGCGCGCGGGCTGATCGAACGCCGGCCACGCAGGAGCCCCCGCGATGATCCCCGCCGACCTCGCCGCCCGCCTGCGCCTGATCAACGAAGCCAGCTTCTTCAACACCGAACCGCCGGTCGCCGGCCTGCAGCGCGCGCGCGAAATCCAGGCCCAGCTCCCCGAGCTCGTCCCCGGCCAGCGCTTCTTCGCCACCCTGCAGCGCACCCTGCCCGACGGCACCTTCCGCGCGCTGGTGGCCGGGCAGCAGATGACGCTGTCGCTCAACACCGCTGCCAAGTCGGGCGACACGCTGGAACTGGAAGTCTCTCAGGTGACGCCGCGCGCGGTGTTCGCACGCATCGTCGGCGCGGAGACGGCCGCAGCCAACACCGCCTCGGCGCAGCCCGCACTGAGCCAGACCGGGCGGCTGATCAGCTTCCTGCTCACCGGCCAGCCCACGCCGCAGCCGGCCAGCCTGGCGGGCAACCAACCGCTGCTGAACGCGCCGCCGACCAGCGCCACGCCGCTTGTGCCCCTGCTGCGCCAGGCGCTCGGCCAGAGCGGGCTGTTCTACGAATCGCACCAGACGCAGTGGGTGCTCGGCAAGCTCGACACCGCCGCGCTGCTGCGCGAGCCGCAGGGGCAGCAGTCGGCCCCGGGCGCGGGCGCCGGCCAGCC
>NZ_AMXF01000036.1 GCF_000310225.1 Thauera phenylacetica B4P
AGGCCATCCCGCCGAAGAGGAAGACCCCCGCCAGCGGGACGTGCTCGAGGTGGCCGAAGAGCGCCACCGCGACCGCGGCGAGCGCGGCGCCGAAGGCCGCGACGGAGAGCGCGAGGCGGCGGTCGCCGGCGTCGGAGAAGCGCCCCATCGGCCACTGCAGCAGCGCGCCGCCCACGATCGCGGCGGTCATCAGCAGGCCGATCCCGGCCTCGTCGAGGCCGACGCGCTCGCCGTACACCGGGGTCAGGCTCCAGAACGCGCCCATCGACAGGCCGGAGGACAGCGCACCCACGTAGGCTGCGGGCGCCGCGCGCCAGGTCATCCGGAGGCGCAGGCGCACGCGGGTGGCGATCTGCGGCTGCGGGAAGCGCGTCATCGTCACCGGCAGCAGCGACAGGCAGACGAACATGGCCGCGACCGCGAACAGGGTGAAGTTGGCCGGCGTGTCCAGGCGCAGCAGCTGCTGGGCGCCGGCGAGCGCGGCGAGGTTCACGATCATGTAGGCCGCGAACACCTGGCCGCGGCGCTCGGGCGCCGTCTGGTCGTTGAGCCAGCTCTCGATCACCGCGTAGAAGCCCACCAGGCTCATGCCGGTGAGCACGCGCAGCCCCATCCAGAACCAGGGGTGGACGACGATCGCGTGCAGCAGGATGCAGGCCGCGACGGTGGCGCCGAAGAAGGCGAAGGCGCGGATGTGGCCCATGCGCCGGATCAGCTTGGGGGCGACGAAGGTGCCGAGGAAGAAGCCGAGGAAGTAGGTCGAGCCGATCAGGCCCAGGGTGGTGTCGGAGAAGCCCTCGAGGCTGCCGCGCAGCGACACCACGGTGTTGAGCAGGCCGGAGCCGAGCAGGAGCAGGGCGATGCCGGCGAGCAGCGCGCCGATCGGGACGAGGGTGGGCAGCATGGGTGGGCGCCGCACTGCTGTCCGTCCCGGGTGGGGGCGGTCGCCGTGCGGTAGGAATGAGTTTTTGTGCAAACATTTTAGCAGCAATGGGTTGCCGGCTGCCTTCCCGGCCGCCGCCTCGGGGGTGATCGCCTCGTTCGGCTTGCCAATCCGCGCGCGACTTGCTAAAAGTCCGCCCGGGTGTCGACGGCACCCGATCCGGTCCGACGCGGGGACGACCCCGCCCGCCATGCGCGCAGCGCGCAGCGACCGTCGGTTTCCCGCGGGACGACCCGCAGGACGAGGCGCGGGCCCGACCGGCCCGCCGCTGCCCGAGCTCCCTTCCGTGTCCGCAAAACCCAAGCTTCGTACCTTCCCCGACCGCCTGCGCCAGATCGCGATGTTCGAGATCGGCGGCCTGGTGCTGATCACCCCGCCCTTCGCCTGGGCGAGCGGGGTGCCGATCCGCGAATCCATTGGCCTGCTCGCCTTGCTGGCGCTGATGGCGGCGATCTGGAACGGCGCCTACAACACCACCTTCGACTGGATCGAGGGCCGGCTCACCGGGCGCACCGCCGACCGCCGCCCGTTCCGGTTGCGCGCCTTGCACGCGCTCGGCTTCGAGTCCGGCCTGCTGGTGATGACGCTGCCGGTGATCGTGTGGTGGACCGGCATGGGCTGGGTCGATGCGATGATCGCCGACATCGGCCTGGCGATCACTTACACGATCTACGCCTTCCTGTTCAACCTCGGCTACGACCGCCTGTTCCCGATCGCGCCCGATGGGGCGGCCGCGGTTGTGCTGGCGGCGGAGCGCTGAGATGACGGCCGCTGGCTGCAGCCCGCGCGTCGACGCGAATTTGCAGGTCGTCCCCGACGCCGACCTGTCCGCCTTCAACACCTTCGGCCTGCGCGCGCGCGCGGCCCGCCTGCTGCGCGTGCGCTCGGTCGATGCGCTGCGTGCGGCGATCGCCGCGCCGGGCT
The DNA here is from genome assembly GCF_000310225.1 of Thauera phenylacetica B4P. Classification (GTDB taxonomy): domain Bacteria; phylum Pseudomonadota; class Gammaproteobacteria; order Burkholderiales; family Rhodocyclaceae; genus Thauera; species Thauera phenylacetica. Next base: position 1,868 of record NZ_AMXF01000036.1, read on the forward strand.
GGACCGAGACGCCGCGCCTGGTGCTCGGCGGTGGTAGCAACCTCGTGTTCGGTGGTGATTTCCCCGGCACCGTGCTGCGCGTGGAGATCCCGGGCCGCCGCCTGCTGCGCACCGAGGCCGAGGCCTGGATCGTCGAGGCCGGCGCCGGCGAGAGCTGGCACGACTTCGTGCGCTGGACGCTGGCGCAGGGCTGGCCCGGGCTGGAGAACCTGTCGCTGATCCCCGGCACGGTCGGCGCCGCGCCGATCCAGAACATCGGCGCCTACGGGCTGGAGCTGGTGGAGCGCTTCGAGTCGCTCGACGCGGTCGAGCTCGACACCGGCGAGTTGCGCCGCTTCGACGCCGCCGCCTGCGCCTTCGGCTACCGCGACAGCGTGTTCAAACGCAATCCCGGAAAGTGGATGGTGGTCGCGGTGCGTTTCCGCCTGCCGCGGCCGTGGCGCGCGGTCACGCGCTACGCCGACGTGGCGCGCGAGCTCGAGGCGCGCGGCCTCGCGCAGCCGGGCGCGCTCGAGGTCTCGGACGCGGTGATCGCGATCCGCAGCCGCAAGCTGCCCGACCCGGCGGTGCTCGGCAACGCCGGCAGCTTCTTCAAGAACCCGGTGGTCGACGCCGCGCGCTGCGCGCGCCTGCTCGCCGAGCACCCCGCGCTGCCGCACTACCCGCAGGCCGACGGCAGCGAGAAGCTCGCCGCCGGCTGGCTGATCGAGCAGGCCGGCTGGAAGGGGCGCGACCTCGGCCCGGTGGGCTGCTACGAGCGCCAGGCCCTGGTGCTGGTCAACCGCGGCGGTGCCACCGGCGGCGACGTGCGCCGCATCGCGCAGGCCATCATCGCCGACGTCGAGGCGCGCTTCGGCGTGCGCCTGGAGCCCGAGCCGGTGTTCACCTGAACCACGGGCGTCGCAGCCCCCGGGGCGGCGCCCTGCAGCCAATCACGACAGCGGGCGCGAGGCCCGCAGGAGAACCGCATGTCCCATGAACCCGACCGGAGCGCCGTGCTGGACGAACTGCGCGCCGTCTTCGGCGCCGACGAGGTCCTCGCCGGCGACGCCAGCCCGCGCCACCTGAAGGACTGGAGCACGGCCAGCGGCGGCACGCCGCTCGCCATCCTGCGTCCGCGCAGCACCGACGGGCTCGCGCGCATGCTGGCGATCTGCAACGCCCACGGCCAGGCCGTGGTGCCGCAGGGCGGCCTTACCGGCCTGGTCGGCGGCGCGGTGCCAGGCGAGGGCCAGGTGGTGGTGTCGCTCGAGCGCATGAACGCGATCGAGGAGATCGACCTCGGCTCGGGCACCGTGACCGTGCAGGCCGGCGCGCCGCTGCAGGCGGTGCAGGAGGCCTGCCACGAGGCCGGCGCGCTGCTCGCGATCGACCTCGGCGCGCGCGGCTCGTGCCAGATCGGCGGCAACGTGTCGACCAACGCCGGAGGCAACCGCGTGATCCGCTACGGCAATACGCGCGACTCGGTGCTCGGCCTGGAGGCCGTGCTCGCCGACGGCACCGTGCTGCCGATGATGAACCGCATGGTCAAGAACAACGCCGGCGTCGACCTCAAGCACCTGTTCATCGGCAGCGAGGGCGTGCTCGGAATCGTCACCCGCATCGTCCTCAAGCTGCATCCGCTGCCGCGCGGCACCAGCACCGCGCTGGTGGCGCTCGCCGACTTCGATGCCGCGCTGAGCTTCCTGCGCCACGCGCAGCAGAGCCTGTCGGGCCAGGTCAGCGCTTTCGAGATCATGTGGCGCGAGTATCTCGACGTCGCGGTCGCCACCAACCGCCTGCGCCGCCCCTTCGCCGCCGACTACCCGGTGTATGTGCTGACCGACATGCACTGCGGCCAGCCCGAGACCGACGCCCGCCGCTTCGAGACCATGCTGGAGCAGGCGATCGAGGCCGGCTGGGTGCTCGACGCCGCGGTGGCACAGTCGATGGCCGACGCCGAGGCGCTGTGGGCGATCCGCGACGGCATCGCCGAGGTGCTGCGCGAGCAGGCGCCGACGCTGAACTTCGACGTCTCGGTGCCGGTGGGCCGGATCGGCGAGTGCGTCGCGCGCATGCGCGCCAACCTGGAGCGCGGCTGGCCGCAGCTGCAGGCGCTGTTCTTCGGCCACGTCGGCGACGGCAACGTGCACGTGGTGGTGTGCAAGGTGCCGCAGGACGCCGACAGCCTGCACGCGATCGAGGAGGCGGTGTATGGCGTGATGCGCGACTACGGCGGCTCGGTGTCGGCCGAGCACGGCATCGGCGTGCTCAAGCGCGACTGGCTGGCGTACTCGCGCACGCCGGCGGAGATCGCGCTGATGCGCACGCTCAAGGCGGCGCTGGATCCGCGCGGCATCCTCAACCCGGGCAAGATGCTGTAGGGCCGCGCGTCGCCGCGGCGCTAGATGATGCGGCGCGGCTGCTCGATGATGGTCTGGTAGACCAGGCTCTTGATCTTCATGCGGTCTTCCGCGCCGAGCGCGTGGAAGTCCACCCCGTAGTGGTACTCGATGCCTTCGCTCTCCGCGTCGGGCGCCTGCTGCACGTTGCGGATCTCGGCGGCGATGTCGAGCTCGGACTGCACCCCGTGGAGGTCGGCGTCGAAGCGCAGGCGGACGATCGAGCCTTGTTCGCCGAGGGCGGCATGGGTGTGGATCAGCGCGCCGGTCGCGCTCAGGTTCAGCATCGTGCCCTCGCCCGCGGCGCTGCCGGCCTCGGTGCTCACCTGTACCGGGAACTGGGTGCGCACCCGCGTCGCCTTGCGGATCACGCTGCCCTGGATGACGGTCGGAAAGCTCAGGTGCACATAGTCTAAGGGCAGCCTGCACGCGCGCAGCACCGAGGCGCGGAAGGCGAAGGCGCTCTGGCGCGAGAACACCCGCACGATCACCGGATCGTTCTCGACCAGCTCCACCCGCCGCCCCCCAGAGACCGGTGTGCTCACCAGCAGGCTGATGCCGTCCACGTAGCCGACCACGCGTACGAAGGCCCGCCGCACGCCGGTGCGCGCGGTGCACTCGATCTGCAGCCGGTCGCCCACCGCGAGCCGCATGTCCTCGAAGGTGAAGCCGCGCTGCGCCTCGCCCTCGTCGTGTTCGTCCGCAGGCCCTTCGCGCCCCAGATCGTCGTTGTTGGTGTCTTCGCTCATCGTCCTGCCCGGCCTCTCCGGGGTTGCGTCCATGGCAGATTGAAGCCGGTGGGCAAGATGCCGGCAAGGACGGATTGCACGCACGGCTGCACGAACATCCGCTTTCCCTGATATGTCGTATCAGGACGGGCAGACTCAGACCCGGTCCGGAGCTTGCTAGTTTGGCGGCCGTGCGCACGACCTTGCGCCGCAGAAGCCAACCAATGGACAGGACCGGAGACAAGAATGACAACGCCCCGCCGCATCGCCCCGCTCGCCCTCGCCTGCGCCCTCGTCGCCGCCCCCGCGGCGAGCCAGGCTGCGACCTGGAGTGACACCTTCGTCGGCTACCGCTACGGTAGCGACTTCCGCGAGCCGACCAACACGAAGGACGTCGAGAAGCACGTCCTGCAATTCACCCACGCCAGCGGGTACGCCGTCGGCCAGAACTTCCTGAACTTGGACGTGCTGCAGTCGGACAAGGCCGACCCGGCCAACGGCGGCGGCAGCGGCGCGACCGAGTTCTACCTGACCTATCGGCATCAGGTTCATCTCGGCAAGGTGTTCGACCGCAGCTTCGCGTTCGGGCCAGTCAAGGAGCTTGCCGTCACCGCCGGCTTCGACCTCAACACCAAGAACACCGCGTTCTCGCCGCGCAAACGCCTGTTGGTGCTGGGGCCCACGCTGAAGTTCGACGTGCCGGGCTTCCTCGACATCAGCCTGCTCGTCGGCAAGGAGTGGAACCGTTGCGGTCTCGATCCGGTCGCGCCGTCGACCTTCGACCCCTGCCCGAAGACCGAGGTTAGCTTCGACCCGCAATGGATCGTGAGCGCGGCCTGGGGCATCCCCTTCAGTGCCGGCCCGCTGCCGCTGAAGTTCCAGGGCTTCATCAACATCAACGGCGAGAAGGGCAGGGACTACGCCGGCGTGAAGACCCACACCGAGACCCTGATGCGCACCTCGCTGATGGTCGACGTCGGGCAGATGGCCTGGGGCAAGAAGAACACCTTCCTGATGGGCGTCGGCTACGAGTACTGGCGCAACAAGTTCGGCAACCACGCCTACGGCAACGGCGTCGAGAAGCCGGGCATCGACACCAACGCGCCGACCTTCCAGATGGAATGGCATTTCTGAGGCGTGAGGCGTGAGGCGTGAGGCGTCTCGCGCATCACGAACGCGAGGCGGTGGAGCGGGGACAGCGGGCGCCAACTTCAGGAGCGCCGAGGCGGAGGGCGTCGCGGGGGAAACAAGGCGACGCATGTCCGAGGAGCGCAGCGACGAGTTTGCGTCGCCGCCCCGCCACGTCCTCCACCGAGGGCAGCCCGGAGCGCAGCGACGGGCCGCAAGTGCAGGCGGCGCCCGCTGTCCCCGCTCCACCGCCGCATCGCAGCCGCACAAGTGCCGAAGCCCAGAAAGAGGACGGGTGGTCCGCACGCCGCGCAGCCGCCCGTCCTCGCTGCTGCCGAAGTACGCAGGCCTACACGTTCAACACCGTCACCGCGCGCGTGTTCAGGTAGGCGTCGAGCGCCTCCGGGCCGCCTTCGGTGCCGTAGCCCGAATCCTTGATGCCGCCGAAGGGCATCTCCGCGCTCGGCGTCGCGGGCTGGTTGATGTACAGCATGCCGACCTCGAGCTCGTGCGCCAGGCGGTGCGCGTTCTTCAGCGAGGCGGTGAAGGCGTAGCCCGCCAGCCCGAAGGACAGCCGGTTCGCCTCGGCGATCGCCTCGTCCAGCGTGGTGAAGCCGCGGATCGCCGCCAGCGGCCCGAAGGGCTCCTCGTTGAACACCTTCGCATCCAGCGGCACGCCGGTCAGCACCGTGGGCGCGAAGAAGTTGCCCGCGCTGCCGATACGCTCGCCGCCCGCCGCCACGGTCGCGCCGCGCGCCACCGCGTCCTGCACGAAATCCGCCATCGCCGCCACGCGGCGCGGATTGGCCAGCGGACCCATCTGCGTGCCCTCGGCCAGGCCGTCGCCGACCTTCAGCGTGCTCGCATGCCTGGCCAGCGCCGCGGCGAAGTTCTCGCGCACCGCCTCGTGCACCAGGAAGCGCGTCGGCGAGATGCAGACCTGGCCGGCGTTGCGGAACTTCGATCCCGCCGACACCTTGATCGCCAGCTCCAGGTCGGCGTCCTCGCACACGATCACCGGCGCGTGGCCGCCGAGCTCCATGGTCACCCGCTTCATGTGCTGGCCGGCCAGCGCGGCGAGCTGCTTGCCGACCGGGGTCGAGCCGGTGAAGGTGATCTTGCGGATCGCGGGGTGCGCGATCAGGTAGCTCGAGATCTCCGCCGGGCTGCCGTACACCAGCCCGATCACGCCCGCCGGCACCCCGGCGTCGACGAAGGCGCGCACCAGCTCGGCAGGCGCCGCGGGCGTCTCCTCGGCGGCCTTGACCAGGATGGAGCAGCCGGTGGCAAGCGCGGCGGCGGCCTTGCGCACCACCTGGTTGATGGGGAAGTTCCACGGCGTGAAGGCGGCGACCGGGCCGACCGGGTCCTTGATCACCATCTGCGTCGCGGCGAGGTTGCGGCCGGGCACGATGCGGCCATACACGCGCAGGCCCTCGTCGGCGAACCACTCGATGATGTCGGCCGCGGCGAGCGTTTCCATCTTCGCCTCGGGCAGTGGCTTGCCCTGTTCCTGGGTGAGCAGGCGGGCGATGTCGCCGGCGCGCTCGCGCATCAGCGCGGCGGCGCGGCGCAGGGTCTTGGCGCGCTCGATCGCCGGGGTGCGGCGCCAGGCCTGGAAGCCCTTCACGGCGGCGGCGACGGCGAGGTCGAGGTCGGCGATCGCGGCATGCGCGACGCGGCCGATCTCCTCGCCGGTGGCGGGGTTGTGCACCGCCAGGGTGCGGCCGTCGAGGGCGTCGCACCATTGGCCGTCGATCAGCAGGCGGGTGTGGGGGTAGGTCATGCGGGCTTCCTCTCGTGGGAATGTGGGATGGGACATTCTAGCGGGTGGAGCATGACGGGCAGGCGTCGGGCGGCCGGCGTAGCGTGGCCCGGGCGTGTGCAGGGAAGGCCAGGAGCTCGCTACGCCTCATGTAGGAGCGCCGGCAGGCGCGAATGCAGCGCTGCGGCGGGCGAGCGCCGTTCCGTCGCAGCGCCGCCTCAGGAGATCTCCCGCGCGCTCAGCGAGTAGCTGAAGGCGTCCGGGTCGAGGCTGTCGAAGCGCTGGCCGGCGAGCTCGCCCTGGGGGTACATCAGGAAGGGGATCTCCTTGCCGGTGCTGTTGGGCAGGCGAAGGTCGTGGGCGTCGTTGTAGGCCAGCCAGTTCATCTCCCAGGCGCCGAAGAGCTGCCTGCGCACCGCGGCGACCTTGGGATCAACCATGGACAGCTTGCCCGGCGGCTCCTCGAGCACGACCTTGCGCACGTCCGCCGGGTCCACCGGCACCCAGCCGAAGCGCTCCAGGAAGACCTCGGCGCGGCAGTGCTGGGCCTTGGAGACGTTGCCGCTCTTGCCCAGGCTCTTGTAGCCGAAGCGCGAGTCGGCGACGCGGATGCCGTAGACGTCGCGCGCCGGCAGCCCGGCCGCGCGCGCGAGGCCGACGAAGAGGGCGTTGAGGTCGGCGCACTTGCCCGAGAGGTTGCCGGTCTCCAGCATGCTGCGGATGTCGCCGATGCCGCAGCCGCGCACCTTGGGCTCGCGGAAGGTGTTGTCCACGATCCAGTCGTAGATCGCGCGCGCCTTGTCCTCGTCGCCCTTCGCGCCCTGGACGATGTCGCGCGCGGTGTCGCGCACGATGCCGTCGGTGGGCAGCAGCGCGGTGGCGCGCAGGTAGAGCATGCGTTCGGCGCGCGTCAGCCGCTGGGGGTCTGCGCCGGGCTGGCTGAAGTCGATGGCGCGGTCGCGGGTGGCGAAGCGGCTGAGGATCTCGAGCTGGGGCTGGGCGACGCCCGGCGCCCACTCGGCGTAGACCATCTCGGCGCCGGAGCGGTCGCGCACGCGCTCCATGAGGTCGGCGTTGCCTTGCCAGAGGCTGCCCATCGGGCGCTGCCAGGCGGTCTCGTGCATCGCCGGCAGCGGCACCCAGACGCGCAGGGGGCCGTCGCCGGGGAGGGGTTCGATGCGACTCGTCAGCTCGAAGCGGCGCCAGCCGGTCTCCGGGGTGGGCGCGAAGGCGGGCGGTTCGGCGAGCGGGGCGGGGGTGGCGAGGGGCGAGGGTGCCGCGGTCGAGGCGGATTGCCGGGCGCGAGCGAGCGCAGGCAGCGCGAGGCCGGCCGCGAGGCTGCCGGCGCGCAGGAAGTTGCGGCGGTTCATGAGTTCTCCCGATGAGCGAAGCCGCCCCGGTGCGGGATGCCGCCGGGGCTTGATGACTGACCGTTGCCGGCGGCCGTGTGCGGGGCCTGCCCGCGGCGTGGACGGCCGATACGAAGGATCGGCACGCTGGTCCGGCGCGCATTGTCGGCGATTGTGCGCAGCGAGTGAACCCGCGCACCGCGCTTCCAGGCCCTGAACGCGGCCCTGTAGGAGCGTCGGCAGACGCGAACGGGCGGCTGTCCACGCGCCGGCGCTCCTTTCTTCGATGGATTCGCGCCTTGCGGCGCTCTTACACGGGGTGCTCGCAGCGCTGAGAGCGTGAGAGTTTTTCTCCAATCTCGCCTGTTTGTGCTGGGACTGGCATGCTCCGAGACATGAACGAGACCGAACGTCATAACGGATCGCCGGCCAGCCTGTTCGATGAGCTGCCGGCTGTCGAGGAACAACAGGTGATCGCGGCGAAGCAGGCGCGGGCGGCTTCACGCCGGCAAGGCCCGCCGCGGTTGCTGCAGCCCAACCGCGGGCAGATCGAACTGCGCGCCTCGGACCTGGAGTCGCTGCTGGGTGAGGATCACCGGGCTCGGCTGGTGTGGGGCTACGTCGAGCGGCAGGACCTGAGCCGGTTGATCGAATCGATCAAGGCCCGTGGCAGCAACGCCGGACGGTCGGCGATCGACCCGCGGATCCTGTTCGCGCTGTGGCTGTACGCCACGCTCGATGCGGTGGGCAGCGGCCGGGAGATTGCCCGTCTCACGCGCGAGAGCGACGCCTACCGCTGGATCTGCGGTGGCGTGTCGGTGAATTACCACGCGCTCAACGACTTTCGCTCAGGCAACGAGAGCTTGATGGACGAAGTGCTCACGGCCAATGTCGCTGCGCTGGCCTCGGCTGGGGCGATCAGCCTGGAGCGCGTGGCGCAGGACGGCATGCGCGTGCGTGCCGATGCGGGCGCAGCGTCGTTTCGGCGGCAGGCCAGCCTCGAGCAGCACTTGGCCGAGGCCGGCGAGTTGGTCGATGACATCAAGAAACGCGCCGCGGCCGATCCGGCAGCGGCCAGCCGCCGGGCGCAGGCTGCGCGCGAGCGTGCCGCGCAGCAGCGCGAGGAGTGCATCCGCGCCGCGCTGGAGCAACTGCCGCAGGTGCAGGCGGCCAAGCGGCGCAACGGTGAAAAGCCCGAGCAGGCACGAGCCAGCACCACGGATGCCGACGCGCGGGTGATGAAGATGGGCGACGGCGGCTACCGGCCAGCGTTCAACGTACAACTGGCCACAACGTGCGAGGACCAGGTCATCGTCGGGGTGGAGGTGAGCAACACCGGCAGCGACATGGCGCAGATGGCGCCGATGCTCGAGCAGGTCATCGAGCGCACGGGCACCGTACCCGGGCAATGGCTGGTCGATGGGGGCTTTCCCGCGCACGAGCAGATTGAGGCGGTGCATGCGCACACGAAAGGCCAGACCGAGGTCATCGCCCCGGTGCCCGAGCCCAGGCGCAAGGCAGACAAGCGCGACGACGACGCCCGCCCGCCGCCGGACAAGTACCGGCGCAAGGAAGGGGACTCCGAGCCGGTGGCGCAGTGGCGTGCGCGCATGGCCGGCGACGAGATCAAGGATGTGTACAAGCAACGCGCGGCCACGGCCGAGTGCGTCAACGCACTGGCGCGCAACCGCGGACTGCAGCGCATGCCTGTGCGCGGGCTGGGCAAGGTTCGAGCGGTGGCCTACCTGTACGCGCTGGCGCACAACTTGATGCGCATGGCCAAGATCGCGCCGCAGATGCTCGGTCGAGGTAGCGGTGCGTCCAAAATCGCCGCAGCGCTGGCATAAGAGGTGCCTGAAATGAAAACCCGCCGCCTGAAAACCCCGGATCTGCCCTCACAGACGCTTGGCTGGGCCTCGAACACCCCACAGCACCTGCGCATCGCAGGCCACTGGGTCTCGTCGCATGTCGGTTACTCGGCTTGCGGAAATCAAATGCTTCTCAGGCTCTGAGACCGGTTTTTGTAGGAGCGTCGGCAGGCGCGAACCTCTGTCCCGCGCCTGCGCGGACCTTCGCGAGTGCGGGATCTCCGCCATGGGCAGCGCCGGCGCGGGTCGATACAATGGAAGGCATGAATCAGCCGGCTCCCGGGACGGCGTCTTGCTGCCCGGTCTGTCTTGGCGCATCCGTGCGCCCCTTTCTGCACGTGGGCGGGCGCGACTATCTGCGCTGCGAAGCCTGCGAGGCGACCTTCCTGCACCCGGGCCAGCGGCCGGCGGCGGATGCCGAGTGCGCCGAGTACCGCCTGCACCGCAACGACCCCGGCGATGCCGGCTACCGCCGCTTCCTCGCTCGGCTGGTCGATCCGTTGCGCGCCCGCCTCGCGCCCGCGGCGCAGGGGCTGGACTACGGTTGCGGCCCGGGGCCGGCGCTGGCCGCGATGCTGCGCGAGGCCGGCCACCCGATGCGGGTGTGGGATCCCTTCTTCGCCCCCGACCCCGATGCGCTCACGCGCCGCTACGACTTCGTCACCTGCACCGAGGTGGTCGAGCACTTCCACGCCCCCGCGGCCGAGTTCGCGCGCCTCGACGGCCTGCTGCGCCCCGGGGGCTGGCTCGGCATCACCACCTGCCTGCAGACCGAGGACGCGCGCTTCGCCGCCTGGCACTACCGGCGCGACCCCACCCACGTCGTGTTCTACCGCGCGGCCACCTTCCGGGTGATCGCCGCCCGCTTCGGCTGGCGCTGCGAGCTGCCGGCCAAGGACGTGGTGTTGATGCACAAGCCCGCGCCGCCGGTGGCCGCGGCGTCTTCCGCCGCTTCGTCTTCCTCGCCCCCCAACCCCGACCGGGAGTCTCCATGCGCTACGAAACCCTCCTCTACGACCTCTCCGACGGCATCGCCGAGATCCGTCTCAACCGCCCGCAGCGCCTCAACGCGGTCACGCAGCAGCTCTACGACGAGCTGAACGACGCGCTCGGCCGCGCCGAGGCCACGCGCGAGGCGCGCGTCGTGCTGCTGACCGGCGAGGGCCGCGCCTTCTGCGTCGGCGCCGACCTCAAGGAGCACAAGGCCGGGCGCACCGCCTTCGACCGTCGGCAGTACCTCAAGGGCGAGCAGGACGTGTGCCGCCGCCTGATCGACCTGAAGAAGCCGGTGGTCGCCGCGGTCAACGGCTACGCGCTCGGCGCCGGCGCCGAGATGGCGCTCGCCTCCGACTTCCTGCTGATGGCCGAAGGCGCGCAGCTCGGCCTGCCGGAGATCTCGATCGGCAACTTCCTCGGCGGCGGTGTGACCTGGCTGCTGCCGCGCCTGGTGGGACTGGCGAAGGCGCGCGAGCTGGCCTTCCTAGGCGAACGCGTCGGCGGCGAGGAGGCGGTGCGCATCGGGCTGGCGAACCGGGTGTTCGCGGACGCGGGCTTCCTCGACGAGGCGCGCGCCTTCGCGCGCAGGATCGCGGCCAAGGCGCCGTTCTCGATGGAGCTCGCCAAGCGCCAGCTCAACCTCTCGGCCGAGCGCACGCTCGATGCCTGCCTCACCGCCGAGCTCGAGGGCATGATGTTCGTCGGCACCACGCGCGACTGGCAGGAGGGCGTGGATGCCTTCGCCGAGAAGCGTGCGCCGGTGTTCAAGGGGGAATGACATGAGCGAGAACCCGAGCCCCGTGCCCTGCAGCCCGGTGCACCGCAGCCCGCTGCACGACTTCCTCGCCCCCGCCTCGATCGCGATCGTGGGCGCCTCGGCCGACCCCACCAAGCGCGGCTACAAGGCCATGGTCGGACTCATCAAGGGCCACTACCGTGGCCGCATCTACCCGATCAACCCAAAGGTGCCCGAGATCCTTGGCGTGCCGACCTGCGCCACGCTCGACGACGTGCCCGGCCCGATCGACCTGGCGTTGATCTGCACCCCGGCGAAGACCCTGCCCGGGCTGCTCGAGGAGTGCGGGCGCAAGGGCGTCAAGGGCGCGGTGGTCCTCGCCAGCGGCTTCCGCGAGACCGGGCCGGAGGGCGCCAGGCTCGAGCAGCAGGTGCTGGACGCGGCGCGTGCGGGTGGCGTGCGCATCATCGGCCCCAACACCTCGGGCATGTTCAACCTGCACCACGACGTCAACCTGCTCGACCTGCGCAACGCCAGGCCGGGCGACATCGGCTTCATCTCGCAGTCGGGCAACATGTTGCTGGCGCTGGTGCTGGAGGCCGAGCACAACGGCCACGTGGGCTTCTCGACCTACGTCGGCCCGGGCAACCAGACCGACGTCGGCTTCAACGACTACCTGCGCTACCTCGGCGAGGACGAGCGCACCCGCGTGGCCACGCTGTACGTGGAGGGCTTCCGCGACGGCCAGCGCTTCCTCGAGGTGGCGCGCGAGATCACCCCGGTGAAGCCGGTGGTGGTGTACAAGTCGGGCGCCACCGAGCTCGGCAAGAAGGCGGCGAGCTCCCACACCGGCGCGCTCGCCGGCAGCTATGCGATGACGGTGGACCTGCTGCGCCAGGTCGGCGTGAGCGTGGTGCATCACTCCGACGAGATCCTGCCGGTGGCCGAGGGCCTGGCGCTGATGCAGCAGGCGCGCGGCCGGCGCGTCGCCGTGATCGCCGACGGCGGCGGCCAGGCCACGATCACCTCCGACCGCCTGTCGGAGTCCGGTCTGGAGCTGGCCGAGCTGTCCGAGGCCACGCGCAAGCGCCTGGCGGCGATCCTGTTCGCGCAGGCCTCGCTGGCGAATCCGGTGGATGTGGCCGGCAGCTCGGACGCCGACCCCGAGGTGCTGGCGCGCTGCGTGGAGATCGTCGCCGACGACGACAACGTGGATGCGATCTTCCTCGTCGGCATGTTCGGCGGCTACCACACCCGCTTCGCCGAGTCCCTGCTCGGCGGCGAGATGCGCGCGGCCGAGGCCATGATCGAGCTCGCGCGCGCCAGCGGCAAGCCGCTGGTGGTGTACAGCCTCTATGCGCCGGTCAAGCCGCCCGCGCTGCGCCGCCTGCACGAGGCCGGGCTGCCGGTGTACGCCTCGATCGAGCAGGCGGTGCAGGTGCTGCAGGCGCTCGCCGAGCGCGGCCTCTACCTGCAGGACCGCCACGGCCAGCCGCTGCAGGCCGGCGTGGTGGCGGACGAGGCCATGCAGGCGATGTTCGCGCGCGCCCAGAACGAGGGCCGCGACCTCTACGAGCACGAGGCCAGGGCGCTGCTGCGCACGCACGGCATCGCGGTGGCGGAGGAGCGCGTCGCCCACTCGGCGGACGAGCTCGGTGCGGCGGTGGAGAAGTTCGGCGACCAGCCGCTGGCGATGAAGGTGGTGTCGAAGGACATCCTGCACAAGTCCGACGCCGGCGGCGTGAAGCTGAACCTGGTCGGCGAGGCGGCATTGCGGGAGGCCTACGACCAGATCATGGCGAGCTGCCGCGCCTACGACCCCGGCGCCGACCTGCGCGGCGTGCTGCTGACGCCGATGGCGAGGAAGGGTGTGGAGGTCATCGTCGGCGTGGTGCGCGACCCCATCTTCGGGCCGGTGCTGATGTTCGGCCTCGGCGGCATCTTCGTCGAGATCCTCGAGGACGTCGCCTTCCGCGCCATCCCGCTGTCGCGGCGCGACGCCGAGACCATGGTCGACCAGCTCAAGGCGCGCAAGGTGCTGGCCGGCGTGCGCGGCGAGCCCCCGGTGGACAAGGCCGCGCTGGTCGAGCTGCTGCTGAAGGTGTCGAGCATCGTCAGCGCCTACCCGCAGTTGTCCGAGCTCGACCTCAACCCGGTGATCGCCTATGCGGACGGCTATGCGGTGGTGGATGCGCGCATCATCGCCAACCGCGCGGTGGCCAGCAGCTGAGCCCGGTCCCGGCAAGCACGTGGAGCGACACGCCCCGACCCTGCGGCAAGGCAGGCGCCGGGGCGTTCTTGCGCGGCGGCGAAACGGCGAATGCCGCGCCCCGTGGCTCCCGCCTCGATTCGGGGTGTGCAGGAAGTGGATATCGATGGTGCAGAGCCTGGATATTGATCGGGCTGATTGCGCCATAACCTGACGGTCCCTCGCGAGACGGCGCTTGAAGTGCGTCCACCCCTTCAGCGCTCGTCCGTCCGATCTCCCCATCCCAGCACTTCCTGCAAAGAGGCACGATCTTGAAATCGAATGCTCCTCCAATTGAATGCCCGGAAATGGCGCGCAAGCGGCGCAGCACCATCACCTGGGTGATCGCACTTGCCTTCGTCGGCCTGGTCTTCGATGGTTACGACCTCGTCGTCTACGGCGCCGTCCTGCCCGGCTTCATGGGCGCCGACTCTGCCAAGTGGATCGGCGATCAGGCGCTGACGCCACAGGAGGCCGGGATGCTCGGCTCCTACGCGATGATCGGCATGATGCTCGGCGCGCTGGTCGCCGGCACCCTGGGCGACCTGATCGGCCGCCGCAAGGTCATGATCGCCTCCATCGCCTGGTTCTCGATCGGCATGGCGATTTCGTCCATGACCGAATCGGTCACCGCCTTCGGCATCTGGCGCTTCATCACCGGTCTGGGCGTCGGCGCGCTGGCCGGCACCACGGGTGCGATGGCGGCCGAGTTCGCCCCGCCGGGCAAGAAGAACCTCGCCACCGCCTTCTGCTACGCGGGCATCCCGCTGGGTTCGCTGCTGTCGGCCCTGCTGGCGATCTTCCTGCTGCCGGTCATCGGCTGGCGCGGCATGTTCCTGCTCGGCGCGCTGCCGCTCGTGACCCTGCTGCCGCTGGCGATCTGGAAGCTGCCCGAGTCGGTGGCCTGGCTGGCCTCGCGCGGCCGCCTGGACGAGGCCCGCCGCGTCTCCGAGCGCACCGGCGTGCCCATCCCCGAGACCGAGATCAAGCCGCAGCAGAGCGCGGCCGCCAGCGCCGCCGACGCGCGTGCGGGCTGGTCGGGGCTGTTCACCGTCTATCTCGTCCCGGCGATCGTCATCGGCTTCGTCTCGGCGTTCTGCCTGCTGCTGGTGTATTCGCTCAACACCTGGCTGCCCAAGATCATGCTGCCGATCATGGGCCAGAACGGCTCGCTGGCCTTGCTGCTGGTCCTCAACGCCGGCGCCATGGTGGGCACGCTGTACGGTTCCACCCTGGCCGACAAGCACAGCCCGCAGCGCATCGTGGCGCTGGGCTTCCTGGTCGGCGCGCTCGCCATGGGTGCCATCGGCATGATCGCCTCCACGATCGACGTCCCGGCGGTCGCCAAGGCCGGCGAAGTCCAGCAGCTCGCCAACGTCGGCGGCATCGCAGTGGCCCTGCTGCTGCTCACGATCGCGATCACCGGCCTGGGGACCTCGGGGACGCAGACCCTGATCTACGGCCTTGCCGCCAACTACTACCGCACCAACGTGCGTGGCGCCGGTGTCGCCTGGACGGCTGCCTTCGGCCGTATCGGCGGCATCTTCGGGCCGATCTTCGGCGCCTTCCTGGCGGTCAAGTTCGCCGGCGAGCTGCACAGCATCTTCTATGTGCTCGGTGGCATCAGCCTCATCGGCCTGGCGCTCACCCTGATCATCCCGAAGAGCAAGGCCGCGGCGGCCGTGCAGGCGGTGGCGCCGACCACGGCCCCCGCGGTGGCCGTGCCGGACGGCAAGTCCCGCCTCTACGGCACCATCATGGCCGTGGTCGATCACACCGGGAACAAGCTGACGCGCGCGCGCGTGTCCGAGTTCGTCTCGCTGACCGGCTCGAAGGTCCACCTGGTGTACCTCGCGCCGGAGCACGTCCTCTCCGCCGAGGTGGACCAGACCGACAAGACCATCGATCCGCGCCACGTGGCGAACCTGCAGGAGTATGTGAACGAGGTGAACGCCCAGGGCGTGCCGGCCGAAGGCCAGATCCTGACGTCCACGCTGTTCGGTCGTGGCAAGGCGGTGGTCGACCTGGCCGAGCAGCTGCGCTGCGACCTGATCATCCTCAACACCGAGGAGGGCGGGCAGCGTGCCAAGGCCGAGCTCGCCCAGGAAGTGGCCGGGCAGAACCCGAAGATGGCGGTGCTGATCGCGCGCTCGACGCAGTAAGAAGGCTGTCGCATCACGAGGCCGCCCCGACCGTCATGGTCGGGGCGGTTTTTTTGTGCGCGGCGCGCAGCGCAGCGCCTTGCCGGACGCGGGCGCGCGGCGATGGATGCGCGCAGCCGAGGGATCGTGTGGCGGCCGCGGACAGAGCGGAAGGGGTGCGTCGGAGCGAGCAAGGCTTGCCCCACGCAGGAAAAATTTATGAGTTATTGTGCATGTGATGTGTATTTATGTATCAAAAGATGCGATATAGTGCATTTTTTGGCGCCTGAATGGCAGGTGCCTGTGCGATTGCGGCGTACGGACAAGGATCTTCCTGATCCCCGAGGAGCGGGAGGCGGGTCGAGCGTCGCAGTCGTGTGCGTCCGCACAGTCTTTGGTCGCGATCCCTGCAGCAGCTCCTAAAAACCCGACGCAAGCGCCAGGAGTCCAGCATGAGAAAAGTAGATGTACATCGAACAATCGATGAGGCGAAGTTCAACAAGTTTCACCTGAACGTGCTGTTCTGGTGTGCGCTCGTCATCATCTTCGACGGCTACGACCTGGTGATCTACGGGGTCGTGCTGCCGGTGCTGATGAAGGAGTGGGACCTGACGCCGCTGCAGGCGGGCTCGCTCGGCAGCGCGGCGCTGTTCGGCATGATGTTCGGCGCGCTGATCTTCGGGCCGCTGTCGGACCGCATCGGCCGCAAGAAGGTGATCATGATCACCGTGGTGATCTTCAGCGGCATGACCTTCCTCAACGGCTTCGCACAGACGCCCACCCAGTTCGCGGTGATGCGCTTCATCGCCGGCCTGGGCATCGGCGGCGTCATGCCCAACGTGGTCGCGCTGATGACCGAGTACATGCCCAGGAAGATCCGCAGCACCATGGTCGCGGTGATGTTCAGCGGCTACTCGGTCGGCGGCATGAGCTCGGCCTTCCTGGGCATGTACCTGATGCCCAGCTACGGCTGGCAGTCGGTGTTCTTCGTCGCCGGCATCCCGCTGCTGCTGCTGCCGCTGATCTGGATCTTCCTGCCCGAGGCCGTAGGCTTCCTGCTCAAGGAGGGCCGCAAGGAGGAGGCCGGCCGCTTGCTCGCGCGCGTCGAGCCGTCCTATACACCCGCCGCCAGCGACGACTTTCACCTCGTCACCGGCAAGGGCAGGAGCGTCGCGCTGGTCGCGCTGTTCCAGAACGGCCGTCTGGTCAGCACGCTGATGTTCTGGGTCGCCTTCTTCAGCTGCCTGCTGATGGTGTATGCGCTCGGCTCCTGGCTGCCCAAGCTGATGAACAAGGCCGGCTACGAGCTCGGCTCCAGCCTGAGCTTCCTGCTCATGCTCAACTTCGGCGCGATCTTCGGTGCGATCGGCGGCGGCTGGCTGGCGGACCGCTTCCACCTGCGCCGGGTGCTGACCATCATGTTCGCGATCGCGGCCGTGTCGATCAGCGCGCTCGCGATCAAGAACGACATGATCGTCCTCTACCTGCTGGTGGCGATCGCCGGTGCGACCACGATCGGTTCGCAGATCCTGCTCTACGCCTACGTCGCGCAGTACTACCCGCTGGCGATCCGCTCCACCGGCATCGGCTGGGCCTCGGGCGTCGGCCGTCTGGGCGCGATCTCCGGTCCGATGCTGGGCGGTGCGCTGATCTCGATGCCGCTGGAGACCAACTTCCTCGCCTTCGCCATCCCGGGTGCGATCGCCGGCCTGGCGATCTCGATGGTCGGGCGCAGCGCCGTGCATGCCCCGGAAGAGGAGGAGAACCTCGCCTTCGTGGGCGAGACCGGGAAGCTCGAGGTCGACTGAGGCCGGAGGGTCTGCAGGGCCCCGGCATGGAGCGAGCCTCCGCGCCGGGGCCTTGTCGCATGTGGCGGTGCTGCGAGCCTTGCGCGCCGCGCTCAGCGATACACGAGGTCGCGCAGCAAGAGGCTGATCTGTGGCACGTAGGTGACGACCAGCAGGCAGCCGATCACGGTGGTGACGAAGGGCAGCAGCGGGCGCACCATGCGCTCGAGCGGCACGCCCGAGATCGAGCTGGCGGCGAACAGGTTCACGCCGAAGGGCGGGGTGATCATGCCGAGCGCGAGGTTGATCACCATGATGACGCCGAAGTGCACCGGATCGACGCCGAAGGTCACCGCCACCGGCAGCAGCAGCGGCGCGAGCACGACGATCGAGGCCGAGGTCTCGATGACCATGCCGATCAGGAACAGCGCGGCATTCACCCCGAGCAGGAAGGTGTACTTGTCGCTGAAGAGCTGGCCGAGCCACTGCCCGAGCGCGTCGGGCACGCCGGCGCGGTTGAGCAGGAAGCCGAACACGCCGGCGTTGGCGATGATGAACATGATGCTGGCCGTGCCGATCACCGAGCGGTGCAGCGTCGCCGACAGGTCGGCGAGGCGGATGCGGCGATACACCAGCATGCCGACCACGAGCGCATACACCACCGCCACCACCGAGGCCTCGGTGGGCGTAAACACGCCGCCATAGATGCCGCCGAGGATGATCACCGGCATCAGCAGCGCCAGCCAGGCGCGGCGCAGCGCCGGCCACAGCGGCAGGCGACCGTCGCCGTCGTGCAGGCCGAGGCGCTGGCGGCGCGCATACAGCCACACGTAGGCCATCAGCGCCGCCGCGATCAGCAGGCCGGGCAGCACGCCGGCGATGAAGAGCTCGCCGGTCGAGGTGTCGGTGGACACCGCGAACAGGATCATCGGCACCGAGGGCGGGATGATCACGCCGAGCTCCGCGGCGGTGGCCTGCAGCGAGGCGGCGAAGGGCGCCGGGTAGCCGTGGCGCACCATGGCCGGGATCAGGATCGCGCCCACCGCGAAGGTGGTGGCCACGCTCGAGCCCGCCACCGCGGCGAAGATCATGCAGGTGATCACGCAGGCCATCGCCAGCCCGCCCTGCACGCCGCCGACCAGGCTCTTGGCGAACTCGACCAGGCGCTCGGAGATGCCGCCGGCCTCCATCAGGTTGCCGGCGAGGATGAAGAAGGGGATTGCCACCAGCGGGTACTTGTCGAGCGCGGCGTAGATCTGCTGCGCCACCACCAGCCACGGCAGGTTCGCCGCAGCCACCCCGCTCATCGCCGCCAGGCCGATCGAGACCGCCACCGGCACGGTGAGGCCGAAGAAGATCAGCATGGTGAGGATCATCAACTGGGACATGGCGGCGGGCGGGATGAAGGTTGGCGGAGGGGGCGATGCGCGGGGAGAGGAGGCGGGCGGGCGCTACGGGGAGGGCTGTGCCCGGGCTCTGGCGGTCAGGGGCGGGCGGGCTTTAGTGCATGAGGCGGCGGGTGGGCTGCGCGCTGGCGTGCCGCGTATCGGGCATGTGCGTTCAGCCCTGGCCGTCGAGCGGGACCGGCGTGGCCGTGACGCCCGCGGCGACGCGCAGCAGCACGGCGACCGCCGCCAGCGTGGCGCCGACCGGGATCGCCAGGTAGATCCACGAGATCGAGATGTCCAGGCTGGGCACGGTCTGGAAGCGCACGCGCCAGGTCATCTGCCCGCCGATCCAGGCCAGGAAGCCGAGGAAGCCGCTGCACACCAGCGCGACCAGCCACTCCAGCACCCGGCGCTGGCCGCCGCGCAGCACGCTGCGCAGGAGCTCCACGCCGAGCATGGCGCCGTGGCGGAAGGCGAGCGCCACGCCGAGCAGCACCGCCCAGATCAGCAGCGCGCGCGTCAGCACCTCGCTCCAGTCGAGCGGCGAGGACAGCACGAAGCGCGCGACGACCTGCCAGAAGCCGGCCGCCACCGCGCCGATCAGGAAGAGCTGGGCGAGCACGGACACGCCCTTGAACAGCCAGTGGTCGATGCGGTGGAGAAGCGTCATGGGCGAAGGCTGGAAAGGCGAACCCCCGCGCACGGCGGGGGCGATGAGAGGGCAGGGCCTTGCGGCGGCGAGGGACAACCCGGGACGCCGTGCCGGACGCGGTGTGCGCCCGGCGCGGCCCGCGCAGCCGGCGATCAGCGCGTGTTGCGGATGTCCTCGATCAGCTTCTTGTCGAAGCGCTTGTAGTACTCCTCGTAGGCCGGCGCCACCGCGTCCTCGAAGGACTTGCGGTCGACCGTGACGACCACCTCCATGCCTTCGGACTTGAGCTGCTCGACGCCGGTCTTCTCGATGTTGTCGACGAAGGCGCGCATGGCCTGCGCGCCCTTCTTCGCGGCCTCGACGAAGGCCTGCTTGTCGGCGTCGGACAGGCCGGCGTACACCGTCGGCGACACCATCACCACCGCCGGCGCATAGACGTGGCCGGTCAGCGACAGGTGCTTCTGCAGCTGCGACAGCTTGGCCGAGGTGATCACCGAGAGCGGGTTCTCCTGGCCGTCGATGGTGCCCTGCTGCAGCGCGGTAGCGACCTCCGGCCAGGCCATCGGCGTGGGCAGGATGCCGATCTGGCGGAAGGCGGTGATGTGCACCGGGTTCTCGGTGGTGCGGATCTTCAGGCCCTTGGCGTCGGCGGCAGCGACCACCGCGCGCTTGCTGTTGGTGAGGTGGCGGAAGCCCTGCTCGCCCCAGGCCAGCGCCTCGAGGCCGCGCGCCGAGAAGGCCTTCAGCATGTCCTGGCCGATCGGGCCGTCGAGCACCTGGCGGGCGTGGGTGAGGTCGCGCATCAGGAAGGGGATGTCGAACACGCCGGTCTGCGGCACGAAGTTGAGTGTGGCGCCGGTCGACAGGATGGCGAGGTCGATGGTGCCGAGCTGCAAGCCCTCGATGACCTCGCGCTCGCCGCCGAGCGCGCTGCTCGGGAACTGCTGCACCTTGTAGCGGCCGCCGGTGCCGGCCTCGAGGCTCTTCGAGAAGGCTTCGCCGCCGGCGCCGTAATGCGAGCTGGTCGACAGCGCGTAGGCCATCTTCAGCGTCGTCTGGGCGGCGGCGGGGGTCGCGAGGGCGAGGCCCGAGGCGGCGGTGAAGGCGGCGAAGAGGGGGGCGAGCCAGGTCTTGCGCATCATCGGTAGGTTCTCCTGAACAGGGGGCGAGGCAGCGCTCGGGCGCGTCTGCCGGCAGGCGGGAATGCCCGTGCAACAAGGCTTGCGGCGGGCTGCAAGACGGCCATGCTACCGCCGCAGGCGCGTGCTCACAAGAAAACGCCCGCCTGCGACGACGCGATGGGGGGCTTTTGGGGCTAGCATTGCAGGCCCGCCCCGGAGACCCGCCATGGAGCTCGAATCCTACGTCCGCGCCCTGCCCAAGGCCGAGCTGCACCTGCACATCGAAGGCACGCTGGAGCCCGAAATGATGTTCGCGCTCGCGCGCCGCAACGGCGTCGCGCTGCCCTGGGCGAGCGTCGAGGCGGTGCGTGCCGCCTACGCCTTCGCCGACCTGCAGAGCTTCCTCGACCTCTACTACGCCGGTGCAGCCGTGCTGGTCCGCGAGGAGGACTTCTTCGAGCTCGCGCTCGCCTACTTCGCGCGCGCCCACGCCGACGGCGTGGTCCACGCCGAGCTCTTCTTCGACCCGCAGACGCACACCGCGCGCGGGGTGGCGTTGGAGACGGTGCTCGACGGCCTCGAGCGCGCCTGCGTCGAGGCGCGCGCGCGCTGGGGCATCGGCGCGCGGCTGATCCTGTGCTTCCTGCGCCACCTCGACGAGGAGGCCGGCTTCGCCACGCTGCAGCAGGCGCTGCCCCATCTTTCGCGCATCGACGGCGTGGGCCTGGACTCGTCCGAGCACGGTCACCCGCCGTCCAAGTTCGCCCGCCTGTTCGCGCGCTGCCGCGAGCTCGGCCTGCACGTGGTCGCCCATGCCGGCGAGGAGGGGCCGCCGGCCTACATCGTCGAGGCGCTCGACGTGCTGAAGGCGGAACGCATCGACCACGGCGTGCGCTGCACCGAGGACCCCGCGCTGGTCGAGCGCCTCGCGCGCGCGCAGGTGCCGCTCACCGTGTGCCCGCTCTCCAACGTCAAGCTGTGCGTGTTCCCCGACCTCGCCAGCCACAACCTCGGGCAGCTGCTCGCCGCCGGGCTGAAGGTGACGATCAACTCCGACGACCCGGCCTACTTCGGCGGCTACGTGGCGAAGAACTATATCGACACCGCACGCGCGCTCGGCCTCGGCCGTGCCGAGCTGCGCCGCATCGCGCGCAACAGCCTGGAGGCGAGCTTCGTGTCCGCGGCCGAGCGCGCGCCCTGGCTCGCCCGCCTCGATGCGCTCGGCGAAGGCGAGGAGGGGGAGGGCGGCCCGGCATGACGCCACCGACCCCCGCCGAGCGCCGGGCGCTGCGCGATCGCCTCGCCGCGGTGCCCTTGTTCGCCGGCCTGCCCGCCGCGCAGCTCGCCGAGCTCGCCGTCGCGGCGCGCCTGCTCGAGCTGCCGGCGCGCACGCTGGTGCATGGCAGCGGCGAGCCCTTCGACGAGGTGTTCGTGCTGTGCGGCGGGACGGTGGTGCGTTTTCGCGAGCTCGGCGGTGATGCGCGCAAGGTGGTCGAGCTGGTGCACACCCCGCAGCTGCTCGGCTGCGGCGAGTTCTTCGGTGCAGACCGCCACGAATCCGGCTGCGAGACGGCGAGCGCGTGCACGCTGGTCGCGCTCGACGCCGGCGTGCTGCGCGCGGTGGCCGAGCGCAGCCTGGCGCTCGCCCGGCGCATGCTGCAGGCGGTGGCGACGCGGCTGTGCGAGGTCGAGTTCGACGTCGCCGGACACCACGCCAGCCGCACCAGCGCGCAGCGCATCCTCGACTACCTGGTCGAGCTCGCCGGCGGCAGCCTCGCGCTCGCCGGCGAGACCACGGTGGAGCTGGCCTCCACCAAGAAGGTGCTCGCGGCGCGCATCGGCATCACCCCCGAGGCCTTCTCGCGCAGCCTGCGCGAGCTCGCCGACAAGGGGGTGATCGTGGTCGACAAGCGCCTGATCCACATCCAGAACGCCGCCACGCTGGACACGGGCGCGGGCGAGCAGCCGCAGCGCCTGAGCTTCTCGCGCCGCAACAAGGGTGCGCGCCGCGACGAGGCGATGTCGGTCGGCGAGCTCATCAACCTGTGCGGCCGCCTGCGCCTGCAGGTGCAGCGTCTGGCGATCGACTGGGTGCTGATCGGCCACGGCGTGGCCCCGGTCGAGATGCAGCTGCGCCTGCGCCAGGGCATCGCCGAGTTCGAGCGCAGCATCGCGGTGCTGCAGGCTGGGAGTCTCGCCCCGGAGCTGGGCGAGGCGCTGGAGAACGTCGGCGGGGTGTGGGCGGCGTTCCGTGCCGCGCTGAGCGCGCCCGAGCGAGCGCCCGTGGGGGCGGCGCGGGTGCTGCAGCTGAGCGAGGACTTCATCACCGCGGCGGATTTCCTCAACGCCGTCGCCGGGGGCTTCGCGGCCTCGGGCAGCCTGTACATGGTCAATATTGCCGGGCGCAACCGCATGCTGTCGCAGCGGGTGGCGAAGTTCTTCCTCTTCGAGGGCTTCGAGGCGTGTCCCGACCCGCAGGCGCAGATCGCCGCCTCGTGCCGGGCCTTCGAGCACAACCTGCAGCTGTTGCGCGAGAACGCCGGCGAGCTGCCCGAGCTGGTGGCGCAGCTCGATGCCACGGCCGGGCTTTGGTCGCGCTTCGTCGACTCGCTCGACCCCGCGATCCGCCAGCCGCATCGCATCGGCCGGGTACGCTCGGTGCTCGACGAGGGCGAGCGCCTGCTGCGCTATACCAACACCCTGGTCAAGCTCTTCGAGCGCCTCGCGCGCTGAGGCTCGGCCAACGTCCTGCGCGCCGTCTTCCCGATACGGGCGCGCCCCCCTTCCTTCGCCGTCTCGTGGAGCAACCCATGACCGCAGCCTCCAGCCCCTCCTTCCCGACGACCCCGCCCGCCACCGAGCCGGCGCTGCGCCTGATGCCGATGCCGGCCGACCTCAACTCCGCGGGCGACGTCTTCGGCGGCTGGGTCATGGCGATGGTCGACATCGCCGGCGCCCTGCCTGCGATCCGCCGCGCGCGCTCGCACGTGGTGACGATGGCGGTGAACTCCTTCGTCTTCAAGCAGCCGATCTCGGTCGGCGACGTGGTCAGCTTCCACGCCGACGTGGTCGCGGTGGGCAAGTCCTCGATCACGGTCGACGTGCATGTGTTCGCCGAGCGCCACCCCGCCGATCCGGTGGTGGTCAAGGTGACCGAGGCGCGCATGACCTACGTCGCGGTCGATCGCGAGGGCTGCAAGCGAGTGGTGGGCCCGGAGTCCACCTCGCCCCCCGGCGGAGAGCGCCCGCCCGCGGACAAGGAACTCGTGCTGCGGGTCGTGCCGATGCCGGCCGACCTCAACCCGTCGGGCGACGTGTTCGGCGGCTGGATCATGTCGATGGTGGACATCGCCGGCGCGGTGCCGGCGATCCGCGTCGCGCGCTCCAAGGTCGCCACCGTGGCGGTGGACTCCTTCGTCTTCAAGCAGCCGGTGTCGATGGGCGACATCGTCAGCTTCCACGCCGAGGTGGTGCGCGTGGGGCGCACCTCGATCACGGTCGATGTCGAGGTCTACGCCGAGCGCCACCCGGAGGACCCGGTGGTGGTGAAGGTGACCGAGGCGCGCCTGACCTACGTCGCGGTGGACGAATTCCGCACCAAGCGCACGATCGGGGCGGGCTGAGCGCGCGCTCAGCCGAGATGGCCGCGCACCCAGCGCACGATGTCCGCCGCGCCCATCGCACCCGCCTGGCGAGCGACCTCGCGGCCGCCGCGGAACAGGGCCAGGGTGGGGATGCTGCGGATGCCGAAGCGCGCCGCCAGCGGCTGGTTGGCCTCGGTGTCGAGCTTGGCAAGGCGCACCTGCGGCTCGAGCATGCTGGCGGCCTGCGCGAAGGCGGGCGCCATCGTGCGGCAGGGGCCGCACCACGGCGCCCAGAAGTCGACCAGCACCGGGATGTCGCTGCGGCCGACGTGACGGTCGAAGTTCGCCGCGTCGAGCTCCACCGGGTGGGCGGTGAACAGCGGCTTGCCGCACTTGCCGCAGTTGGGGGCCTCGGCCAGGCGGGCGGCGGGGACGCGATTGACGGCGTCGCAGTGCGGACAGACCAGGTGCAGGGCGTCGGACATGGCGGGCTCCGGAGTATTTCAGACTTCCCTGATATCGTGGCGAAGCGGCGGGATTCAAGGGGCCGGTGTCCATCGGCACGGGCGAGGGAGGGGCGCGCAGGCCGTCGCGTCTCGCCGGGATGGCGTGCGCCGCAGCGTTCGGGCCGATAATGCCGGCATCTCGTTGCGAAGGAGGATCACCGATGAAGCAGCCCCGAATCGTGGTGATGGCCGGCAGCCGCCGGCGCGAGGCCTTGTCGCGCCGCGTGGCGCAGGTGTGCGCACAGGCCGTGCGCGACGCCGGCGCGGAGGTCGAGCTGGTCGATCTGGACGATTACCCCGCGCCGCTCTACGACGGCGACCTCGAGGCCGCCTCCGGCCTGCCCGAGGGCATCGTGCGCCTGCAGCGCGTGCTGCACGCGAGCGACGGCCTGCTGGTGGTCAATCCCGAATACAACGGCTCGCTCACGCCGCTGCTCAAGAACACGCTCGACTGGTGCTCGCGGCCCAACCCCGCCGACCCCGAGCGCTCCGGCGGCAAGGTGTACGCGGGGCGGGCGGCGGCGGTGGTGGGGAGCTCGCCGGGCGCGCTCGGCGGCATGCGGGTGCTGTTCCACGTGCGCGACGTGCTCGGCTACCTCGGCATGCAGGTGATCCCGCAGCAGCTCGCGGTGGGCAAGGCCGGCGAGGCGGTCGGCGCCGACGGGCGCCTGGATGACGCTGCCCAGCAGGGCATGCTGGAGGGGCTCGCGGCGGCGCTGGTGGATACGGCGCGCCGATTGCGCGGCTGAGGGTTTTTCGGGCGCGAAGCTTGCGGCGCGGATGCTTCGCGGCCCTCGGGCGTGCGCGCCACTCGGGGCGGCTGGTCGCGGGCGGTGGCTTCAGTCCGCCTTTCCGTCCGCCTTCCCTGCGGCGGCTTGCACACGCAGGCCGCGTACGGCTGTGCGGGCCTGCTCGAGCACGCGCTCGGCCTCTTCCGGGGCGAAATCGGTGGCGTAACGCTTCTTCACCCCCTGCTCGTTGAGCAGCAGGTGCACGGCGGGCTGCACGCCGCGCTCGGCCAGGCAGCTGCGCGTGCATTCGAGCGCGCAGCCGTCGAGGGCGAGGATGGGGCGGCCGGAGCGGGCGATGTTCACCAGGTGGGGCACGTTGCCGCCGACGCCGGCGATGCACGACATCTCGGCCTCGCCCTCGCGATCCAGGCGCAGCGCCACGTGGTTGGCCATCTGCGCCGCGCTGGAGCAGCCCGAGCAGGAATAGACGAGCGGCAGGTTCTTCTTGCGGCCAGCCATGGCGGGGTCCTCGGGGGTGGGGCGTGTTGGGGCGAACATTTTACTACGCGCCGCCGGCGCGCCCTGCTGGTGACGTATTCGCAATCGTGCCCACCCCGCTTCGTGGGCAAGCCCGCTCCGCGGCGCGCCTCCGGCGCTAGCAGGGTGGCGACTGCGAAGCATCGCAGGCCACGGTTACAATCGAACGATCGCGACCGCCGCGGCAGGTGGTGCTTGCGGGTCCCGGCGCCGCCCTCCCGGAGAGCGATCCCGACGTGAATCCCCGACGACAGCATTACCGCGGCCGCAACCCGGCCCGCGCCCAGAACATCGCCGAGCTGCGCACGATGGCGGCGCGGCGGCTGCCCGGCTTCTGCCTCGAGTACCTCGAGGGCGGCGCCGACGACGAGCTCGCGCTCGCGCGCAACCGGCGCGCGCTCGACGAGATCCTGCTGCTGCCGCGCACCCTGGTGGACGTGTCGCGGCGCGAGCTCGCGGTCCCGCTGTTCGGCACCGACATCGCGCTGCCGGCGGTGATCGCGCCCACCGGCTTCAACGGCCTGCTCACCCACGAAGGCGACCGCGTGCTCGCCGAGGCGGCGCGCGCGGCGGGTATCCCGTTCTGCCAGAGCATGGTGTCCACCGTGGCGCTGGAGGACATCGCCGCCACCGGGGTGCGCCACTGGATGCAGATCTATCCCTTCAAGGACCGCGACAACCTCGCCGCGGTGGTGAAGCGGGCCGAGCACGCCGGCTGCGAGGCGATCGTGCTCACCACCGACGCCTCGGTGTTCGGCAACCGCGAGTGGGACCGCCGCAACTACCGCGCGCCGATGAAGCTCACCTGGCGCAACGTGCTCGATGTCGGCCTGCATCCGCGCTGGGGCCTCGACGTGCTGGTGCCGCACGGCATGCCGCGCTTCCGCAACCTCGGCGATTTCCTGCCGCCGGGCATGGACAGCGCGAGCAACGCCGCCGCCTTCCTGGCCGCGCAGATGGACACCTCGCTGACCTGGGAGGACGTGCGCCGCCTACGCGAGCTGTGGCCGCGCCGACTGCTGGTGAAGGGCGTGCTGCTGCCCGAGGACGCGCTGCGCGCGAAGGAGGCGGGCGCCGACGGCGTGGTGGTGACGAACCACGGCGGGCGCCAGCTCGACGCCGCGCCGGCGCCGATCGAGACCCTGGCCGCGGTGCGCCAGGCGGTGGGGGCGGAGATGACGGTGATCGTGGACAGCGGCTTTCGCCGCGGCAGCGACTTCGTCAAGGCGCGCGCGCTCGGCGCGGATGCGGCGATGGCGGGGCGGGCGACCCTGTACGGCCTCGCCGCCGCCGGCGCGCCCGGCGCGGCGCG
>NZ_AMXF01000037.1 GCF_000310225.1 Thauera phenylacetica B4P
CGCGGCTCGCCTCGGCGCGCTGGGCGCGGATGCGCTCGGCTGCGGGCGAGGGGGCGATCGCCGCATTACCGCTCGGTGCAGCGGGCGCCAGGGCGGGGCTGGCGGGCAGCGCGGTCGGCGCGGGAGGCGCGGTCGGAACTTCGCCGCTTGCCGGCTTGGCTGCCACCGCGCGCTGGCGCTCGGCCAGGGTGAGGCGGCGACCTTCGGCTTCGAGCTCGCGCGCGCGCCGGATCGTCTCCAGGCGCTGCTTCTTCGCCTGGTCGATGCAGCGGTTGACGAGGAACTTCTCATAGCAGCCCGGGACGGTGGCCTCGTAGGTGGCTTCGGCTTCGGCACGCAGCGCCTTGCCTTCGGCCTCGAGCGCCGCGGCGCGGGCGCGCTCGGCGGCGTGGGCGGCCTCGTCCGCGGTCTGCGCGTGGGCGGGCAGGATCGTGGAGGCGAGCAGCGCGACGCACAGGCCGGGCAGGATGGAGCGGCGGGCGAGGAGGAAAGGCAGGGAGCGGATATGGATCATGCGTGCGGTTTCCGGATTCGGGTGACCGGGCGGGGCGATCAAACACGGCGATCGCCTCGCGGCGGTCGAGTGCTCGACTCGGGCTTCTGGCGCGTGCGTGCCGGCTTCGGTCGAGTCGGCGCGTAGAATAGCGCCTTTATTTCAATCCGCGGCCCCGTGGCCGTGTATCCGTTCGTGATCAGTCTTCGCAATTTGCGCCTCGCGCGCGGCGCCAAGGTCCTCATCGAGAGCGCCACGCTGCAGATCCACCCCGGCTGGAAGGTCGGCCTCACCGGCGCCAACGGCAGCGGCAAGTCCAGCCTGTTCGCCCTGCTGCGCGACCAGCTTCACCCCGACCAGGGCGACCTCGACCTGCCGCCCGGCTGGGTGATCGCCCACGTCGCGCAGGAAACACCCGGTCTCGCACAGCCGGCGATCGACTACGTGCTCGACGGCGACGCCGAGCTGCGCCGGATCGAGGCCGAGCTGGCCGCGGCCGAGGCGGCCCACGACGGCGAGCACGTCGGCGCTCATATTGGTGAACTCCACGCCCGCCTGCACGAGATCGGCGGCTATTCGGCGCGCGCCCGCGCGGCGGCGCTGCTCGACGGCCTCGGCTTCGTGCAATCGGACATCGAGCGCCCGGTGGCGGACTTCTCCGGCGGCTGGCGCATGCGCCTGAACCTGGCGCAGGCGCTGATGTGCCGCTCCGACCTGCTGCTGCTCGACGAGCCCACCAACCACCTCGACCTCGACGCGGTGATCTGGCTCGAGGCCTGGCTGCGCGACTACCGCGGCACGCTGCTGCTGATCTCGCACGACCGCGAGTTCCTCGACGCCTGCGTGACCCACATCGCCCACATCGAGCAGCAGAAACTCGGCCTTTATACCGGCGGCTATTCCGACTTCGAGCGCCAGCGCGGCGAGCGCCTGCTGCAGCAGCAGGCGATGTTCGACAAGCAGCAGCGCGACATCGCGCACATGGAAGACTACATCCGCCGCTTCCGTGCCAAGGCCACCAAGGCGCGCCAGGCGCAGAGCCGCATCAAGGCCCTCGAGCGCATGGAGCGCATTGCCGCGGCGCACGTGGACACGCCCTTCAGCTTCGCCTTCCGCGACGCGCCGCCGGCGCCCGATCCGCTGCTGCAGATCGAGGACGGTGCGGTGGGCTATGGCGACAAGACGGTGCTCGAGCGCATCACGCTGACCCTGCGGCCGGGCGAGCGCGTCGGCCTGCTCGGGCGCAACGGCGCGGGCAAGTCGACCCTGATCAAGCTGCTCGCGCATGAACTGCGACTGGCGAGCGGTCGCCGCCTCGAAGGCAAGGGCCTGGCCACCGGCTACTTCGCCCAGCATCAACTGGAAACGCTGCGCCCGGACGAGTCCGCGCTGCAGCACATGGTTCGGCTGGACCCGCAGACGCGCGAGCAGGAGCTGCGCGACTACCTCGGCGGCTTCGACTTCCGCGGCGACGGCGTGGGCGGCACCTCCACTCCGGCGACCACGCCCTGCGGGCCGTTCTCGGGCGGCGAGAAGTCGCGCCTGGCGCTTGCCTTGCTGATCTGGCAGCGCCCCAACCTGCTGCTGCTCGACGAGCCCACCAACCACCTCGACCTCGAGATGCGCCACGCGCTGACCATGGCGCTGCAGGACTACGAGGGCGCGATGGTGCTGGTGTCGCACGACCGCGCATTGCTGCGCGCCACCTGCGACCGCTTCGTGCTGGTCGATGGCGGGCGCATCCAGCCCTTCGACGGCGACCTCGACGACTACCGCGACTGGCTCGCCAGCCGGCGCGCCGAAGTGGCCGCGGCCGCGGCCTGTCCCGACCAGGCCGCGGACAAGGCCGCGCGCAAGGCCGACCGCGCCCAGGCCGCCGCCGACCGCCAGGCACGGCTGGTGGCGCGCCGGCCGCTGGTGAAGGAGGTCGAGCAGATCGACAAGCGCCTGGCGGCGTGGAACAAGGAGAAGGCCGAGCTCGACGCGCGGCTCGCCGACCCGGCGCTGTACGCCGGGCCGCAGGCGGGCGAGGTGCCGGCGCTCAACAAGCGCCAGGCCGAGCTCGCCGAGCGCATCGAGGAGGCCGAGTTGCGCTGGCTGGAGCTGCACGAGGCGCTGGAGGCGATCCCGGCGGACTGAGCGGGGCGAACCGCCGGTTCGCGCCTGCCGGCGCTCCTACAAGAACGTCGCGGCAGCCTTTGCAGCAGCGCCAGCAGGCGCGAATGCGGCGTGGGAAACATGCGCAGGCGCCCGGGCGAGCGCCGTTTCGCCGCCGTCCGCCGAGCGACGTTCCTGTAGGAGCGCCGGCAGGCGCGAATACGGCGGTAGAAACAGGCGCAGGCGCCCGGGCAGGCGCCGTTTCGCCGCCGTCCGTCGAGCGATGTTCCTGTAGGAGCGCCGGCAGGCGCGAATACGGCGGTAGAAACAGGCGCAGGCGCCCGGGCAGGCGCCGGTTCGCGCCTTCCGGCGTTCCTACAGGGCCAGCCAGCGCGCCGGGTCGATGTTCCACGCGGCGAAATCCTCGTGGCCGACGATGCGGTCCTGCGATCGCCGCAGATCGAGATCTTCCGGCTGCAGGTAGTGACCGGCGGTGTGGAAGATCACCTTCACCCGCGGCAGGGTGGGCTTGTCGGCGTGCTGCGCCTGCACCACCGCGAGGCGCTTGCTCTCCAGGCGCACCAGCGCGCCGGTGGGGTAGATCCCCACCGAACGGATGAAGGCCTGCGCGAGGCGCGGCTCGAAG
This sequence comes from Thauera phenylacetica B4P, assembly GCF_000310225.1. Taxonomy (GTDB): domain Bacteria; phylum Pseudomonadota; class Gammaproteobacteria; order Burkholderiales; family Rhodocyclaceae; genus Thauera; species Thauera phenylacetica. The sequence continues at coordinate 3,237 of NZ_AMXF01000037.1, forward strand.
TGGTTCGACGACCACTCCAGCAGCTTGCGCAGCGCCTCGGTCGGCGGCATGCCCTTGTGATAGACGCGCTCCGAGGTGATCGCGTCGTACACATCCACGATCGCCGCCATTCGCCCGTACAGGCTGATCGCGTCGCCCGCGAGCCGGTTGGGGTAGCCGCTGCCGTCGAAGCGCTCATGATGCTGGGCGGCGACCTCCAGCGCGATCGGGCTGATCCCGGGCGTCGCCATCAGGATCAGCTTGCTCTGCACCACGTGGCTCTTCATGCGCTCGAACTCGGCGTCGGTGAGCTTGCCCGGCTTGTTGAGGATCTCGTCGGGGATGCGCGCCTTGCCGACGTCGTGCAGCAGGGCGCCGATGGCGATCTCGCGGATGGTCTCGCGCGGCAGGCCGAGCGTGCGCGCGAAGGCGGTCATCAGCGCGCACACCGACACCGAATGCTGGAAGGTGTAGCTGTCGTGCTGCTTGAGGCGGGCGAGTGGCAGCAGGGCATCCGCGCGGGTGAAGATCGAGTCGACGATGCGGGTCACCAGGGGCTCGACCTTCTCGATCTCGATCTGGCGGCCGAGACGCACGTCGGCCAGCAGGTCGCGCACGATCTCGTTCGCCTCGCGGTGCAGGTTGCGGGCGTGCTCCTGCGTGCCGGCGACCTTGGAGGCGGTATGCACCGCGGGCGGGGGCGGGCCGGCCAGGGCTTCCCGATCCGGTGCGGTGGCGGCAGGCGCCGCGTCCGGGTCGAGGCCGCGCGCGGTGTCGATGCTGACCTCGGCGACGCCCAGCGCACGAATTCGGGCCACGTCTTCCACGTCCGCGACCAGGAAGCGGTTGCGCACGAAGTCGTGCTGCAGCCAGCCGCAGTGCAGGTCATGGACGTACATGCCGGGCCGCAGCCGGGCGACGGGGACGAGCTTGATCACGCTTTGGGGGCCCGGTGTTTGCTGCGTGCATTATTGCAAGCCGATGCGTGGCTCGCCACGGCTCGTGCCGGGGTGGACGCCGACTGGGTCACGGCGGCCGGGGGTTTTCCGGGGGCGTCGTTCGATGACGAGGGCGGGCTGCTAGAATCCGGGCTTTCCCCATCTGCCTCCAGGAGTCCGCGGTGCGTATCGTCTGTCTCGACCTCGAAGGTGTGCTCGTCCCCGAAATCTGGATCGAATTCGCCGAGCGTACCGGCATCCCCGAGCTGCGCCGCACCACCCGCGACGAGCCCAACTACGACACCCTGATGAAGTACCGCCTGGACATCCTGGCGCAGAAGAAGCTCGGTCTGCCCGACATCCAGGAAGTCATCGCCAGCATGGGGCCGATGGAGGGCGCGCGCGAATTCCTCGACGCGCTGCGCGACACCTACCAGGTGGTGATCCTCTCCGACACCTTCTACGAGTTCGCCAAGCCGCTGATGAAGCAGCTCGGCCTGCCGACGCTGTTCTGCCACAGCCTCGAGGCCAACGCCGAGGGCATCCTGGTGAACTACCACCTGCGCATGCCCGACCAGAAGCGCGAGGCGGTCAAGCGCTTCAAGGAGCTCAACTTCAAGGTCGTCGCCGCGGGCGATTCCTACAACGACACCGCGATGCTGGGCGAGGCCCACGGCGGCATCCTGTTCCACCCGCCCGAGAACGTGGTGCGCGAGTTCCCGCAGTTCCCGGTGGTGCGCGACTACGGCGCGCTGCGCGCCGAGATCGACAAGGCGTTCGCGCGCGTCTGACCCCGCTCCTCACTCCTGACGCCTCGCTCCTCACGCCCCCCATGCACCGCCAACGCTTCTTCACCCTCTCCGCCTCCTGCCCCGACCGCGTCGGCATCGTCGCCAAGGTCTCCGGCTTCATCGCCGAGCACAAGGGCTGGATCCTCGAGACCTCGCTGCACGCCGAGCCGCCGCAGGACGGTGAGGGCGTCGGCCGCTACTTCATGCGCATCGAGATCAAGGCCGACTCGCTGCCCTTCCACCTCGCCGAGTTCCGCGAGCGCTTCCGGCCCCTGGCCGAAGAGCTGGAGATGGACTGGAAGATCACCGACTCCGCGGTCAAGAAGCGCGTGGTCGTGCTGGTGAGCAAGCAGGAGCACTGCCTGTACGACCTGCTCGCGCGCTGGCAGTCGAAGGAGCTCGACATCGAGATCGCGTGCGTGATCTCCAACCACGACACCTTCCGCGGCTTCGTCGAGTGGCACGGCATCCCCTTTCACCACGTGCCGGTGAGCGCCGACAACAAGGCCAGCGCCTACGCCGAGGTGCAGCGCATCTTCGAGGAGGTGCGCGGCGACACCATGGTGCTGGCGCGCTACATGCAGATCCTGTCGCCCGCGCTGTGTGCCGCCTACCCGGGCCGCATCATCAACATCCACCACAGCTTCCTGCCCAGCTTCGTCGGCGCCAAGCCCTACCACCAGGCCTGGGCCAAGGGCGTCAAGCTGATCGGCGCCACCTGCCATTACGTCACCGCCGACCTCGACCAGGGCCCGATCATCGAGCAGGACGTGATCCGCATCGACCATTCGGATGCGGTCGAGGACATGGTGCGCTACGGCAAGGACATCGAGAAGACCGTGCTCGCCCGCGGCCTGCGCTACCACCTGGAGGACCGGGTGCTGGTGCATGGGAACAAGACGATCGTGTTCCGCTGAGCGGTCGCGTGAAGCGGCCTTGACCTCGAGGGCTTATTGCCTAAGATCGGCCTGTGACCGCCCGCATTGGAGATGTCCATGGATCGAGATCTTGCGCTGCAAAAGCTGACGCAGAGCAAACCGGAGCTCCACCGGCGCTTCGGTGTCGTCGATCTCGCACTGTTCGGCTCCACGCTACGCGGCGAAGCGCGTGCCGACAGCGACGTCGATGTGCTCGTGCGCTTCGATGGGCCGGCGACCTCGGCACGCTACTTCGGCGTCCAGTTCTACCTCGAGGACCTGCTCGGCGCGCCGGTCGACCTGGTGACGGACAAGGCACTGCGCGAGGAGTTGCGCCACATTGTCGAGCGCGAGGCCGTTCATGTCTGAGATGCGCGAGGGGGCCGGGCGGAGCAGTTCCGCCCTTGTGCAGGGCAATCTCTACGCAGTGGAACCCGCCATACGCGTCGAGGAAGCTTTCAGCACGCTGTTCGCCAACCCAGTCTGCCGCGTCGAGCGCATCGTGTCCTTCGGTCACGCGAGCCCCCCGGGCTTCTGGTACGAGCAGGACGAGGACGAGTGGGTGGTGCTGCTGGTCGGTTCCGCCGCGCTCGCCTTCGCCGACGGGCGCGTGCTGGATCTGTGCGCCGGCGACTGGACGAGCCTGCCGGCGCGCTGCAGGCATCGGGTCGAATCCGTGTCGGACGACGCCCTGTGGCTGGCGGTGCACTGCCGCGCAGACGAGGCGTGAGCGCGCGAAACGCCCCGGCGCAGAATTCATCAATGCCTGCGGTGGCCGCCCGGTTCGCGGCGCGTCTGCCGCTTTGAAGCCAAGGAACGAGCATGCCCTCAAATCCCCGTCCGCCGGTGCAGCCGGTACAGTTCGAGCCCGAATTCGTCGCCGGCGTGCGCGAGCTCTTCGAGCAACGGATCCCCTTCAACGCATTGCTCGGCCTGAAGATCGAGGACATCGGCGGTGAGCGCGTGCATGGACGCATCGACATGCGCCCCGAGCTCGTCGGCCACTTCGTGCACAACCGCATCCACGGCGGCGTCATCTCCGCCTGTCTCGATGCCATGGGCAAGCTGCTGACCAGCGGGGCGGCGGCGTACATCGTGTCGTGAACGCGGCGCCCGCGGCCTGGCGCACCCGGTTGAATCAGCGCTGGCAGAAAAGTACCGCACCTGCGCCTGCGACCAAGCTCGCACCCCCGACCACCAGCGTGACCGGTGCGGTCACCACTGCCGTGGCCGTCCCGAGCACCCCCAGCGTGCCGGCGACATAGCCGCCCGAAGCGGTGCTGACGATCATCGCGCCCGAACTGTGAACCACCGCGCCGACACCCGTCAGCTTCAGCGCGCCCCCCACGGTCGCCGTGACCGTTGCCGCAGCCGCGGCTAGCTTTGCGCCTGTGCCTTGCACTCTGTCGCACCAGCCCGCATGGGCGTAAGGGAGCGAACCGAATGCCAGCGTCGCCGCGATCAGACCCCGGCAAGCGAGTGCGCGATGCGATTTTTTCATTCTCCCTCTTACCTCCGTCAGCGAGTGAACTTGTGACCGTGCATCAGCCACAACAGGCCCGCAACAAAGGCGGCAGCCAAGCCCATGACAGCGATGCGCGCGAGCAGAGCCATCAGCACGATGACGAGAACTACGGTCAGGATCGTTTTCGGCATTGCGGGCTCCGGTGGGGCTGACGCGGCGGGGACGTCGACCGTTCTTGGTCGGCGTCTCGGTGGGGCGTAGTTGCAAGCGGGTTGCGCCTCGGCCATGGCCCCGCGCCAGGTGGGCCAAGTATCCGCTTGCTTGCCAAGCTGTCGTCGAGCGGCAAGCTTGCGGGGGCGCGCATCGCGTTCTGGAATGGGCAGAGTGTGGGCCATCCCGACAACGAGGCCCCCGCTCATGCCCCGCCGTAACAGATCGAATCGCCGAGCTCAGGCGCCCGCGGGCTTGCTGGGCGCGGTGCGCCGCAGTCGAGGCACCAGCAGCCTCCTGGCCGACGCAGCCTGGACCGGTTTCATGCTGCGCATGGAAACCTTCCGCGCCAGGGAGAGCTTGCTCGACGCCAAGGCCCAACTGGATGGGCGGCCCACCACCGGTTGGCGCCGGAGGCTCGGCTGGCTTCGTCGCGGCGCGGTCGCGTTGCTGCTGGCCCTGCTCGAGCTGCTTTGGAGCGGACTTGTCGCGGTGCTTCTGCCTCTCCTGATCGGCGTGGTCTACCTCGTGGTCTTCGTCATCGTCGCCGTGCCGCTCTACATGGCGCTCGGCTACTTCCTGTACCGGATGTTGGTCGTCTGGTAGCGCGCACGGGTGCGCTGGTATACGGCGCGGCCTTCGAGGTGCCGCACCGCCCCGCGCCGTGGTCGTGCGCTGCAACGCACGGAAACCCCATGCGTTGGCGGGAGCGGCAACCTCTCAATCCCTTTGATATCAGGGCCTCAGTCCGGACGCTGCTATTGCCATCCCAGCTGAGCCTTGGGAGTCTCAATCCCTTTGATATCAGGGCATCAGTCCGGACCTCTTTGGACTGGCATGGCGATACTTGTAATTGGTCTCAATCCCTTTGATATCAGGGCATCAGTCCGGACAAATCCGAAGCGCTCAGTGGGCTGAAATCTTTCAGTCTCAATCCCTTTGATATCAGGGCATCAGTCCGGACGCGGGCGGTAACGGCGGATGCGCGGGCGTCACTCAGTCTCAATCCCTTTGATATCAGGGCATCAGTCCGGACTGCTTGCTTTCGGCTCTCTTCGCTTCGCGCGCGCGTCTCAATCCCTTTGATATCAGGGCATCAGTCCGGACACAACGAAGGAGCGAGATCATGGGTAAAGAAGTGTCTCAATCCCTTTGATATCAGGGCATCAGTCCGGACGACCCCCCGCTTCCAGGAAGAATAGCGGCAGCGGGTCTCAATCCCTTTGATATCAGGGCATCAGTCCGGACTGAATCGCCAGACAACCCGTTTCACATCGGCGGGTCTCAATCCCTTTGATATCAGGGCATCAGTCCGGACATTTTCGCGCGTTCGATCAACGCCGACAGGCCGTCTCAATCCCTTTGATATCAGGGCATCAGTCCGGACCGCGTTTCCATCGATCAGGTCCGGTATGTCGGGAGTCTCAATCCCTTTGATATCAGGGCATCAGTCCGGACCTCGTCTCGTGACAAATTAATCGAACGACAAAGGGTCTCAATCCCTTTGATATCAGGGCATCAGTCCGGACGGCGAAAGTTACATGAATGAAAAGGGATTTGAAAGTCTCAATCCCTTTGATATCAGGGCATCAGTCCGGACAATGAGGATCGAAGAAGCCCGCAAGCTGCGGGGTCTCAATCCCTTTGATATCAGGGCATCAGTCCGGACAAGCCCTTCAGCGCCTGAACGACGACAAGAACCGCGTCTCAATCCCTTTGATATCAGGGCATCAGTCCGGACAGACACCGCCCGCGCAAACGTGAACGCCACTCGGTCTCAATCCCTTTGATATCAGGGCATCAGTCCGGACCGAAAAGCTATCGCAGACCCACTACCCCCGGTAGGTCTCAATCCCTTTGATATCAGGGCATCAGTCCGGACCGAAAGCATTGCGATGTACCGCAAAGCAAGGGAGTCTCAATCCCTTTGATATCAGGGCATCAGTCCGGACAGAGCAAAGAAGATAAGGAAAAGCTGATCTCGTCTCAATCCCTTTGATATCAGGGCATCAGTCCGGACCTAAATCAAGAGCAAGAACTAAAGCAGCTGAAGTCTCAATCCCTTTGATATCAGGGCATCAGTCCGGACTGCTCGCACGAAAAACGACCTTGCAATCAGCTTCTTGTAGAGGGGTTTCCCAATAAGGATGGGACCCGGGAGAGCGGATTGTCACGGTTGTGTCTGCGCGGTTCAGTGCCGAGATGGTATCACCGGCCCGCGGCCTGAAGCAGCGCTTGCAGGGCTGGCGAGGTGGGCGACAGCAGGAAGGTGTCGCCGGGCAGGCTGCCGCGGCCGATGGTGTCGATGCTCAGGTGTTCCGGCAGTTGATAGGCGCGGACGTCGTCAGTGCCGGCGTCGATGCGGGTTTCGATGTCGGCCATCAGGCGACCCATCTGCGCGGCGCTGCCCTCGAAATGGAAGACCGAGTACTGCACCGGCGTGGCCTGCCTGACCAGGAAGCGGTGCAGGCGGACGAGGCGCTTGGGGTTGGTGATGTCGTAGGTGATGAGCCAGCCGCGCGGCGTGTTCAGTGCCATGTCTCGACCTCCCGTGCGAGGTGGCGCTTGAGGTCGCCAAGGTGGTGCAGCAGGCGGTCCTCGCGTCGGTGTGCCCAGGCTTCGAACAGACGGGCGACGACGAGGCCGTGCTCGGCGCCGGCGGGCAGTGCGCCGCAGTCGAGGTTGAGCTCGGCCCACAGCAGCGCGGCGAGCTCGGTGGCGAGTTCGAGCCGGGTGGCGTCGAAGCCCCAGTAGCAGCCGTGCAGGCCCTCGCGATGGAGGCGGTCGATGGCCAGCGCGTGGCACCAGGCTTCGGCGTTGGGGTCGAAGACCTGCGGGTGCACGCCGTTGTAGACATATTCGCGCTTGAGCTCCTGGAAGCGGAGCGCGTCCAGGTCGTGGCCGGTCTCGGCCGCGCGCTTTGCGCAGGTGGTGAGCGTTTCGAGTCTGCGGCGCGCCCGCCAGTTGGCGAAGCGTTGCGGCCAGTCGGGTAACTCGAGGTAGGTCTCGATCAGCGTGGAGAAGGGTAGCGGCTGTGCGTAGCGTGTCTGCGTGCTGCCCAGGGCGTGACCATGGCCGTCGACCCAGGTGATGGGCACGCCTTCGGCGAGGCAGAGCGCGAGTGCGCCGCCGCTCCACGTCAGGTGGCGGTTGCAGATGATGCGGCAGATGCGGGCGAGCGGAAACCGCATCGGCGCGCCGACTTCGGGGCGCAGGATCAGGTGGTCGCTGCCGGCATCCATGCGCGCCGGCTTGGCGCTCATGAGATAGAGCGGCTTGCGCGCGGGCAGATCGATGGGCGCCTGGCGACGCTGGGCAAGGGTCGGCATGGTCAGAAGTCCTCGTCGTCCTCGAAGTGTTCGAGCCAGGGCTCGCCCTGCGCACGCAGCTGCGCGGCGAGGCGGGCGCAGCGCTGCCGCAGCCAGCGCCGGGGCAAGGGGGCGAACTGTTCCCAGCCGGCGTAGAAGTGGCCGCGGCCGGCCTTGCCGATCAGGCAGGCGCCCTTGTCGGTGCCGAAGTGCTCGGGGCGCAGCTGGGCGGTGTTGAACTGGCGCCAGATCCAGTCATCCACCGCCGGGCGCAGTGGCTCGATGAGGTCGCAGGCGAGCGACTCGCGGCCGAAGGCGGGGCGGTGGTAGAAGCCGAGCAGCGGGTCGAGGCCGGCGGCGTGGGCGGTGCGCACGGCCTCGAAGTGCAGCAGGGTGTAGGCGAGCGACAGGCAGGCGTTGACCGGGTCGCGCGGCGGGCGGCGGTTGCGGCCGGTGAAGTCGAGTTCGGGCGCGAACAGCGCGGTGTAGCCGTGGAAGTAGGCGCGCGCGGCGCTGCCTTCCAGCCCGCGCAGGCGTGCGCAGGCGGTGCCGGGCTCGGCGGCCTGGGCGAGCGCGTCGGCGATGCCCTTGCGGGCGTTGAACAGGGGCTTGCGCACGTCCGGCCGGCGCGCCTCGGCGCGGGTGAGTAGGCGGTGCTGCCGACGCAGCTTGGCGACGACGAGCCGGCGTGCCCAGTCGTCGCAGAAGGTATCGTCCATGGTGCGCTGCGCCTGGGCGAGGCGAACGGCGGCGTCGTTGTGCGCGGGGCCGAGCACGATGGCGACCTGGCGGCCGGCGCGCGGGCTCAGCAGCAGGGTGGCGGCGCCGGCTTCGGCGAGCTTGAGCAGTACCGCGGTGTCGAGTTTGGTACGCGCGCCCTGGATGACGACGCGGTCGATCAGGCGCAGCGGCACGGTCTGGCTGCGCGTGCCGTTCTCGTACAGGGCGAGGGCGCCGTCGGCGATGCGTACTTCGAGGTCGGCGCGGTCGAGCAGCAGCGTGGCCATGGTCTCACCCCACGTAGAAGTAGTCGGGATCGGCGGGCTGGGCGGCAACGCCCAGCGCATAGGTGCGGGCGCTGGGGTCGAGGCGCAGCAGGAAGAAGCGGTCTTCGTCCTCGTTGAGCAGCAGCGCCATGTTGTGCAGCAGCTCGAAGCGCTCGCCGCGGGTGAGGAAGACCTCGTGCACCGACTTCTGCCCGCCGGTGGTGTAGCCGCGCACCAGTGCAAGCGCGGCGGCGAGGCGGCGCGGGCTGGAGACGTCGTAGGCGGCGAGGTAGAAATCGCGCTGCGGCATGGCGGGCATCCGGTGAGGGGATGGCGCCAGTGTGATCAGCCGTGCGGCGGTTGTCCGGGGCGGCAAGCTTGCGGCTGCGCGCCACGTGGCGGCTTGCCGGGCGAGGGCGCCGGGGCGAGGCGCGTTACGCGTGGGGCGACATGACGGGGATTGTCTTGCGGCCGTGGCGCCGGTAGATGCCGAAATCGCTGTCGAGGGTCAGGATGCTGCAGGGCTCGAACAGCTCGGACATGCGCACGAGGCATGCGTCGGCCAGTGAGGCGGGCACATTGTCGCAGCGCTCGAACAGCTTGCGCACGGGCGCGATCTGCGATTCCAGCGACAAGGCGATCTGCACGGCGCCGCGTTCGAGCAGCATGAGCGCACGAGCAGGGTCGAAGCCGGCGCGGGCGAGCAGGAAGCAGGTTTCCGCAACGACGGCCTCGCACGTCAGGAAGGGGCCGGGGAATTGTCCGAACCGCGCCTTGGCCCATTCGTGGTGCGTGTCGTCACGGCACAGGAGTGCGACCCAGGGGCCGGTATCGAGAAGCAACCGGTGGTTCATCGGCGGCCGAAGTCGTCGAGGTGGCGGGGGTTCGATGACAGGTCTGCAGGTCCCCCACTGAAGCAGCCGGCAAGGTCGCCGACCAGGTCGAGGGCGGAGGGTGTCGACGTGGCGGTGGTGCGCTGGCTCAGGTAGCTCGCGAGCGCGCGCCGCATCACCTCGGACTTGCTGAGATGCTCGCGCTCGCTTGCCAGCACGAGCGCCCGTTCCAGCTCGGGATCGATCTTGATGGAAATGGTGTTCATCTTGCGTAATACCGGCAGCGGATTGGTATTACGCAGTGTAGTTGTACGGTGGCAGCACGACAACCCGAATGCTTCAGGTTATCCGGCTGATGCGTGTCAGGGCTGAAGCGCGTAGCCGCCCATGCCCATGGTGGCGTTCTTGCCCACGTGCAGCCACTGGCCCAGCCACAGCCAGGGCAGCAGCGGGGCGAGGTCGCCCTCGAGGGTCCAGTGGCCGACGGCGCCGCCGAGTGTCATCTCCTGCTGCTGGCGGCTGGAGTAGCGCGACCAGTCCTGCCAGCGCAGCGCGGTCTGGTGGGCGAGCGCCTCGGCGTGGTGGACCAGCGCGGGGGCGTCGGCGACCAGGCCGGGGTGGCCGGCGTGGAACTCGGCGAGCAGGCTGACCCGGCGCAGCAGGTCGGCCACCAGCTTGCGCGGAGTCAACGCTGCCGGGCGCAGCGGCTTGCCCTGCTGCTGCAGGCGCATCGGGGTGTGGATGGCTAGCGTCAGGCGCTCGGGTGCGGGACGCGTGGCGGCGGTGGGCGGGGCGACCTGTGCGTCATGCACCGCGATGGCGGCGTCGCCCGGCTGCCAGATGGGGATGAAGGTTGCGCCGCTGCGGTAGGGCTCGGCGGGCTCGTCGGCGGTGTGCTGCCACTCGATGCGTTCGAGCACCCCGCGTGCGCGCTCGCGCCCGAGCCCGCCCTCCAGCGCGCGCTGCAGCGCGAAGCTGACCAGCGGCAGCTGCGCCACCGCGCGCCCGAACAGCACGAGCCCGAACTGCAGCGTGCCGCCGGCGTCGATCTGGCGCGTGCCGAAGGCGGGCGGTTCGACCACGTAGGGGTTGGGCACGTGGCTGAAGTTCTGCATGGCGTGCTCGGCTGGCGCGGGGGTCTCGAAGATGGCCGGATACGGGCAGGTGGCTCGCAGCGGGCAGCCTTCGCAGGTGGGGGCGTCGGTCATGCAGGCGACGCGTCGCAGCGAGGCGCCGAACTGCCCGCGCAGCAGCGAGCCCGCGTAGTCGGGCAGGCGCAGCGGGGCGTGCAGGCGGAAGGTGAAGCGGTAGCGGGCGAGGGGGAGTATTGCGCCGGCCGCTTTCGTTGTCGGGCAGTCCGCTTGGGATCGATTCGCGGGCGTAATCAGATTCACGTCAGCCCTGCATCCAGCACTTGATGTATTCGACGAACCTGCGCACCTCGTGGGCGGCGAGGATGTCCACCCGATACTCCTTTGCCCGTTGGCGAATGTTGTCGTGGATCGGGCGGGCTGACAGCAGGAGCTTCTGGCTCATCGTCCCCCCGATCTGGTCGGCCAATTGTGCGAGCTTGTAGATGTATCCGACGTCTCGCATCTCGTTCTTGCCGAAGCCAGAGGTCTTGCATTCGATGACGAGCAGGCGATTTCGATGCACGACTGCTGCGTCGCACTCGTTTTCCACCTGTGCGGCATACGATTGCGTCTTCAGATTCACTGCCCAGTCATGCGGGCGGATGCCGCGCAATTTGTACCAGACGTACTCCTCCAGCCATCCGCCACGAAAATAGGCCGCTGCCTCGCGGGATGCGAAGACGATGTCGGTGTCGTTGTTCCATTGGATGAGCCCGAGTCTTCGTGCGTCGTCGAGCAATTCAGCATTGCGCCCGCCAGGCGCGTAGTCGAGGGACTGGCGGGGCTGAAACCTATCTCCGTCTTCGTTCAAGGCGAAGTCGGCCAGTCGGTTCAGCGTGCCGAAGAACTTGTCGTAGCGTTCCGCCTCGTCGCCCATCTTGCGCGTCAGGCTTGCTCTTGAGTCCGCATCCGCTTGCCAGAAGCCGTCCTGATTTCCGTCACTGGTTCGGCGGTAGCCTTGGGCGCGGAGGATGTCGTCGATGCCCAGGACGTCGCGCATGGGATCGATGGACGGCAAGGGTTTCAGCCAGTCGAGGCGGTCGTGGCGGGTTTCTGCGTAGACCAGATGAAGGTCATCGGCAAGCTCTTCCAGGTTCTCGGCGAGGGCGAGCGTCATGAGTTTGTGCCCGCCTGTAGCGTTGAACACGAGGGGTTCCACGCCTAGCTCCATGGCCACGCCCTCGGCCGAGGCCTTGATGGTTTCCGGACTGGTGTCGTCGAACGGCATACGGCGGACGGCGATGTTTCTGGCCTCGAGCGCGCGCTTGAGGTTGACCGCCGCGTCACGCATTGCCGGCGTTTCGAGGATGAGTACTTCCGACGCGGACAACTGCAGGGCCGGGATGAGGTTGGCGAGATTCTGGCCGGTTGCGATGCAGAGATGGCGTGAGGGACGGTTCATGAGCGACCTTGGATGTGTCTGGTGTTGGATGGGGCAGTGTGTCTTCGAGCGTCACTTCATCGCGCGAACCTCGAATGCTTCCAGCCTGGCCCCGAATCTCTCCAGTTCATCTGCCGACAACTCCCGCCCGCGCGCTTCGGCGGGCAGATCGAGCGACAGGTTGAGATAGTGCGCTCCGCGCTCGCAGATACGTGCGGCCAAGTTGACCGGCAGGACGCCGATCACCGTGTCTCCGGGCGCGATGCTGGCGGGGGCGAGGTGGGCGACATGGCGGTCGATGTGCAGGCCCTGACGGGCGGCCCACTCCACGGCGCCGGGGTGGCGGGTGACGAACCAGGTGGTCATTGCGCAGTGCTCATGGTTTGAAGCTTGCGCATTCAGTTCGTACCCGGACGAATGCAGCGAATGTCGAGTTGCAGCGCATCGGCAACATCGAGCCACGCGCAGTCGGCGGTATGCACCTGAGCCTTCAGTCGCTGCGCGGCTGCCAGGCAGAGCCGGTCGCCCAGGCTGAGACCGTGCGCCCGCGTGACCGGGCGCATCCAGCCCGCAGCCGCGCCATCGTCGGCGGATGTGTCGATGACCGTGTAGCCGATGCTCGTGATGATGTCGCGCACGGCGTCCGCGGCGACGCCGTGGTCGAGCGCCTTGGCGATGATCTCGGCATGGTTGGCGGCCGGTACCAGGCAGGGGGCACCCGCCTGAAGCAGTGCATCGATCGCTTCTGCGCCGGGCTCGCCGTTCAGCCAGGCCAGCATCGCCGAGGCGTCGAGGATGATGGGCGCGTTCATTCGCGCGCGGCCTCGGCGCGTCGCTCGGCGATCAACTCGTCGGCGGGTGACGGTGCATCGGCCCGCACATAGCGACGAAATAACGCTCTCGCGCGTTGCAGTTGTGCCTGTCGGCTGGTGATCCTTGCCTCGCCGTCGAGCAGTTCGAACAAGACGGTGTCGCCCTCCTTGAGACCGAGGGAGTGGCGGATCTCGGCCGGAATGACAACACGGCCACCGTCTGACATTTTCATGTAATGCATGATCGAATCTCCAGACTTATTGCGTGATGTCAGTATAGGCAGTGTAGGACGCCAAATCGTTCAAACGAACCGCCCCGGCTTTTGCTGGGCGACACGGTGGTGCGCAAGGTCGCGGGCGGCAAGAGGGCAATCGCCCCGCGACAGCGCTGAAGCTGTGGACGACGAACCAGGTGGTCACGCCGCCTCCCCGGCGAGCATGTTCATGATCAGCCGGATCAGCACGTCCTTTTCCTCGGGCCGCGACTGCGCGACCAGCAGCGACAGCGCGGCGAGGCCGACGTCATTGACGACCGGGGTGCCGTCGTCGGTGAACAGGCGGCCGTTGCGGTGCAGAAAGCCGGCGAACAGGAAGGCGCCGATGCGCTTGTTGCCATCCGAAAATGGATGGTTCTTGACGACGAAATACAGTAGATGCGCGGCGCGGGATTCCAGCGTGGGGTAGGCCGGCTCGCCGAACACGGTCTGGTCGAGGTTGCCGAGCAGGGCGGCGAGGCCGTCCTCGCGTTCGTTGCCGAACAGCGCGCTGGCCTGGCCGTTGTTCATCAGGTCGGCCTTCAGCGCGGCGATGCCGGCGCGCGCTTCGGCCACCGGCGGCAGCTCGCCGCCGGCATGGCCGCGTGGGTCGGTGAGCAGGCCCTCGTCGTAGCGTTGCAGCCACAGGAAGGTCTGCGTGTAGCGGACGACGATCTCGGCCAGGCCGCTGCCGGCGTCGTGCGCCAGTTCGGCGTTGGATAGCGTGCGGCGCACCAGCAGCAGCGCGGCTTCCAGTTCGCGCGCGTTGTGCTCGAGGCGCTGGCGGTCGAGGGTGTAGCCGCGGGTGAGGTGGTCCTTGAGGATGCGGCTGGCCCATTGGCGGAAGCGGATGCCCTCGCGGGACTTGACGCGGTAGCCGACTGAAATGATCAGGTCGAGGTTGAAGTGCTCCTGCTGCCGCTGCACCGTTCTCCCGCCTTCATCTTGAACCGTTGCAAAATCTGCAACGGTTGCCTCGCGTTCGAGTTCGGCCTCGGCGAACAGGTTACGGATGTGGCGGGAGATGACCGACTTGTCGCGGCCAAAAAGGGTAGCGAGTTGCGGGAGGCTGAGCCAGACGTTGTCCCTTTCGAGGCGTACGTCGATCTGGCCGGAGGTCGCTTCGAACATGGCGATGTCGGTCATGGGATTTAGCCTCCTCGCACAGCCGCGAGCCGTTCCTTCATGGCCTTGTCGGCCTTGCCTTCAACCTTGAAGTACGCGCCAAGTCGCTTCTTGATCTCGCTGGCCAAGGCTTCGCGCTGTGGCTTGGCAAGTTCTGCAAGCGCACCGGCATGTGCGTCGATGAGTTCCAGTGTCGGGAGCCAGTCCTTGCCGGAAGTGAGCTGGAGGATGGGCGTTTTCGTGCGCGGATCGGTCGGCAGGCTGGAAAGCCGTGCGTCCAGACGGTTCAGCAATTGCTGGTCGGGCGGCATGCTGGCGAGTGCGGCTTCGGCGTCCTGCTTGCGGCGCTCCACTGCCTCGGCCTCGCGCCGGGCGGCGCGTTCGGCCTGTGCCTTGGGGTCGATGCCGAGGCGGCCATAGCCGACGGCGGTCTTGGCGCCGAACCCGAGCCATTCGCCGGCATGCTCGACTGCCGCCTCCACCAGAGCTTGCCAACCTTGGCGCAGTTCGGCGGCCCCCGCCGGGATCAGTGCTGGATTGCACTGCACGTAAAGCGTGCATTCGCAGCCGGCGGGGATTGCCAGGAAGGGGATCGGATTGGGAGATTCGTTGGCGTGCGGGGTGCCGCCATTCTGCAGATAGCCGGCGTGGTGCGGCGTCATGACTTCGACACTGAGCGCCACCTTGTTGGCGGGGGGCTGGAAGAACAGGTCCCAGAAGAGAAGTGCGCCCCGGGTGCGCGTGGCCTGCGTATCGCCCGATTCGGTTTCGAGACCGAACAGCGCGTCGATGGCTGTCTGGCTCCAGCCGGCTGCATCGCCCCACTCACCGCTTTCCAGTTCCTCGGCGGCGCGTCGCAGTACGCCCTTCACCCCGCTGCCAGCCAGGTAAGGCAGGCCGTGCGGGTTGAGGAAGGCGAAGCCGTTCTCGAGCGGGTGTTCGTTGCCCAGGCCGGTGGCGAGCGGTGCGGTGAGGCGGGCGGGATGAGCGAACACGGTGTCGCCGAGCTGCGTCGCCAGCAGGGCCTGCCGCTGGCGGATGGCGGCGAGGGCGTCGCGGCTGTGCTGCGGCAGGGCGCTGGCCACGGTCTTGAACGCAGGCGTCTTGTTCGACGGCTTGCGCCAGTCGGCTTCCCAGCCGGCGAAATACAGGCCGAAGCGGTGGCCAGGCGGGCAGTCGTCGAAACCGACGTTGCGGGTGAGGTAGTCGGGCAGGGCGTGGGTCATGGCGCGGCCCTCACAATGCGGCGGCAAACTGCCGGATCCAGCGCAGGATCAGCAGGGCCTCGTCGGTGGCACGGCGGTATTGGTCGGGCTGGGCGCGCAGCAGGTCTTCCATCATGGCCTTGAAACCCGGGGCCTGGGTTGCGCTGCCTTTACCCAAGACGCGCGGCCCGATCCAGCGCTGGAGGGTGTCCGACAGGGCGAGGTTGTGCTCCTGGCCTTTCTTCGGCTGCCCGCGATCGTCGAGCCCCTTGGCCTGATAGTAGGCCAGGGTCTGCATGAGCCCATTGTTCATGATCAGCGCAGGGGCTGCCTTGGCCGTGTTGACGAAGTCGCCGAAGCCATTGGCGAGATGGAGCTTCGCCCGGGTGGCGTTATCCCAGGCGAACAGGGCGCGCTGCTGTTCGAGCGTGACGGGAGCGGGTTTGGCGGTGGTATTCATGGACTCTTCTCCTCGCTTCAGGCGCCGACGCCCGGTTGCACCCGGGCACTGACCAGACCGCGTCCGGTGGTGGCGTCGCCGCCGACCTGCAGCAGCTTGCCGTCGATGGCGCCCTTGACCTGCGCGAGCACCGCTTCGGCGGCGAGTTCGCCTTTGCCGCTGCGCTCGCGGCTGGCCATCAGGCTGCCGAGCAGCAGCGATTCGGGCGGCAAGTTCTCGGTGTAGAAGAGGCCGCCATCGCTGGCCGTGCCCGTCTTGTTGTCGATGCGCACGTGCGGCTCGACTACGGTGGCATTCTTGGCGAACCAGGTGAAGTCCTCGTCGGATAGCAGTACCAGGTCGCGGGCGAATTTTTCGCGGAAGAAGGCGTGGGCCTCTTCAGCGGGCAGGGCCTTGTCGGCCAGCCAGCGTGCGACTGCGGCGAGTGCGCTGGCTGCGGCAGGCGCGTTCGTGTACTCGAAGGCTTCGAGGTGCAGCTTGTCGCCGGCGAGCAGCTTGGAGTTGGCAACGCAGCAGGCGCCGCTTGCAACCAACTCCGGGAGCGGGGGCATGCCTGGCACGCCGAGTTGCGTGAGCAGGCGGGCGGCGCGCGCTAGCGCGTATGCGCTGGTGGCATACACGTAACCTTCCTTCACCGAGCGCACCGGAAAGGCGACGAGTTGGGCGTCGCCAAGGCTGACTGCACCTGCGTGCAGATCCTTGCCTCCTCTGTCTTCTGGCCTGGACTCCGGCCCGAACAGGCGGTCGAGCAGTCGCTCTCCGGCGGCGCCGTCGCTCCAACCGGGCAGGGCGTGGAAGCGGTGACGGATAGCGCCTTTCAGGCCGGAGCCGGGAAACACCGGATGCTCGCTGTGGCGCTCGCGGGCGATGGGGTTGTCGATCAGGCCGAAGGCCTGGCCGGCGCCCATGTGGACCGGGCTGGTGGCGTAGAGGAAGAGGGCGGCGTGGGCTTGGAACATGGTGGGTGTCCTTCGTGGATGTGAGGGCCGAACGGGCGCTTCAGTGCCAGGCGGCGAGCAGGCAGTTGTTGAATCCTTCGGCGCGGCGCGAGCGATCGTCGAGCGGCAGGCCTTCGTCGGCAAGGGCATCGAGCGCGGCCGGATCGCCTTGGAAGTCGTCCAGCCAGTACACGCTGCCGGTGGAGACGGCGCGCAGGGCGGGCTTGGGCCTGTGAAGGGCGACATCCCAGCCGGACAGGGTTTCGAGTCGTGGCAGCGCTGCGCTGGCGAGGCGGGCCGAGGCGCCATGGAAATGCCAGCGGCCATCGGCCTGCATGCCGGGCAGCCGCCAGCCGTCGGGGAAAATGCCCGGGCTGGTGAGGAGCAGGCGGAAGCGTCGGGCGCTGGCGAGTGCGCGGGTGTCGGCACGTGGCAGAGACACGGCGCAGGCTTTCACGCTGGCGGCGTGGCCGTCCCCGCCGAAGCGCAGCAGGCCGCCCTGGGGGATCAACCCATCGGCGCCGGTGATCTGGGCGACGAAGCCCACCCTCGGCTTCAGCGCCACCGCTTCGCTGGTGTAGAGCTGGCCGTCGGCCACGGTGTTGCGCCCAGGCTCGAGGGCGATGCCGAGGCGGCTGTCGAGCGACCACAGCTCGGAGGCGGCGACCCAATGCCGCTGCACGGCCGAGAGCGCCTGCCCTAGCTGCCAGGCGGCGATGCCGGCAGCGGTCAGCCACAGGCCGGATTTCGGCTTGCCGGCGGCGGGCTGCAGCAGGGTGGGCGGAAGCGGCAGGGGATGGCTGTTGGCGAGCGCGGCATGCAGGTGCGTAGGCTGCAACGTCGTCGCGTGGCCCTGCTCATCCACGCTGATGTCGGCGGGCAGCGGCAGCAGCGCTTCGAACGCGGCATCTCCATCCTTTCCAGGGCGGCGAGCGAGGCCGAAATGGGCGATGCGGAAGCTGCCCGGCTGCGCGACGCTGCCGAGCGCGGCCGACAGCTCCGGCGCGAGCGAAGCGCGGCTGGCGGCGAAAGCGGCGGGGTCGATGCCTGCGTCGATCAGGATGCGGCTGCGCAGTGCGCCGGCGGCGACCGAGGGCCAGGGCGGCATGAGGGCTTCGCCGTGGCTACCAGCGTCGGCGAACAGCTTGTTGCCGCGCAGGATCAGGACGTCGAGCGGTTCGATGAATAGGGCGGTGGAAGAGCTCGAGGGCATGTCAGCGATCCTTGAGGGCGCGGCTTTCGCGGGCGAGAAACTCGGCGACGGCGAGCACGTCGCGGACGGTTTCGGCCGGAGAAGTGTCCCCCAGCCGTGGGTGGAAGGCGACGCTCGCAAGCTTGTCGGCCAGCAGCGGCGCCTGGGCCTGCGCGACCGGGTCACCGGCACTCTGGCGCTTGATCTGGTAGGTCAGGTTGCGGGTGACGAGGGCCTGCAATTCCTCCCGGGGCATCTGTGCGGCTGAAGGGAGGTGTGGCAGCCAGCCTTGGGTGACGTAGGCGGCTTTGCGCGAGGTGTCGTCGCCGGCAAACAAGCGGGTCAGCGCGGCGAGGGCCTGCATGGGTGAGTCGTCGAGCGTAGGCGCGTCGGCCAGGCGCCAGGGCAGCGTGAGCTCGGTGGCGCCGCCGCCGCGCTTGAGCAGGGTGATGGAGAAGGCGTCGCGCCCGCCGCGGTTCTTGGCGCGTTTCTCGGCCTGGCGCAGGCTGCGCAGTACGGCGCCCAGCGGCGCGCTGTGATGGGCGATGACCGCGCCGGCGCTGGCGGTAGCGCGTTCGCCCATCAGGCGCAGCAGCTTGCCGTCGAGCACGGCGTGGCCGCCGCCGAGGCGCAGTTCGGTGGGGCGCGTCAGGTCGACGCCAAGCGTGTCGCGCAGGGTATCGGTGACGGGCAGTCCACCATAGGCGGCGCGCAGGAGGCTGAGGCAGGCGAGCAGATCGTCGACTGCGACGAGCGCCATGACGTCGTCGCCGCCGGCATAGATCAGCTTGCCCTTGCAGCGGTTTTCGACAATGTCTTGCGCGAGGGTGAGCGCGAAGGCGTTGAGTGCGCTCGAGATCGCCATGTGTCGGCTGGGCGAGACGGCACGCGGCGCATCGAGGTAGTCCTGATGCTCGGTGCGGGTGAAGTGCGCCTTCATGCGCTCGCGGATCTGCGGATGGAAGGTGGTACGGGTCTTGATCTGAACGGCATCGTCGGTGCCTGAAATCCAGGCGCCCATCTTGTCGCCGTCGAGCAGGATCAGGGCGTAATAGGCTTCGGGCTTGCCGCCGAGCAGCTTGAAGGCCAGGTCGGCGGTATCGTTGCGCGCTTCGGGGTCGTCGCTGGCGTCGCGCTCCATCAACGCGGGGAGGGCGCGGGCGAGGGTGCGCTGATCATCGTCGAATTCCTTGCCGCGGTAGAGCGTGCGCACCAGGCGGCGCGGCAGGGCGGCGCGTTCGCTGCCGGGTGCGCGGGCCTTGTCGAGCAGTTCTCGGGCGCCCTTGTCGACCGGGGCGCCGGCTGCCAGCCAGCGTTCCAGCGAGGTTGAGATCGCCAGGGTGTGGGTGGAGATGACGAAGCGCTGGGTGTCGATGCCGAAGGATTCGCCCAGCTCCTGCTTGACGAACCAGCTCGGCCACAGGCGCTTGAGCATCGCGAGCGCTGAAAGATGCTCATCCTTGCGACTGATGCCGGGGCGCCGCTCGGCGGCGAGGTTCCACAGGGTCGGGGCCTGCTTGCGCTCACCCTTGGGGATGGTGAGGTGGGCGCGGTCGTGGGTGAGCCATTCCGCTTCGCCGGTGAGGTCGCAGCGGTAGCCTTGTTCGCCGCCGTTGGGGCGTTGGGGCGCGGTGCGGACGCTCTTGGCGCTGGCGGCGAGACGATCGAGCAGTTCGTAGATGGCGGGGTAGAGCACGCCAGCATTGGGGCGATAGAACTGCGTGCCTTCGAGATCGAGCGGTCTGGAAAGGCGCTGCCAGGCGGGGCTGGCGAGAAAACCGCCATCGCCGAAGAAGGGCGAACTTGCGTTCTTGAGCTCGGTGGTGTTTGGCACTTCGCCGGTGCGCTCTTCGACCAACGGGGCGAAGGGGACGACCGCCCAATGCACTTCGGGAAAACCGTCGAGCTGGGCGGCGAGCTGGCTGTGGCAGGGCAGCTCAGGGTTGTTCGTGATCCCCGCCGCCTCGAGCAGATCGGCAAGCATGGCGGCGGCCGTGTCGCGCACGAAATCGCGCACGGCCCGTGTGACGGCCTCTGCCAGTTCGCGCGCCTGGGCAGCGGGCACGATGGCGACCAGCTTGTTGGGCAGGGCTGCAGCAAACAGCGGGTTGGCGTCGGTGCGGTTCGAGTCCTTCGCCCATTCGCATTGCGCGAAGCGGTCGGCGTGGATGCCGACTTCGTCGCGCAGCCACAGGTCGACCAGCGGCACGCCGCGCAACTGCGGGAAGATCACCGCGTCCGGTCCGAGCCGCTCGCAGATCACCTTGAGGCCCTGCCAGGCGATGCGCGACAGCAGGTGCGAGCCAGCCCACAGGTCGGAGGTGGTGCGGGCCTGGGCGATGAAGTCCTGCACCGGGCCGAAGCTCATCGACAGCAGCGCGGGGCTGGCGCTTTCATCGGCGGCAAACGACGACGCAAAGGCTGCCGACAGGTCGAGGTGGGTCCAGATCGTGTGGTCGGGAATGCGCGTGTCGGCCGGCAGCAGTTGCCAGAGTGCGCGCAGACCGTCGGTGTCGATCTCCGGGCCGAAGCGCCAGAAGGCTAGCGCTGTCTTGCGTATGTCGGGCTGCCCGTTGGCGTCGCGTTCGATCAGACCCTTGAAGTGTGCGGTCGAGGCAGCCTTGATGTGCGCAGCTTCGATTTCCAGCTTGCGCAGCGGGTAGGCGGTGCCGGAGAGCGGGTGGATCAGGGTCGGGGACTCCGAAAAGCGCACTTGTGTCCATGCGGCGTAGCGGCCGTCCTTGCTGTCTCGCGGGAACTGCGGACGGTCGGCGGCGCTGGCCCAGTGGTCGGCGCGTTTGACGTGGGCGGCGAGCGACCCGATGCCGCTGGGGAACAGCGTCTGCTGGAGTTCGCGGACCGTGCCGCCTTCATGGCCGGCCGGGTCGCGCAGCAGGACCAGGGCCTTCTCTGCGGGGTCGTGGGTCCAGGCAGCGAGCTTGGCGAGCCAGATGTTTTGCGTGGGTTCGGACATGGCGGGCCTATCGGGTCAGGCAAGACGGGTGAGCTGGGGGGTGGTGTCGAGGTGGCGGTGCACCTGTTGCCAGGTGTCGAGTAGGTTGATGCCGTGGTGGGGCAGGGTCGGCTTGCAGGGGGTGTGGTAGATCAGTGCGCGCAGCGTGCCGTCGGCTTCGGCGTTGAGCTTGAAGCGCAGGGTGTTGGCGAGGCGGACGTTTCGTCCCCATCGACCGACATGGTGTTTGGTTATCGGGTATGCGATCACGTGGCGCGGCTCCACCCTCGGGCTGTTTTCCCCGGTGGTGAAGCCGAGCGCGAAGCGAAAATCGATCTTGGTCTGCGCGAGAAATTTCATTGCTTCGCGCCAGTGGGCGAAAGTCTGTGTGCTCTGCCAGACCAACACGCCCTTCCCGTCGTTGCCGATGGCGTGTGGCCAGTCGAGATCGAGGCAGCGAGTCAGGGGACGTACGCACCCCGTCTGCTGCAATGCCGCTTTGCTCAGGGCTTGCAAGGTGGGCGAGTCGTCGAGTGCTTGCCAGGCGAGCGAACCCCAGCCGTTGCGGCTGCGTCCGCCGATGGTGCCGAACCAGTGGGCGAGGCCGACTGCCATGCCGATCTCGTGGGCATGAATATCCGGGAAGGCGAGCTTGAGCAGGTTGGTCTCCGTATCCTTCAGGGCCGGCTTGTCGTCTTTGAGCTTGGGGGCGGGTTGCCCCTTTGCGAGTTGGAGCGGCCCATAGCCAAGGTAAAGCTGACTGCCGATCATGCCACCGCCGAAATCGACCTCCGGATGCCGCACCTCCGGATGCCGCACCTTCGGATCGGCGCCCGGCTTGCCTCGATCGGATGGATTAACGTCCGCCCAGCTCTTGAGGCTGCCTTCCCGCCAGTCCTGTAGGGCAAGTCGAATGCGGCTTTGCTGGTTGTCGCTGCGGCTATCGTCAGCGGCTGTTCCAAACAGCGAGGCTTCCCGCTGCCTGAGTGCTTGCTCGTCGTAGCCAAGCTCGGGCGCCACGGCGATCCGCCACCATTCCCGGATCAGTGCCTTCAGTGGCGGCGTGCGCCAGGCGCCCCTTTGATCGGCATCGCCGAGGAAGGCGGGGCTGGCGAGCTGCAGGCGGTAAATGTTCTTGATCATTTCGCTTCTCTGGTTCGAGGGGCCGGATGCGGCGCCGCTTAGGATGGGGCTCGCCCCCATGGATTGAATAGGCATATTCGCATGGCCTGAGAAGTCTAGCCGTGCGAAATGCCGCGCCCTGCTATCGCAAGCTTGCGCGCCCGCCCGGTTCGAGCAGTTGCACCGCTTCCGCCGCCAGCGCCAGCCGATATCGATGCGGCTTCTTGCCGCCGTCATCGATCCGGTAGGCGCTGGCGGCCGCGCCGAGGTGCTTGTCGAGTGCGCTGCGCAGCTTCGACAGCCGCGACGAGAAGTAGCTGCCGTCCATGCCGCCGCGCAGGGCGTGCTCGGCCGAGCTCAGGTCGCGCATGGGGCCGACGATGGCGCGCAGCTCGCGCAGGTAGCGCGCGGCCCAGGCCATGTCCGGAACGTCCTTGGGCGGTGCGGGCAGGGCGGGTTCGCCGGCCAGGGCGCGCCGCGCGAAGACCGCGAGAATGGCCAGTTCGGCCGGTGGCAGGCGGAAGCTGCGGCCGGCGGCGCGGACTTCGCGACTGCCGAGGTCGATCTCCAGGCGCGCGGGGCCGAGGGCGGCGCGCGCGGCGTCGACGGTGGCGTTGAAGCTGGCGCGGCCGTCCAGCAGCGCGCTCGGCAGGCCGTGGCGCAGGCTGACGAAGGGGATCTCGGCCAGGCTGACGCGGGCGTCGCGCGCGTCGGCCAGTTTCTTGTCCGCGGTCTCGATGACGTTCTCGTAGGGGGTGGGGTAGAAGAACGACCAGGTGTTCTCGAAGGGTTCCGAGACCAGCACGTGCGAGAGGCGGTCCTGCGGGCGGCCGAACAGCGACAGAGCGTAGCCGAGGAAAAAGCCCATGGTCTTGCGCCCGCCGGCGATCGAGACGTGGAGGGCAGTGTCGGGATCGGCGGTGAGGGTGCGCACCTGCTCGGTGATGAAGTCGGCGCAGGCGAGGTTGTCCTGCGGGCTGCGGATGTCGCTCATGGGCCGACCGTCGGTGTCGCGTAGCACATGGATGTGCGTGGCGTCGAAGGCGATCGGCGGCAGTGCGTAGTCGAGGCACAGGCGATGGAACCAGCCGAGCTTGTCCGAGAGCAGCGCGAGGCGGGCACGCTCGGCGCCTTCGGCGGTGGTGACGAGATGGATCTCGGTCGGGATGAAGGGCGGATCCGTGGCGATCGCGAGCGCATAGAGCGTTTCGGTGACGATCTGCGGCGACAGGCCGGTGACGGCGAGCAGGATACGGCGGGAGCAGGTGCGGGGGGCTTCGGCTTGCATGGTTGGGCGACCGACCGGATGGACAATGCCGTGGTTATAGTCGAAAACACGGCCAGGCAAGCGCGCCGCAAGCTTGCCGAAGCTCAGACCCGGTAGGTCTTCAGGTGGATGCTGGTCTCGCTGCTCTGGATGCCCTTGATCAGGCGGATGCGCTCGAGCACCGTCGACAGCTCGGTGAGGTTGGCCGCGCGCAGGCCGACGAGCAGGTCCCAGCGGCCGTTGGTGTCGTGCAGCTCGGCGACCGCGGGTTCGCCGAGCAGGCTGGCGATCACCGCGCGCGTCTCGTTGCCCTCGACCGCGATGCTCGTCCAGGCGTGGATGTCGTGCGGCTGCGCGTCGGGGCGCAGGCGCACCGTGTAGCCGACGATGATGCCCTGGTCCTCCAGGCGGGTGATGCGGTTGGTGACCGTGCCGCGCGAGACCTTGAGCTTGTGCGCGAGCGCGGCAACGCTCAGGCGGGCGTCGTTGCGCAACAGCCCGATCAATTGGTGGTCCAGGGTGTCCATTCGAGCATTCCGTCAATTCGACCTGTCAATTGTGCCTATGAACTGACGTTTTCGATACAGAGTTGCGTATTCTGTCTGGCAAGGGATTCCGTCAAGATACTGCCATCGCAGCATCACACCGAACAACGAGGACGGAGACCCGACATGAGCGCCACCACCGCCAAACGCCTGAACACCCAGTACCTGAGCGCCGAGCGCGTCGCCGAGATCGTGCGCCGCAAGGGGCTGGCCAACTGCATCGCCGGCGTCGCCAGCTACATCCGCCAGGACTTCCTGCGCTGGAACGATTTCGACAAGTGCGCCCGCGTCGCCAGCCACTCCGACGTCGGCGTGATCGAGCTGATGCCGGTGTCCGACGCCCGCAGCTACGCCTTCAAGTACGTGAATGGCCACCCGTCGAACCATCGCTTCAACCTGCCGACCGTCATGGCCTTCGGCGTGCTGGCGGACGTGGAGACCGGCACCCCCGACCTGGTCAGCGAGCTGACCCTGACCACCGCGATCCGCACCGCCGCGATGTCCGCGGTGGCCGCACGGGCGCTGGCGCGCGAGGACGTGCGCAGCATGGCGTTGATCGGCAACGGCGCGCAGAGCGAGTTCCAGGCGCTCGCCTTCCACCACCTGCTGGGCGTCGAGGTCTTCCATCTGTTCGATGTCGATCGTTCGGCCACCCGCAAGCTCGCCGCCAACCTCGAGCGCATGGGCCTGGCCTGGCGCGCCTTCGACAGCGTGCGCGAGGCCGTGCGCGGCTGCGACATCGTGACCACGGTGACCGCCGACAAGACCAACGCCACCATCCTCACCGCCGACATGATCGAGCCGGGCATGCACATCAACGCCGTGGGCGGCGACTGCCCGGGCAAGACCGAGCTGCACGCTGACGTGCTGAAGCGCGGCCCGGTGTTCTGCGAGTTCGAGCCGCAGTCGCGCATCGAGGGCGACATGCAGCAGATGCCCGCCGATTTCCCGGTGACCGAGCTCTGGCAGGTGCTCGCCGGCCGCATCGAGGGGCGCACGAGCGCGGCCCAGGTCACGATCTTCGACTCGGTCGGCTTCGCGCTGGAAGACTACTCGGCGCTGCGCTACATGCGCGACCTCGCGCTCGAGCTGGGCATGGCCGAGCGCCTGTCGCTGATCCCGACGCTCGAAGATCCGAAGAACCTGTTCGGCTTCATCGACGCGGATGCGTTTGTGGACGCGGCGCTCGGCCGGCTGAAGGCTGAGGCGCTCTGATCCATATGAACGGCCTCAAAGTCAGTCTGATCGGGGCGCCCACCGACGTCGGCGCCGGAGTTCGCGGCGCGAGCATGGGGCCGGAGGCCTTGCGGGTC
>NZ_AMXF01000038.1 GCF_000310225.1 Thauera phenylacetica B4P
GCGCTCGCCCCGCTCAAGCTCGGCGGCGACTTCGCCGCCGGCGAGGCGCTGCTCGCGCTCGCGCTCGGCACGGTGCCGGGCAGCCTGGGCGAGACCTCCGCGCTCGCGCTCCTCGCCGGCGGCGCGCTGCTGGTCGCCCGCCGCATCGTGCCCTGGCAGATCCCCGCCGCCCTGCTCGGCACCCTCGCCGTGCTCGCCGCGCTGTTCAACCAGATCGACCCCGCGCACTACCCGGGTCCGCTGCTCCACCTGCTCGGCGGCAGCGCGATGATGTGCGCCTTCTTCATCGCCACCGACCCGGTGGGCGCGCCGGTCACCCCGCTCGGGCGCGTGATCTTCGGCGCCGGCATCGGCGCGCTGATCTACGTGATCCGCACCTGGGGCGGCTACCCCGAGGGCGTGGCCTTCGCCGTGCTGCTGATGAACGCGGCAACGCCGCTGATCGATCGCCTCGTGCGTCCGCGCCGCTACGGCCGCCTGCGCACGGGCAACCCGCTCCCGCTGGCCCCGAAGGAGGACGGCCGATGAGCTCGAACCTAGTCGCCGGCCTGCGCCGGCGCCCCGGGCTGCTGCTCGGGGCCTTCGCCCTCGGCTGCAGCGCCCTGCTCGGCGCCGGCGACCTCGCCACCCGCGCGGAGATCCGCCTGCGCCAGGCGGAGGACCTGCGCCACGCCCTCGACCAGACCCTCTCCGCCGTGCCCCACGACAACAATCCGGCCGAGGACACGATCGCGGTCGAGGACGCGGGCCGCGCCGTCACAGTGTATCGCGCACGCATGGCGGGCGAGGTCCACGGCGTGGCCTTCAACTGGGTGAGCGAGGCCGGCTACGGCGGGCCGATCACGCTCACCGTCGGCATCGGCCGCGACGGGCGCATCGCCAGCGTGCGCGTGCTCTCGCACAGCGAGACGCCGGGGCTGGGCGACAAGATCGACGTGCGCAAGTCCGACTGGATCCGCGGCTTCGACGGCCGCGGGCTCGACACCGGCACACGCTGGGGGGTGCGCAAGGACGGCGGCGAGTTCGACCAGTTCGCCGGCGCCACGATCACGCCGCGCGCGGTGGTGGCGGCCGTCCACGCCAGCCTGAAGTTCTTCGCCGGCCACCGCGAGCGCCTGCTCGCCGCGCGGGCCGGCACCGCCGCCGCGACTTTGCCTGCGGCGGCACAACCGGGGAGCCCGACATGAGCGAAGTGCGCAGGGTCGTCCGCGACGGCCTGTGGGACAACAACGTGGTCTTCGCGCAGATGCTGGGCATGTGCCCGACCCTCGCCACCACCGGCAGCGCCACCAACGGGCTGGGGATGGGCCTGGCCACCACGGTGGTGCTGGTGTGCTCGGGCGTGCTGGTGTCGCTGTTTCGCCACGTGATCGCGCGCGAGGTGCGGATCGCGATCTACGTGCTGTTGATGTCCACCGTGGTGACCCTGGTCGACATGACGATGAACGCCTGGCTGCACGAGTTGCACAAGGTGCTCGGCCTGTTCATCCCGCTGATCGTGGTCAACTGCGCGATCATGGGTCGCGCCGAGTCCTTCGCGTCCAAGCGCACCCCCGGCATGGCGGCCCTCGACGGCCTGATGATGGGTGTGGGCTTCACCCTCGCGCTGATGGTGCTGGGCGGCGTGCGCGAGGCGATCGGCCAGGGCACGCTGTTCGCCGACGCCTCGATGCTGCTCGGCGAGCACTTCGCCTTCCTCGAGCTGCGCCTCGACAGCTACCGCGGCGTGCTGCTGATGATCCTGCCGCCGGGCGGCTTCCTCGCCCTCGGCTTCCTCGTCGCCGCCCGCCAGCGCATGCTCGCCCGTGCCCGTGCCCGCAGCCTGGGCGCCGAGGGCGCGGTCGAGGCAGGCGCCTGACCGCGCCCACCCGCAAACCGCAAGGGAGACAGCAAGGATGAAGATCAGCGTGAGCTACGCGCACCCCGAGAAGCCGGCCTGGATGCGCCTGGATGTGGACGAAGGCTGCACGCTGCGTGCGGCGATCGAGCGCTCGGGGATCCTCGGGCGCTACGAGGACATCGACCTGGAGCGCAACAAGGTGGGGGTCTTCGGCAAGATCAAGCCGCTCGACACCGTGCTCGCCGAGGGCGACCGCGTGGAGATCTACCAGCCGATCGTGATCGACCCGAAGACCGCTCCGCGCCGCAAGCGCGGCGCCGGTGCGGAAGAGGATACGGACTGAAGACGGTACCGCGGGCTCTGGAGCGCCCGCCCCGCTCAGCCAGGCTCCGTCTCGGACTCTCCGCGCTCGCGCGCTGCGAACGAACGACGGGCCTCGTTCTCGGCCGCATCGATCTCCTTGAGGATGGCCTGGATATCTTCCATCTGGCGCTGCAACATCGCCCTCCGCGCCCCCAGCAGATCCATGAAGTGCGCCATCTGCGCATGCTTGCCGGGCGTGTTGTCGTAGAGGTCGAAGAGCTCGCGCGAATCCTGCAGTGAGAATCCGAGGCGCTTGCCGCGCAGGATCAGCCCCAGGCGGACCCGGTCACGGCGCGTGTAGATGCGCCGACTGCCGCGGCGAGCGGGAGTGATGAGGCCCTGATCCTCGTAATAGCGGATCGCACGCGTTGTGATGTCGAACTCCTTGGCGAGGTCGGATATCGTATACGTGGTCGCATTCGCGGATTCGCGCAGTCGCACTGGCCTGCCGAGGTTGTCTTGGCTCATTTTCTTCTCCGTGTTCCAATGTCGGCCCGGCGTTCCCGCCCGCCCGCCCGTCACGAGCACGTCGCCCGCAACGCCGGCAAGTCGGCCCGACTTGGTCCCGATGCGGATGATTGCACAGTAGCTACGCTTACGTAAACGTCAACGTGCATGTCCGGCGATGACGGGCATGCGCAGCGCGAAGGCGTCGCGGCAAGGCATCCAGGATTCAGGGAAGCGCAGCTTCGTCCGCCGCGGCGGACGCGTGCGCGGCCTCGGCGGCGAAACCCGCGATGCCGTTCAGGAAGATCCGCGTCACCACCCTGGCCATGTCCGCGTAGGACAGCGCGCCATCCGGGCGCAGCCAGGTGAAGGTCCAGTTCATCATCCCGAACAAGGCCATCGTCACCGCCTTGTCGAGCGTTGCACCGCACAGGCCGGGTTCGACCGCCTCGACCGCCGCCGCAAAGGCGTGCACCACTCGGCGCTCCTGCTCGTGGATGCGCGCGCGCTGCTCGGGGCTGAGGAACTTGACGTCCTGAATCAGCACGACGTGCTGCCGCCGCCCCCCCTCGTAAGCCTGCATGAAGCGCAGGATCAGGCGCTCGAGGCGGTCGCGCGGGAACCGCGCCTCGCTCTCCACGCCCGCCACGATGGCCAGCAGGTCCTCGACGTGGCCGGCAGCGATGTCGTAGAGAATGTGTTCCTTGTCGCGGTAATAGTGGTACAGCAGGGCCTTGGAAACCCCGCACTCGCGCGCGATTTCCGCCATCGACGCGTTGTGGAAGCCCCTGGCCGCGAACAAGCCCGCAGCCGCGTCGAGGATCGTCGCGCGCTGCAACTGGAAAGTGGGGGCTTTGCCTCTGGCCATCGGGGTCCGCTGCTCCTGTGCTGCGATCGGCCGGGGGCGCACGCCGACCGGGTTGTCGGGGGCGCGCCCCGAGTGCGCGCGTGCACCCTCTGCGCTCGTCGTAGCCGATCACCACCCGTTCGGTGAGCGGATGCGCTGGCAGGTCAGGACGCAGCCGGCGACCTCGATGCACCCAGCAATAAGTTTGACCGATCGGTCGATCAATAGTAGTGTCGAGCCACATCAAAACACAAGCGATTTTTGCGTTCGCGCATCTTCGTCGCGCCAGGCCCGCTCCGTATCGCGCACGCCGGGGCGCGGACGAGCGCGGAAACGAAGCCGCGCCACCAGGAGACAATCATGCCCTGCTACGAAATCGACGGCGTCCGCCCGGTCGTCCATCCCACCGCCTACGTTCATCCCGATGCCGTGCTGATCGGCGACGTTTTCGTCGGCCCCGGCTGCTACGTGGCGCCGCTCGCCTCGCTGCGCGGCGACTTCGGTCGCATCGTGCTCGAAGAAGGCAGCAACGTGCAGGACTGCTGCGTGCTGCACAGTTTTCCCGGCATCGACACCGTGGTCGAGGTCAATGGTCACGTCGGCCATGCGGCAGTGCTGCATGCCTGCCGGATCGGGCGCAACGCGCTGATCGGCATGAACGCGGTGGTGATGGACCGCGCCGAGGTAGGCGAAGGCAGCATCGTCGCGGCCGCGGCCTTCGTGAAGGCGGAGATGAAGATCCCGCCCGGCGTGCTGGTCGCGGGCGTTCCCGCCAAGGTGCTGCGCGAGCTCACCGAGCAGGAGCGCAAGTGGAAGGTCATCGGCACCGACTGCTACCAGAACCTCGCGCGCCGAAGCCTCGCCAGCCTGAAGCCGTGCGCGCCGCTCAGCGAGGGCGACCGCGAGCGCAAGCGCTTCGAGATGCCCGACGTGATGCCACTGAGCGACGCCCGCCGCCAGGCCGGCTGAGCGCAGCCGACGCGCCCACCCTGTTCCCTGCGAGCGCGGCGGGGTTCCCGGCCTGCCCGTCCGGCACCGGCGTCAGGCGAAGGGCGACGGCCACTCGTCCTGCTCTTCCGAGAACAGGCCCGCGACCAGCGCGCGCAGCCAGCGGTTGCGCACATCGTGGTGAAAGCCTCGATGCCAGTGCTGGTAGAGCTCGATGTGCGGGATCGCCAGCGGCGGCTCGGCCATGCGCACGTTCTCGCCCACCCGAGTGAAGTACTGGCCAATCGCGTGCGGCAGGGTCACCACCAGGTCCGAACGGCCGATGATGCC
The DNA here is from genome assembly GCF_000310225.1 of Thauera phenylacetica B4P. Taxonomy (GTDB): domain Bacteria; phylum Pseudomonadota; class Gammaproteobacteria; order Burkholderiales; family Rhodocyclaceae; genus Thauera; species Thauera phenylacetica. The sequence continues at coordinate 4,776 of NZ_AMXF01000038.1, forward strand.
AGGCAGACTCATGAAGTGCGGCGTGCGCAGCACGATGCGCCGCTCGATGCGCAGGCGCTCGAGGTATTTCTCGAAGATTTCCTGGCTGCGCCCCTTGGCGCGCACCGCGGCATGCTCGAGCGCGAGGAAGCGCTCGAGCGAGAGCTGGCGGTCCTGCACCGGATGGTCGGCGCGCAGCAGGCACACGAAGCGATGGCTGAGCAGCTTCTCGCGGTAGAAACCGGCGGCATCCAGGTCGGGGTAATAGCCGATCGCCAGGTCGACCTCGCCGTCCTCCATCGCCCGCATCAGCTCGCCCGGCGCGAGCGTCACCGAATCGAGCATGGCCAGCGGCGCGAGCCGGCGCACGCTGTCGAGGATCCGCGGCAGGAAGACCAGTTCGCCCACGTCCGAGAGCGCGACGGTGAGCTTGCCCGCGTAATGCTCCGGCTCGAAGCGATCCGCGACGAAGAAGTCGGCCTCCACCCGCGCCAGCATCGCGCGCGCGCTGCTCGCCAGCGCGTGGGTGCGGGCGGTCGGCGTGACCCCCGCGGCGGTCTTGATGAACAGCGGCTCGCCGAGCGCGCGGCGCAGGCGGCCAAGCGCGCTGCTCACGGTCGGCTGGCTCGTGCCCAGCTTCTCCGCGGCGCGGGTCACGCTGCCGGCCTCGTACACGGCGAGCAGCACACGCAGCAGATTCAGGTCGAAGTCTTGCGGACCCACCGGACGATCCTCCTCTCGCCACGCCACCTCCAATGCGGAGGCGGCGGGCGCTTCCCTTCAGGCTGCCGTGCGGGCAGCCGCCCGCGGGCTCGCCGGTTATCGATCAAATCAATAAACGTAATCCGTTCATCGGCATTGTGCAGCCTCGGCCGGGGGAATTTAATGAACCCACGAAAAAAATGAATTCCACCCCGCAAGGGGATTCGACCGAGGAGACACCGCAACCATGCTCATCCACCACGCTGGGGGCCGCCCGTCCGGCCCCGCCGCCAGGCGCCCGAACATCATCGGCGGAGCCGCGTCATGAACGCCGCCGCATGGCTGCTCGCCGGCGAGCCCGCACGAATCGCGCTGATCGAGGGCGAGGCCCGTGTCGATTACGCCACGCTGCGCGCTGGCTCCATCCGCAACGCCGCCGCCCTGCTCGATGCCGGCCTGCGCCCGGGCGATGCCTGCGTGCTGGCCCTGCCCGACGGCATCGAATGGGCCACCGCCTTCATCGGCATGCTGTGGGCGGGGGTGCGGCCGATCGCGATCAACCCGCGCACGGCGTCCGAGCAGATCGCCGACCTGATGCTGGACTCGGGCGCCGCCGCCGCGCTGCTCGAGGACGGGGCCGCACGTGCATTGGGCGACAAGCGCGCGATCGATCTCGGCGAGTGGCGCCGCCGCGTGGAGCGCGCGACCGCGACGCCCGCGGCCGCACCGGCAGCCGACGACGACCCGGCCTTCCTGCTCTACTCGTCCGGCACCACGGGCCGCCCGAAGGGCATCGTCCATGCCCACCGGGCGATCCGCGACGCCCACGTGTTCGCCCGCGACCTCCTCGGCGCGCGCCCCGAGCACCGCTTCTACTCCAGCTCCAAGCTGTTCTTCGCCTACCCGCTCGCCAACGCCTTCTTCGCGGGCCTGCGCCTGGGCGCCACCGTCGTGCTCGACCCCGAATGGCCGGACCCGGCGCGCGTGGCGGCGATGGTCGAGCGCCACGAGCCGCACATCTTCTTCAGCGTGCCCACCCTCTACCGCCGCCTGGTCGATGCCGGCGTGCGTTTCCGCGGACTGCACGCCGCGGTGTCCGCCGGCGAGGCCTGTCCGCCCGCGCTCGCGCGCGAATGGCAGGCGATGACGGGGGTGCCACTGGTCAATGGCTACGGCACCACCGAGACACTGTCGCTGGTGCTCTACCGCACGGCGGAGATGGACGCCGCGCACCCCACGCCGCTCACCACCATCCACCCCGAGCAGCTCACCAGCGGCGAAGTGGAAACCTGGCGGCTGTGGTTCTCCCACCCCGCGGTCGCGCTCGGCTACTCGCGCGTGGTCACCCACGACAGCGCGCGCTTCGCGGACGGCCGCTTCGCCCCCGGCGACGTCTTCCGCCGCGCGCCCGACGGCGAAGGCTGGCTGTTCGCCGGGCGCAGCGACCAGCTCGTCAAGGTGTTCGGCCGCTGGGTGGACGTGGTCGCGGTCGAGCAGGCCGTGCAGGAACGCATGCGCGGCAAGGCCGAGGAGGTATGCGTGATCCCGGCGCAGGGCGAGGACGCGGACATGATCCGCCTGCACCTCTTCGCCATTCCCGGCGACCTGCCGCCACCACAGGTGCTGGCCGCCGCCCAGGCCGCAATCGACAGCCTGCCGCCCTACCAGCGCCCCGAGAAGATCCACCTGGTCGACCACTTCCCGCGCACCGACACCGGCAAGCTGCGCCGCAACGAACTCGCGCGCAGCACAGGGTAAAGGATTTCTGTCCCGAGCGCAGCCCCGGGCCGGTCAGGCGCCGGGGTCGCTCGCCGCCCTGTCGAGTGCGCGCTCGACGCTGGCGATCTTGTCCTCCATGGTCTGCTCGCGGTCGGTGCGCGTACCCAGCCGCATCGAGCTCGTGATCCGCGGCGCGCCCATCGCATGCACGACCTCGTGGCAGCGCTTGACCGCGGCCATCACCTCGTCCCACTCGCCCTCGATGTTGGTGCCGTAGGCATGGAGCTGCGACTTCAGGCCGGCCTCGCGGATCACCCGCTCGCAGGCCGCCACGTAGGCTGAGACGGACAGGCCCACGCCGAGCGGGACCACGCACAGATCGACAATGACTTTCACGGACGCCTCCTGCAGCGTTCTTCGGGACGCTCGATTCTAGCGCTGCAGACGATTTCCGCGTATCGCCGCCGCGCCGCCGCTGGCCGGCACCACCCCGACCTCCTCGCGCGCCAGCTCGCGCCACTCGCCCACCCCCAGCCCGTCCAGGCGCCAGGGCCCGATCGCCACCCGGATCAGGCGCAGCGTGGGGTGGCCGACCTTCGCCGTCATCCGGCGCACCTGCCGGTTCTTGCCCTCGCGCAGCACGATCTCGACCCAGCTCGTCGGCACCGACTTGCGGAAGCGCACCGGCGGGTCCCGTGGCCACAGCCAGTCGGGCTCCGCAACGCGGCGCGCGCCGCACGGCCGCGTGCGGAAGTCGCCCAGGTCCAGCCCCGCGCGCAGGAGCGCGAGCGCAGCCTCGTCGACCTCCCCCTCGACCTGCACCAGGTAGGTCTTGGGCAGCTTGTGGCGGGGGTCCGCGATGCGGTGCTGGAACGCACCGTCGTCGGTCAGCAGCACGAGGCCCTCGCTGTCCGCGTCCAGGCGCCCGGCCGCGTAGACGCCCGGTACCGGAACGTAGTCCTTGAGGGTGGCGCGCCCGCCTTCATCGGTGAACTGGCACAGCACGCCGAAGGGCTTGTTGAGGAGCAGAAGACGCGTCTCCACGCGACCTCCCGCCGAAGTGTCGGATTTCTTTACACCTGAAATCGACCGGCGAAGACGTCCAGAGGATGGCAAACCCATGAAATCCTTCTCTTTCCTCGTTTTGAGCTTTTTACGTGAATGTCGGCAAAACTTACATAAGCACGAAGTTACATTTCGTCCAATTTAAATTTTCGGTGTAAATCCTGATGCCTAAAACATGGCACGTAATTTGCAGGCGAAAGCTGGCTCCCCCTGGGGGCGTCGTATCCATCCCGCAACCCGATCAAGGAGTTCGCCATGCGCACCCTGCTTTCCATCGCCGTGCTATCCATCCTTTCCGCACCGGCCTTTGCCTTTGTCAATCCGCAGCCGCTTCCCGAACCCGAGACGCTCGCCCTGATCGCGGTCGGTCTCGTCGGCGTACTCGCCAGCCGCCTGCGCAACAAGAAGTAAGGCCCGAGTACCACACGCAGCGGGGGCCCATATCCCCGTGCAATCCGTCCAGGCCTGCAAGCAAGGGCCCGGACGGCTCAGAATCCCAGGGAGTCCATCATCATGTCCACTTCGCGCATCCTCAGCATCAAGGTCACCTATCCCGACCAGTTCCTCGAACCGAGCACTTTCGACCTCCAGTTCCTCGGAGCATCGGATTTTGGGACGGGCTATTACGATGCTTGGTGCGCGGATGCAGACATCCCTCTCGATGTGGTCGGCCCCGTCAATGGCGTCTACTCGCTCACACTCAAGGCCGGACTCTATTCCAGCTACGATTACGGCGCGATCCCCGCTGCCTTCCCGACAATCGAGCTTCCTGGTCACCTCGACGAAGCCAACTGGCTGCTGAACCAGCACTTCACGGTCGGTGCGAATCCCTACACGACCAACGAAGTACAGGCCGCACTGTGGACCCTACTCGGCGACCAGGACCGCGTGGCCACCTTGCTGCCAGGGACCGACGCGACGCGCGTCCAGACGCTGGTGGATCTGGCCCTGCAGAACGACGGCTTCGCGCCGGACATTACTGACGACAACCCGAACAACGACGAGATCGGCCTGCTGCTGAACCTGTGGAAGGACAGCAATAACAACGGCGTTCGCGATGCGAATGAGGTCGTCCAGCAGCCGCTCATCGTGATGGTCAAGTCCGCCGCGCTGGGCGACCGCGTGTGGCACGACGTGAACGCCGACGGCCTCCAGAACGTGGGAGGCGACGGAGCCTACACCGAGCAGGGCATCGCCGGCGTGGTCGTGCGCCTCGTGCGCGATCGCGACGGCGACGGCGCCTTCACCAGCGCGGGCGAGGTCCTCGCCACCACGACCACCGACGCGGACGGCAACTACGTCTTCAAGGGGCTCGCGCCCGGCCTGGACTACCAGGTGCAGTTCTTCACCCCCACCGGCTTCGATGCCGCGAGCCCGCGCCAGCAGGGCGCCAGCAACGCGGCCGACAGCGACGGCGCGCTCTCCGACGTCGTCGTGCTCTCGGCCGGCGAATGGAACAAGACGATCGACGCCGGCTTCTACAAGCACGTCTCGGTCGGCGACTTCGTCTGGAACGACCAGGACGCCGACGGCATCCAGGACGGCGGCGAGGCCGGGATCGGCGGCGTCCGCCTGACGCTGACCGGCACCACCGGTAGCGGCGAAACCGTCGTTCGCAGCACCGTCACCGCGGCGGACGGCAGCTACCTCTTCGACGCCCTGCCCCCGGGCACCTACCAGGTCAGCGTCGACGCCGAGAACTTCGATCCCGCCGGCGCGCTCTCCGGCTTCCAGCCCAGCCCGATCGGCCAGGGCACGGACGCGGCACTGGACAGCAACGCCTCGCCGACCGGCACCGATCCGCTCACACTGCTGTCGGGCCAGAGCGACACGGATCTGGACTTCGGCTACTTCAAGGCCACGGCCGCAATCGGCGACCGTGTCTGGGAAGACACCAACGCCAACGGCCAGCAGGATGCCGGCGAGAACGGCATCGCGGGTGCGACCGTGCGCCTCTACACCTGCGTCGATGGCGCCCCGGGCGTCCTGGTCGCCCAGACCACGACCGACGCCAGCGGCAACTACGCCTTCGCCGGCCTGATGCCCGGCCAGTACGTCGTCGCCTTCGAGACCCCGGCGGGCTACCAGCTCAGCAGCGCCGATGTCGGCGCCGACGACGGCCTCGACTCCGATGCCGGCAGCGGCGGCCTCAGCGGCTGCTACACCCTGGCCTCGGGCGAGACCAACGACACGGTCGACGCCGGCTTCTGGCGTCCGGCCGCGATCGGCGACCGCGTCTGGCTCGACGCCAACGCCAACGGCCAGCAGGACGCGGGCGAAGCCGGTGTCGCCGGCGTCGCCGTCGAGCTCTACTCCTGCGCCAACGGCGCTGCGGTCGGCGCGGCACTCGCGACCACCACCACCGACGCCGCCGGCAACTACGCCTTCACCGGCCTGATGCCCGGCCAGTACGTGGTCAAGTTCCTCACCCCGGACGGCTACAGCCTCTCGCCGGTCGATGTCGGGGCCGACGGCACGGACAGCGACGCCGCGCTCTCCGGCTTCTCCGGCTGCTACACGCTCGCCTCCGGCCAGACCAACGACACGGTCGACGCCGGCCTCTACCAGGGCGCCGCGATCGGCGACCGTGTCTGGGAAGACACCAACGCCAACGGCCAGCAGGATGCCGGCGAGAACGGCATCGCGGGTGCGACCGTGCGCCTCTACACCTGCGTCGATGGCGCCCCGGGCGTCCTGGTCGCCCAGACCACGACCGACGAAAACGGCAACTACGCCTTCGCCGGCCTGATGCCCGGCCAGTACGTCGTCGCCTTCGAGACCCCGGCGGGTTACCAGCTCAGCACCGCCAACGTCGGCGCCGACGACGGCCTCGACTCCGATGCCGGCAGCGGCGGCCTCAGCGGCTGCTACACCCTGGCCTCGGGCGAGACCAACGACACGGTCGACGCCGGCTTCTGGCGCCCGGCCGCGATCGGCGACCGCGTCTGGCTCGACGCCAACGCCAACGGCCAGCAGGACGCGGGCGAAGCCGGCGTCGCCGGCGTCGCCGTCGAGCTCTACGCCTGCATCGATGGCCAGCCCAGCGGCGCCGCGCTCGCTGCCACCACCACCGACGCGACGGGCAACTACAGCTTCACCGGACTCAAGCCGGGCGACTACCTCGTCAAGTTCATCACCCCGGCCGGCTTCAGCCTGAGCCCGGTCAACGTCGGTGCCGACGGCACGGACAGCGATGCCGGCCTCGGCGGCTTCACGGGCTGCTACAACCTCGAGTCCGGCGAAACCGACAACAGCGTCGACGCCGGCCTCTACCAGGGCGCCACGATCGGCGACCGTGTCTGGGAAGACACCAACGCCAACGGCCAGCAGGATGCCGGCGAGAACGGCATCGCGGGTGCCACCGTGCGCCTCTACACCTGCGTCGATGGCGCCCCGGGCGTCCTGGTCGCCCAGACCACGACCGACGCCAGCGGCAACTACGCCTTCGCCGGCCTGATGCCCGGCCAGTACGTCGTCGCCTTCGAGACCCCGGCGGGCTACCAGCTCAGCACCGCCGATGTCGGCGCCGACGACGCGCTCGACTCCGACGCCGGCAGCGGCGGCTTCAGCGGCTGCTACACCCTGGCCTCGGGCGAGACCAACAACACGGTCGACGCCGGCTTCTACCAACCCGCCGCGATCGGCGACCGCGTCTGGCTCGACGCCAACGCCAACGGCCAGCAGGACGACGGCGAAGCCGGCGTCGAAGGCGTGGAGGTCGAGCTCTACACCTGCGTGGCCGGCGCCCCCGGCGTGAAGGTCGGCGCATCCACCTTCACCGACGCGACGGGCAACTACAGCTTCACCGGACTCCAACCGGGCGACTACCTCGTCAAGTTCATCACCCCCACGGGCTTCTTCCTCACCAACCAGAACGTGGGCGCGAACGACGCGACGGACAGCGACGCAGACGCCACCACCGGCTTCACCGGCTGCTACAAGCTCGAAGCGGGCGAGACCGACAACAGCGTCGACGCCGGCATCTTCAAGCCCGGCGACGATGGCATCGTGGCGTCGATCGACCTCGTCAAGCTCACCAACGGAACCGACAACAACGCCCCCACCGGGCCGTACCTCGCGGTCGGCAGCACCGCAACGTTCCAATACCTGGTGACCAACGACGGCATGGTCGCGCTGTCGGACATCGTCCTCTCCGACGACCATGGCACGCCAGGCGATACGAGCGACGACTTCACGCCTGTCTTCATCGGCGGCGACGCCGACAGCGACGGCCTGCTCGATGTCGGCGAGACCTGGATCTACGAGGCCTCCACGGTCGTCAGCGCCGGCCAATACACCAACCTCGGCGCCGTGATCGGAACACCGGTCGACGCCGACGGCAAACCGGTCCCATCCCTGCCGCAGCCGACCGACACGGACTTGGACAACCACTTCGGCGCGCGGGTGGCGATCGACATCGAGAAGTTCGTCCGCGGCGTCTATCAGGACGCCGGCGGCGGTGGCGAAGGCCTCACCCCCGGCTTCTGGAAGACCCACTCCGAATACGGCCCGGCACCACTGGCTGGCTGGCCGGAGACCGGCTACTCCCCGGATGACAGTTGGGAAGCCATCTTCGGCATCGACGTACCGGGCGCGCCGACCCTGCTCGATGCGCTGAAAGCGGCGGGCGGCGGGCTCGACGCGCTGCTGCGCCACTCGAGCGCCGCGCTGCTCAACGCGGCGCAGCCGAGCGTGGACTATGCCTACACCTCGAGCCAGGTCATCTCGCTGACCCGTGACGCCATCCTCAGCGGCGACCTGAACCGGATCGAGTCGGTCAAGGACCAGTTCGTGATGCAGAACGAGCTCGGTGCGGACCTCAGCACCCCCGCAAGCGGCGGCAGCACGGTCACCACCCCATGGTTCGACGCCGACGCCCCCGGCACCGGCCCCTTCATCGCGCTCGGCGGCACGGCCGAGTTCAGGTACGAGGTCCGCAACACCGGCGATGTCGCGCTCGAAGGGGTCTCCGTGAGCGACGACCGCCTCTCCGGGCTGAGCTTCCAGGGCGGCGACACCGACCACGACGGCCTGCTCGACCTCGACGAGGTCTGGGTCTACCGCGGGTCCGAACTCGTAGACACCGCAGGCGTGGATATCGTCAACGTCGGCACCGCGACCGGGTCGGCGCTGGGCATCACGGCAACGGACGCCGACGCGGCACGCTACTCGACGGCTTCGCTGTCGCAGTCGCTGGGCGACTTCATCTGGATGGATGCCAACCGCAACGGCCTGCAGGACAGCGGTGAGATCGGCATCGGCGGACTGCTGGTGACGCTGACTGGCGGCGGTGCCGACGGCATCATCAACGGCGTGGGCGACACCGCGGCCACCACCCTTACGGACGCCGACGGCTACTACCAGTTCGATGACCTGGCGGCCGGCGTGCAGTACCAGGTGACGTTCGCCAAACCCGTAGGCACGGCCTTCACCATGCGGGACGTCGGCGCCGACGACGCCATCGACTCCGACGCGGGCACCAACGGCATGAGCCAGATCGTGACCCTGAGTCCGGGCCAGCACAACCCGTCCCTCGACGCGGGGGTGTACGTCCTCACGCCCGGCATCGACCTCGAGAAGACCACCGGCGGCCCGTCCAACGCCAACCCGACCGCGCCGGATTACGACAACGAGGACACGCCCGACGGCGCGGGCGTGCCGGTGCTGACCGCCGGCTCTTCGGTGACCTGGACCTACAAGCTCACCAACACCGGCAATGTCGACTTTGCCAGGGCCGACCTCGCCCTCGTGGACGACAACGGCACGCCGACCAATGCCGCCGACGACATGTCCATCGCCAACGGCAAGATCGCGTACGTCTCGGGCGACGATGGCGACAACGTGTTCGAGGCCGGCGAGTCGTGGCTGTACGAGGCCCGCGGCACCGTCCAGTCCCTGAGCGTCCTGGGCGCGGCCACCACGATCGACTTCTCCGGCAACACCGCCGTCGACGGCACCGACGGCAACACCCGCAGCTACAGCGCCGGTGGCGTCACCGTGCAGGCCAACGCCTGGAGCCGCACGAAGGGCAGCGACACCTGGCAGAAGGCCTGGCTGGGCGCCTACGACGCCGGCCTCGGGGTCACCGACAGCAGCGAGAGCGGCAGCAGCTCCACCCACACCGTCGACAACTACGGCCGCGACAACTACATCGTCTTCCAGTTCTCCCAGGACGTGGTGGTGGACAAGGCCTTCCTCGGCTACGTGGTGGGCGACAGCGACATGACCGTGTATGTGGGCTCCTCCACGGCGCCCATCACCGCCATGAACAACGCCGTGCTCGCCGGCATGAGCCTCAAGGAGTTCAACGACACCGGCTCGACCACCGCCCGCTGGGCCGACTTCAACGCAGGCGACGTCCAGGGCAACGTGCTGATCCTGGCCGCCCGCGACGATGGCCACAGCTCCGACTACTTCAAGGTCGAGCAGCTGGTGTTCGAGGCGGTGCAGTCCGGCGGGGTGTACGCGAACACCGCCACGGTCACCGCACCGGGCGGCCTGAGCGACTCGGACATGAGCCACTACGAGAGCGTCCCCAAGATCGTTGCCCCGAAGTTCTTCGTCGTCGATCAGGCCAAGGATCTGAGCTACCAGTACGCCGAGGGTGGCAGCGGCCTGGGCAGCTTCGCGCTGGCCAACACCGATCCGCGCGACATCGCAGCCAACGCGGACGGCAGCCTGCTGTGGGTGCTCGACCGCGACAAGAACGTCGAGGTCTATAAGGGCGACGGCACGCAGCTCGGGCAGTGGAAGGCCTACGGACTGGGCACCGAACCGGAGGGCATCACCCTCGACGGCAAGGATCTCTGGATGGCGGATCGCGCCGGCAAGCTCTACTGGTACGACAATGCGGCCACCCGCACGTCCGGCACCGACAGCCCCGAATCGAGCTTCACGCTCTCGCTCGCCGGGAACCTCAAGGGCATCGTGACCGACGGAACCTACCTGTGGGCCGTCACCGAGGGGACGAGCGACTACGTGTATCGATTCAAGATCGTGCGCGACTGGTGGGGCAATCCGAGCGGCTTGAGCCAGAGCGGCGGGTGGCAGCTCCCAACGGCAAACGCCAAGCCGACCGGCATCACACTCGACCCCAGCGGCAAGTCGGACAGCCTATGGATCGTGGATGAGTCGACGGACACGGTGTACGAGTACGGTTACGGCCGTAGCCAGACCTGGGGGGTCGGGACGATCACCGCGCATTTCAAACTCTCGCCCGGCAACACCGCACCACAAGGCATCGCAGACCCCCTGCCCGCAGGGGCGGAGGCGTTCGACCTTGCCGAGATCTCCGCAGCCCCGGGGCTGGAGACGACGCAGCCCGATCCGTACGCGGGCGACTTCGTCACCTCGCTCTTCGACGACGCGATCGCCTTCCACGACGCCGGCATCGTCGGGACGAGCGCACAAAGCGAGGCCACCCTGGCACTGCTTCACGCTTGAGCCCGGATCGACTGCGCTAAGATCCAGTTAACGCAAGGCTACGCTCGGGAAACCTTCCCGGCCGTAGCCTTGCGTGCGATTCTTCCACTTGCCCGTCGTCCCGGAACGGTGGGCAAGTCCTGGAACCAACCAGCCTTCGCGCACGGGGACGACGAATCCGATGACAAAGCAGACGTTCGGCCAGCCGGCCGGCGGCGAACTGAAGGAGGCCTTGCAGGCCCTCCGGAACGCCTTCACCACGGTGGGCGCCTTCAGCGGCTTCATCAACCTGATGATGCTCGCCCCGGCGCTCTACATGTTGCAGGTGTATGACCGCGTGCTCGGCTCGCGCAACGAGACCACGCTGGTGATGCTCACCGTGCTGGTGGTCGGCGCGCTGCTCTTCATGGCCGCGCTCGAGAGCGTGCGCGGCTGGATCCTGGTGCGCGTCGGCGCCCGCCTGGATGCGCAGCTCAATGGCCGCGTGTTCACCGCCGCCTTCGAGCGCAACCTCCAGCAGGCCGGCAGCAACACCGCACAACCGATCCACGACCTCAACGCCGTGCGCCAGACCCTCACCGGGTCGGCCCTGCTCGCGGCCTTCGACGCCCCCTGGCTGCCGATCTATCTCGTGGTGATCTTCATGATGTCGCCGCTGCTCGGCTGGTTCGCGCTCGCCGGCGCGATCGTGCTGCTCGTGCTCGCGGTGGCAAACGAGCGCATCTCCAAGCCACGCCTGGACGAGGCGCAGAAGTTCTCCATGCAGTCGCACCAGGCGCTCACCAGCCACCTGCGCAACAGCGAAGTCATCGAGGCGATGGGCATGCTGCCCGCCATCCGCAAGCGCTGGCACGCGCTGCACCGCCAGCAGATCCACGCCCAGGCGCTGGCGAGCGACCGCGCCGCGATGCTGAGCGGTGCGACCAAGTTCGTGCGCATCGCCATGCAATCGCTGATCCTCGGCTTCGGCGCACTGCTCGTGCTCGAGGACCAGATCACCGCCGGCATGATGATCGCGGCGTCCATCCTGCTCGGCCGCGCCTTCGCGCCGATCGAGCTCCTGGTCGGCAACTGGAAGCAGATCGTCTCCGGCCGTCAGGCCTACGCCCGCCTGCAGGAGCTGCTGCAGCGCCACCCCGCGCGCGGGACGGGCATGAGCCTGCCGCGGCCGCAGGGCCGCATCGCCGCCGAGGCCGTCTCGGCGATGCCCCCGGGAACGCGGCGCGTGGTGCTCAAGAACCTCGGCTTCACGATCGCGCCGGGCGAGGTGGTCGCGGTGGTCGGCCCCAGCGCCTCGGGCAAGTCCTCGCTCGCCCGCCTGCTCGTGGGCATCTGGGCTCCGGCGGCGGGGAGCCTGCGCCTGGACGGCGCCTCGATCTACGACTGGAACAAGGACGAGCTCGGCCCCGCGCTCGGCTACCTCCCGCAGGACATCGAACTCTTCGACGGCACTGTGGCGGAGAACATCGCCCGCTTCGGCGAGATCGACTCCGAGCGCGTGGTCGACGCCGCCCGCAAGGTCGGCATGCACGAGCACATCCTGCACCTGCCGCAAGGCTACGACACGCCACTCGGTGCGGAAGGCAGCAACCTGTCGGCCGGGCAGCGCCAGCGCATCGGCCTGGCGCGTGCGCTCTACGGCGACCCGGCCCTCATCGTGCTCGACGAGCCCAACTCCAACCTCGACGAGGCGGGCGAGAAGGCGCTGCTCGAAGCCCTGCTCGGCCTCAAGGCGCGCGGCGCCACGGTGGTGATCGTCACCCACCGGATGTCGACCCTGGCCGCCGCCGACAAGGTGATGGTGCTGACGGACGGCACCCTCGCCGCCTTCGGCCCGCGCGACGAGGTGTTCAAGCCCGCCCCGGCGGCAACGACCGCCCCCGCCACACCCAACGCCGCGCCCGCCAATCGGCGCGTGGCGAACGTGGTTCCCGGCGCCCCGGTCCTCGCACCCGGCGCCGCACCCGGCCGCTGAGCCCCGGCCACCGAGCCCGTCCAGCCACCCAGCCACCGCACCGATACCGGAATCCCCCGATGCCCCCTTCCTCTCCCGATTCCAGCGCGCCGCCCGGCGGACAATCCGGCGCCGCGGCGCACACCGAGCTCAGCGACTCGCGCGCGCGCCGCTGGGGCTGGCTCCTGGTGGTCGCCGGCTTCGGCGGCTTCATGGCCTGGGCGACACTCGCCCCGCTCGACTCCGGCGTCGCCGCTCCCGGCACCGTGGTGGTCTCCGGCAACCGCAAGGCCGTCCAACCGCTGGTCGGGGGCAAGATCGCCGAGCTGGCGGTGCGCGACGGCGACGCGGTGCGTGCCGGCCAGATCCTCGTGCGGCTCGACGACACCCAGGCGCGCTCGCAGCTCGATGTCGCGCGCGGGCAGTGGTTCACCGCGAGCGCGGTCGAGACCCGCCTGGTCGCAGAACGCCTCGGCCACACGCAGATCGAGTTTCCTGCAGCGCTCGCCAACGCCCACGCCGACCCACGCGCCAGCGCCGCGATGGCGCTGCAGCGCGAACTCTTCGCCACCCGCAACCGTGCACTCGCGAGCGAACTCGCCATCCTGGAGGAGAGCATCCTCGGCCTCGAGGCGCAGCTGCGCGGAGTGGAAGCCTCCTCGCGCGCGCGCCGCACCCAGGTCGGACTGCTGCGCGACGAGATCGCACGCCAGCGCGAGCTCGTCGACGAAGGCTTCTATCCGCGCAACCGCCTCTCCGAGCAGGAGCGCGGCCTCGCCGCGCTCAACGCCGCGATCGCCGAGGACGCGGGCAACAGCGGCCGCATCCGCCAGCAGATCGCGGAGACCCGCTCGCGCATGGTCGCGCGCGAGAACCAGCAACGCCAGGAGGTGGAATCCCAGCTCACCGAGGTCCAGCGCGATGCGGGTGCCCTCCTCAGCCGCATCGAGGCGCTCGAGTTCGACCTGCGCAACACCGAGATCGCCTCCCCGGCCGACGGCCTCGTCGTCGGCCTCGCGGTCCATACCGTGGGCGGAGTGGTCGGCGTCGGCAACCCGCTGATGGAGATCGTGCCGGCCGATGAGCCGCTCAAGATCGACGCGCAGATCCCGCCCCACCTGATCGACCACGTGCGCGCCGGGCTGGAGGTGGACATCCTCTTCCCGGCCTTCAACCGCGCCACCACGCCCAACGTGGCCGGACGCGTGCTGCAGGTCTCGGCCGACGTGCTGGTCGAGCCCCAACAGGGCATCCAATACTTCAAGGCGGTGATCGAGGTGACCGCCGAGGGCATGCACAAGCTGCGCCAGTACGAGATCCGCCCGGGCATGCCGGCCGAGATCTTCGTGCGCACCGGCGAGCGTACCCTCCTCAACTACCTCGTCAAGCCGCTCACCGACCGGCTCCAGGGCGCCCTGACCGAACCATGATGCGCATCGACCCCCGTCCCCTCGCCTTGGCGCTAGCGCTCGCCCTCGCACCGGCGCCCGCGTTCGCCGCCGGCGCCTTCGCCACCGCCTTCGACGCCGCGCGCGCCAACGACGCCGCCTACCGTGCGGCCCGCCATGAGCTCGAGGCCGGCGAGGAGCTCGTGCCGATCGCCCGCGCCGGCCTGCTGCCCACGGTCACCGCGAGCTACTCGGAGTCCCGCGTGCGCGGCGAGCGCGAGTACGCCCCCCCGCGCCCCAAGGACGATCTCGACTACCGCAACCCGGTCGCCGCGCTGCAGCTGCGCACACCGCTGTTCAACCTCGAGGCGTACAGCCGCTATGCCGCCGCCCAGGCGCAGACCGAAGGCGCGCGCGCGCGTTTCGCTGCCGGCGGCCGCGAACTGCTCGACCGCCTCGGCCTCGCCTACGTGCAGCGCCTGTTCGCCGAGGAGACGCGCGCCCTCGCACGCGTTCAGGTCGAAGCGCTCGACACCCAGACGCAGATCGCCCGCCGCCGCCTGACCGCCGGCGAAGGTACGCGGACCGAGCTCGCCGACGCCACCGCCAGCCTCGCCAGCGCCCGCGCCGAACTGATCGCCGCCGAGGACCAGCGCGAACTCGCGCAGCGTGCACTGGTCCGCATCACCGGGAGCGACGAACTCGCCCTGCGCACCTTGGCTGCGGACGCCTCGCCCCTGCTCCCGAACGCCCGCGCACTACCCGAATGGATCGCGCTCGCGCGCGCGAACAACCCGGCCATCACCACGCGGCAGCGCGAGATCGACGCGCTGCAGCACGAGATCCGCCGCAACCGCGCAGGCCACTATCCGCGCGTGGATCTTGTCGCCAGCGCGGTGAACGCCGAGAACGAATCGATCAGCACCCTCGACCAGGAGACGCGCCAGTACAGCATCGGGGTGCAGGTGAACATCCCCATCTATGCCGGCGGCGGCGTCGATGCCTCGGTGCGGCGGGCCGCCGCCGAGCTCGCGCGCGCCCAGGCTCGCCTCGAGGACGACCTGCAAAGCCTCCAGCTCGACATCGAACGCCAGTTCCGCACCATCGAAAGCGGTCGGGCAAGGCTGGCCGCTCTCGACGACGCCGTCGCATCGAGCGAACTCGCCCTGCAGGGCGCACGCCGCGGCCAGAACGCGGGCGTGTTCAGCTCGGCGGACGTGCTCGACGCCCTGCGCCGCCACCACACCGCCCGCCGCGACGCCGCGCAGGCGCGCCACGAATTGCTGGTCGCGCGCATCCGCCTGCAGGCGCTCGCGGGAATCGCCGAGGAAGAGATCGTCGCCGACGTCGATCGCCTGCTGACCGCGGAGCTGACGAAGGACAGGCCCTGAAGACAGGACGGGGATTCGGGAAACGCGCCCAGGGTCGGCGCATCGAGGATTCGCGCCCGGGGGTGGCGGAGGCGGTGAGATTCGAACTCACGAGGGGCGTAAACCCCTGACGGTTTTCAAGACCGTTGCATTCGACCGCTCTGCCACGCCTCCGCAAGGACGCGAAGTATACCACCGCGACGCACCCGCATCGGAGGGCGATCGCCCGCGATCACGCCTGCCCGGTGCGCCCCTCGGGCTCGCGCTCGAAGAGCGCGACCGACTCGACGTGCGAGGTCTGCGGGAACATGTTGGCGATGCCCGCCGCGGCGAGGCGGTAGCCTTTCTCGTGCACCAGCACCGCGGCGTCGCGCGCCAGCGTCGCCGGGTTGCACGACACATACACGATGCGCGACGGCGCGCGCGAGGGGTCGATCGCCTTCACCACCGCGATCGCGCCCTCGCGCGGCGGATCGATCAGCAGCTTGTCCAGCCGGCCGAGCGCGGCGAGGCTGTCCTCGGTGGTCTCGAACAGGTTGGCGGCGTGGAATTCGCAGCGCCCGGCGAGCCCGTTGCGCGCCGCGTTGGCATGGGCGCGCTCGACCAGGACCTCGCTGCCCTCGACCCCCACCACCTCGGCGCCGAGGCGCGCGATCGGCAGGCTGAAGTTGCCCAGCCCGCAGAACAGGTCGGCAATGCGCTCGCCCGGCTGCGGGTCCAGCAGCTGCATCGAGCGCCGAATCAGCAGGCGATTGATGTCCACATTCACCTGGGTGAAGTCGGTCGGCCGAAAATCCAGGCGCAGGCCGAACTCGGGCAGCGTGTAGAACGGCGCCTGCGCGTCTGCCGGGTGCAGCGGCCGCGCCGAATCCGGGCCGGCGGGCTGGATCCAGGCCTGGATGCCCTCGGCGTCGGCGAAGGCGGCGAGCTGCTCCTCGTCGGCGGCAGAGAACGGCAGCAGGTTACGGAACACGAACACGGTGCTGCCCTCGCCGACCGCGATCTCGACCTGGGGCAGGCGATCCGCGATCGACAGCCCGGCCAGCAGCGCGCGCAGGCGCGGCAGCAGCGCAGAGATCGCAGGAGGCAGCACCAGGCAGGTGTGCATATCGACGAGGTAGCTCGAGCGGCGCTCGTGGAAGCCCACGCGCAGCCCGCCCTTGCTCCGCACCATGCGCACGCCCAGGCGCGCGCGGTAACGATAACCCCAGGCGGGGCCGTGGATCGCCGCCAGGATCCGCCCGGCGCGCAGCTTGCCGATGTGGCGCAGCGCGTCCTCGAGGATGCGCTGCTTCACCGCGGCCTGCGCATCCGCATCCAGATGTTGCATGGAGCAGCCTCCGCACACGCCGTAATGCGGGCAGCGCGGCGCCACGCGCTGGGCGCTCGGGCGCAGCACGCGCACGGTCTCGCCCTGCTCGTAACTCGGTTTGGCCCGCCGCACCACATATTCGACGCGCTCGCCCGGCAGGGCGCCCTCGATGAACACCGCCTTGCCATCGACGCGGGTCACGCCGCGGCCTTCGTGGTCCAGGGAATCGATCTTGGCTGTCGGCATGGGCGTCGGGAGAGGGTCTGAAAGCGCGCGATTCTACCGCGCCACGCCCCGGCAGGCGCCCGCTTCCGGCAATCTCTCCTTACCTTTCCGGCACACGACTGCACCGGAACGACATCCGGACGACATGAACCCGCATGCTAGAATTCTTTTGCATTGCGGCATTCGGCGTGATCACCGGGAGAGCCCGGCGACCCGCGATAACAGGCCGCACGCACCCAACCCCCAGAACAAGGAAGACAGACCATGAAGCATTCCATCCTCGCCGTCGCCCTCGTCGCCCTCGCCGTGTCCGCCTGCGGCAAGAAGGAAGAGCCGGTCGCGGTCCAGCCGGCGCCCTCGGCACAGGAACAGATGAAGGAATCGGCCGCTCAGGCCGTGGAAGCAGCCAAGGAAAGCGCGAAGGCTGCGGGTGACGCAGCCGCTGCCGGTGCGCAGGCCGTCAAGCAGGAGGCCGCCGCCGCGGTCGAGGCGACCAAGGAAGCCGCCAGCACCGCGGCAGACAAGGCTGCCGCCGCTGCCGATGCCGCCGCGCAGAAGGCGGACGCCGTCGCCGACGCTGCGGCGGAGAAGGCCGGCGCCGCCGTCGAGGCGGTAAAGGACGCCGCCGCCGAAGCCAAGGCCGACACCGTCGATGCTGCGGCCGAAGCCAAGGCCGCCGCCGAAGCGGCGGTCGGCGCCGCCAAGGAATCGGCTGCGAAGTAAGGGAAGGGCCCGCGCGTGGGCCCAGACGAAAAAAGCCGGCTTCAAGCCGGCTTTTTTCATGGTGCGAGCACTTCGGCGAAGACCACCTCCGCAGCCCGGGGGACGCGGCCTCGTGGAGGCCCGTCCCTCGTGTCGCTCAGCGCAGCTGCTCCTGCAACAGGCCGAGCATGCGGCGCGCGGTGTCGGAGCTGTCCAGTCCGCCCTCGCGGGTGAGCACGCTGACCCTCGAAGCATCGCCCTGGCCTTGCACGCGCAGGCGATATTCGCTGCCGCCGGCGGCCGGCTTGTCGTCGCTACGCCAGAACGCGAGGCTGGACAGGAAGCCCTTCTCCGAGCTGCGGTTGTCGGCATCCGGGTCGACATAGCGCACGAAGTACAGGCCCTGGGCACGGTCGCGGTCCTCCACCGTGAAGCCGATGCGATCGAGCGCCAGGCCGACACGACGCCAGGCGCGGTCGAAGGCCTCGTCCATCACCAACATCACCTGGCCGTCGGCGGCGGAGGCGATGCGCGCCCGCTCCGAAGCCTGCTGCGGCGTGGCGATCGCGGCCTCGGCGCGCGCCTCCTCGGCCCCCAGGCGGACCATCAGGCGGCGCAGCATCTCGGCCTCGAGCTCGGGGTCGGCCGGGCGCGGCTGCCAGATCGTCGAGTCCTTGGCCTCGGTGGGGTAGATCTCCATCATGCCGCGGTGCGAGACATACACCTCGACGGTCCCTGCCTCCTTGCCCTGCTCGAGGCGGGTGCGGAACTTGTCGCGCTCGGGGGTCGAGAACAGGCCGTCGAGCACCTTGCCGATGGTCGAGCGCACGAAGTCCTGCGGGATCTTGGCGCGATCCTCGGCCCAGTCGGTCTCCATGACGCCGATCTCGGGGCTGTCGATGTCGAGGATGAAGCCGAGCTCCAGCCAGAAATCCTTGATCTGCGGCCACAGTTCCTCGGGCGTGCCACCCACCACCAGCCAGCGCTGGCTGCCCGCACGCTCGATGCGCATGGTGTCGGACTTGGCGAGCACCGCAGGGCCGCTGGAGGCCTGCGCGGGCTGGCCGGCACGGTCGGCCGTGTAGGCGGAGTAGGTGGCGATGCCACGCGGGGCGACATCGGGCACGGCGAAGCGGTCGTCGCGCTGCGGCGCGGTGAGGTCGGGCGGGATCTCGAGCGGACGCTCGATCTGCTTCGCGCTCTTGTAGTCGATGCGCTTGGATTCGAGCAGCGATCCCGAACAACCGCCGAGCGCGATCGAGAGCGCGAGCAGGGACAGGGAGGTGCGCTTGGAGCGGATCATGGAAGTCCTGGGCAGAGAGGTTCGGATCAGGCCTGGATGCCGGCCTTGCGCATCGCCGCGCGCACGCGCTCGTGATGGGCTGCGGACAGCGGGGTGAGGGGCAGGCGGAGGCCGTCGCCGATCAACCCCATGCGCGCCACCGCCCACTTCACCGGGATCGGGTTGGCCTCGCAGAAGAGGTCGCGATGCAGGCCGGTGAGCGTGGCGTTGGTCTCGCGCAGCGTGCGCATGTCGCCCGCGGCGGCAGCCGCGCACAGCGCATGCATCGCACGCGGCGCGACGTTGGCGGTCACCGAGATGACGCCATGGCCGCCGAGCATCAGGAAGGCGGCGGACGTCATGTCGTCGCCGCTGTAGAGCGCGAAATCCGCCGGCGCGCGCTCGATGAGGTCGCAGGCGCGGTCGAGGTTGCCGGTGGCGTCCTTGAGGCCGACGATGTTGGGCACCTCGGCGAGGCGCAGCACGGTGTCGTTGGCGAGGTCGGCGACGGTGCGACCAGGCACGTTGTAGAGGATCAGCGGCAGCTCGACCGCCTCGGCGATGGTGCGGAAGTGGCGGTAAAGGCCTTCCTGGGTGGGCCGGTTGTAGTAAGGCACCACCGAGAGGTGTGCGTTCGCGCCGGCCTGCGCGGCGAAGCGGGCGAGCTCCACCGCCTCTGCGGTGGAGTTGGCGCCGGTCCCGGCGATCACCGGGACACGGCCCGCGCAATGCTCGACGGCCACGCGGATCAGCTCGCAGTGCTCGCTCACGGTGACCGTGGGCGACTCGCCGGTCGTGCCGACGATCACGATGCCGTCGGTACCTTCGGCGATGTGCCAGTCGATGAGGCTGCGAAGGCGGGGGAAGTCCAGGCTGCCGTCGTCGTGCATGGGCGTGACGATGGCGACAAGCGATCCGGTAATCATGGCGTCCGACAGTGAATTAAAGCTGGGATTCTAACCGATCGCCGCGCGCGGTCGAGCCCGCCGCTGTTACAGGACGCGGCCGGCAGCCCCTTGGAGCGGGCGTGCCGGCCGGCACCAGCGAAGGCGGCGCGGGGAGCGGGGCTCAGAGATCGGCCAGGGTCTTGATGTGGGCCACCACCGAACGCGCCAGCGAGGACAGCGAGTACCCGCCCTCCAGCACCGACACGATGCGCTTGTGGCCACAGGCCTCGGCGACGCCCTTGATCTGCTGCGTCGCCCAGATGTAGTCGGCCTCGAGCAGGCCGAGCGAGCCCATGTCGTCCTCGTAGTGCGCATCGAACCCGGCGGAGATGAAGATCATCTGCGGGTTGTGGCTGCGCAGCGCGGGCACGACGATGTCGCCGAACACCTGGCGGAAGGCGTCGCCGCGCGTACCCGCGGGCAGCGGGACGTTGCACATGTGCGCCGGCGGGTTCTCGGTGCCGCAGTACGGGTAGAAGGGATGCTGGAAGATCCCTGCCATCATCACCCGCGGGTCGTTGCGGAAGATGTCCTCGGTGCCGTTGCCGTGATGGACGTCGAAGTCGACCACCGCGACACGCTCCAGCCCGTGCGCCTCGAGCGCATGACGCGCGGCGATGGCGACGTTGTTCATGAAGCAGAACCCCATCGCCTTGGCGCGCTCGGCATGGTGGCCTGGCGGGCGCACCGCGCAGAACGCGTTCTCGATCTCGCCCTTCATCACCAGGTCGGTGGCGTACACCCCCGCGCCCGCCGAGCGCAGCGCCGCCTTCATGGTGCCCGGGCTCATCGCCGTGTCGGGGTCGAGGTGGCGGATGCCGTGCTCCGGAACGCTATCGAGCAGGTTGTCGAGATGCTCGGCCGGATGCACGCGCAGGATCTGCTCGCGCTCGGCCAGCGGCGCATCGAAGAAGGACACGTACATGTCGAGGCCCGAGGCGATCAGGCGATCATTGATCGCCGACAGCCGGTCGGGACACTCGGGATGCATCGTGCCCATGTCGTGCAGCCAGCAGTCACGGTGAGTAATGAATGCTGTCGTGGTCATACCCCTCCCTCTCGCCTCGCGGACGACGGAAACGGGGCGACACGCACCCCCTCCCGACTCTGGCGGCCGCCGACCGTGTTGCGTCCGATCGTCGGGCCGCTTGCCTTTGTCGTCTATTATCACCGCTTCCAGGCCAATTTCACAGTGCGCCACGATGCCCCTGCACCATGCGAATCGTCTGCTCGAGGCCGCCTCGAGGATCATCCTCGGAAAGGAGCGCGAGCTGCGCCTCGCGCTCGCCTGCCTGATCGCGCGCGGCCACCTTTTGATCGAGGACGTGCCCGGGGTCGGCAAGACCACGCTCGCGCACGCGCTCGCCCGCCTGATGGGGCTGCAGTTCCAGCGCATCCAGTTCACCAGCGACCTGCTGCCCGCGGACATCCTCGGCGTATCGATCTTCGACCGCGACACCGCGGCCTTCCGCTTCCACCCCGGGCCGGTGTTCGCCCAGCTCATCCTCGCCGACGAGATCAACCGCGCCACGCCCAAGACGCAGAGCGCGCTGCTCGAGGCCATGGAGGAGCGCCAGGTCACCGCCGACGGCCAGACCTGCGCGCTGCCCGAACCCTTCTTCGTGATCGCCACGCAGAACCCCGCCCACCAGATCGGCACCTTTCCGCTGCCCGAGAGCCAGCTCGACCGCTTCCTGCTGCGCATCCGCCTCGGCTACCCGGACCCGCAGGCCGAGCGCGCGCTGCTGATGGGCGAGGACCGGCGCGGCCTGCTCGAGCGCCAGCCGGCGGTGATCGGCCCGGCCGAACTCATCGAGATGCAGCAGGCGGCACAGGGCCTGCATGTCGCCGAGGCGCTCGTCGCCTATGTCCAGGCCCTGCTCGCCGCCACCCGCAACAGCGCGGAGCTCGCAGGCGGACTGAGCCCGCGCGCCGGCCTCGGCCTGCTCGCCGCGGCGCGCGCCTGGGCGCTGCTCGATGGCCGCGACCACGTCCTGCCGGAGGACGTGCAGACCCTGTTCCCGCACGTCGGCGCGCACCGCCTGCATCTCGCCGGCGATGGCCGCCCGGCGCCGCCGGCGACGCTGGTCCGGCTGCTGCAGGCGGTCGCCGTGGGCTGATGGCGAGCCTCGTCACCTCGTTCGCCGCAGACCTGCGCCGGACGGCCGACCGCTGGCTGTTCCGCATCGGCGCACCCGAACCGGGGCCGATCCGCCTTGGCCAGCGCCGCATCTACGTGCTGCCGAGCGCCGCGGGCATCGGCTTCGCCGTCGCGCTGCTGGTGATGCTGCTGGCCGCGATCAACTACAACCTGAGCCTGGGCTACGCGCTCGTGTTCACACTCGGCGGCAGCGCCGCAGCGAGCATGCTGCATGCCTTCCGCAACCTGTACGGCCTGTCGATCCGCCCCGGGCGCTGTGCGCCGGTGTTCGCCGGCGACACGGCCGTGTTCCACCTCCTCATCGACAACCCCGCCCCCCGACGACGCCCCGCCTTGCGCCTGGGCGCGCACGGACACTGGAGCGCCTTCGAGCTCCCCGCCGCACAGGAGACCGCCGCCGCCCTCGCCTGCCCCGCGCCGCGGCGCGGCCGCCTCGCGCTCGGACGCAGCGTGCTGGAGACGCGCTGGCCGCTCGGCCTCATCCGGGCCTGGAGCGTGTTCGTGCCCGACGCCGAGTGCCTGGTGCTGCCCGCCCCCGAACCGGATCCGCCCCCCCTACCCCTCGATGCGGGTGGCGATGCCCACGGCGGCCGGCGCACGCGCGAGGGCGACGACGACTTCGCCGGCCTGCGCGCGCACCGCAGCGCCGACTCGCCGCGCCACGTGGCGTGGAAGGTGCTCGCGCGCGGCGGGCCGATGCTGACCAAGGAGTTCGCCTCCGGGCGGGGACGCGAGCTCCTGCTCGACTGGGAGCGCCTTCCACCCGGACTCGACGACGAACGCCGGCTGTCGCGGCTCGTCGCCTGGGTGCTCGCGGCCGAGCGCGAAGGCCTGCGCTACGCGCTCGTGCTGCCCGGCGTCCGCGTGCCGGCGGCGAACGGCGGCGCCCATCACGCACGCTGCCTGCGCCTGCTCGCACTGCATGGACTTGCGGACGCGGCGATGGAGGACGAAGCGTGAGCGCGGAGCGCCCGCCGCGCCT
>NZ_AMXF01000039.1 GCF_000310225.1 Thauera phenylacetica B4P
GACGGCAACCGCGCGCCGTCCGCCAACCGTCGCCCGGAAGGCAACGCCGGCCACGCGCCGCAGCGCCGCCCGCAGCCGCGCGCGGCCCTGTTCGCCGCCAAGCCGGGCGGCGACAAGCGCTGAACGATCGGGCGCGGCGAGGCTGAACCCCGGACCCGGGATTCGCGCCGCCCCCACGCCTCCCGAGCGGTTTCGGCGCAGTCGCCCGCGCGGAAACCGTGTATTTCCCTTCAGGCACGAGGCAGCTCGCGCTTGCCGCATTCACGCCCCGCATCCTCCCCGTGGAGGGGGCTTGCCCGCGAAAAAATGGGTCTGTACCGGCGACCCTTGCAGGCAAGCCCGCTCCCATGCCATGGCGCGCGCAGCGCGTTCGCCTCGGCGCGCTTGCGTTCCCGCACCCGCTTCGCCTATCCTTCGCCCCGCATTCGATCCGGGTGCCTCGTCCTATCTTCATATGACGAGGTGAAACGGGAAGTCCGGTGACATCGCTCGCCCCGCGCGAACGACCATTCCGGCGCAGCCCCCGCTGCTGTAAGCCTGACGAATCCGCCATCACGCCACTGAGCCTCGCGCTCGGGAAGGTCGGCGGAAGAGGAAGACGGCGAGCCAGAAGACCGGCCCGATCGAGTACGGAATCTCGCAGCCGCCGTGAAAACGGCGCCGTGCGAGGTTCCAGGTTGATGTGAGCCCCGGGGTGTGGGTTCGATCCGACTGGTTTTCCGCCGGCTGCCCGCGTGCGCCGGAAGCTCCAGCCGACTCGTCGTGCAAGCGTCATCAGGCACTGCCGTGCCCGAGGTACGTCCGCGGTTTCGCCGCGTCCGTGCGTCGGCCGCCCGTGCCTGCCAAGGCCTGCCGCCCCCCGCCCGCGTGGCTCGCATCGTCGTTCCATGCACTCGTGGGGAGTCACCATGCACATCGAACCCGGCATCCTTTCCGGCGCCAAGATCGCCGCCGCCAACCTCGCCGCCATCTCGCTCGTCGCCGCCCAGGCGCCGCAGCTCTTGCGCAAACCGCAGCTCGTCCTGCGCACGCTGCTCGCGGCGCTGCTCTTCTCCGTCTTCATGCAGAGCTTCCACCTGCCCGCGGGCGCGTCGGAGCTGCACTTCATCGGCGCGATGCCGATCTACCTCACGCTCGGCTTCGTGCCCGCGCTGCTCGGCTTCGGGCTTGGCCTGCTGCTGCAGGGCGTGGTCTTCGAGCCGGCCGACCTGCTGCACCTGGGGGTGAATTTCCTTTCGCTCGCCGTACCGCTGCTCGCGCTCCATGCCACCCTCGGCCGCAGGCTCGCCGCCGGCGCCGCCACCCGCATCGGCGCGGTGCTCAAGCTCGACGCCGCCTACTACGCCGGCGTCGCGCTGATGGTCGGCTTCTGGCTGGCCATGGGCGAGGTCGCCACGCCCTTCGCGGAGTGGACGGCGTTCGCCGCCGCCTACCTGCCGGTGGTGCTGATCGAGCCGGTGTTCACCGTGGCCGCGGTCAGGCTGCTGCAGTCGCAGGCCCACCGCCCACTGGTGCAACTCTGCTTCGCCGTCCCGGCGCGCGGCTGATGAGCGCCCTGCGCGGCACGGTCTGGTTCGTCGGCGCCGGCCCCGGCGACCCGGACCTGATCACGGTGAAGGGCCGCCGCCTGCTCGAGCAGGCGGGCGCGATCCTGTTCGCGGGCTCGCTGGTCGATCAGGCGGCGACACAGCACGCGCCGCAGGGCTGCGAGATCCGCGACTCGCGCGACATGACGCTCGAAGAGATGAACGCCTGGCTGGCCGAAGCCTGCGCGCGCCACGAGACCGTGGTGCGCCTGCAGACCGGCGACCCCGGCCTGTACGGCGCACTGGTCGAGCTGACCCGCCCGCTCGACGCCGCCGGCATCCCCTGGCGGGTGGTGCCGGGGGTGTCCTCGGCGATGGCCGCGGCCGCCGCGGCCGGCGAGACCCTGACCCTGCCCGAAGTCACCCAGACCGTCATCCTCACCCGCGTCGCCGGGCGCACCCCGATGCCCGCGGGCGAGGAACTCGAAGCCCTCGCCGCCCACCGCAGCACCTTGTGCATCTTCCTGTCGATCACGCTGCTGCACGAGGTGCAGCGCGCGCTGCGCGCCGCCGGCTGGCCGGAGGATGCTCCGATCGTGGTGGTGCACAAGGCGAGCTGGCCGGGCGCGGAGAAGGTCGTGCGCGGCACCCTGGCCGACATCAAGCGCCGCTGCCAGGACGAGAAGATCGCCAGCCAGGCCATGATCCTCGCCAGCCCCGCGCTCGGCGCCCGCCTGTGGCCGGACATCGCGCGCTCCAAGCTCTACGACCCCGGCTTCGGCCACCGCTTCCGCAAGGCGTCGATGCCGGCCGGCATCGCCACCGGAGAATCCGCATGAACGACACCGTCCTCCTCCTCGTCGGCCACGGCTCGCGCAAGCGCGAGGGCAACAAGGAGATCCTGCACTTCGCCGCGCAATGGCGGGAGCGCCATCCCGGCTGGCGCATCGAGACCTGCTTCATCGAGCACGCCGACGTGCTGCTCGACGAGGGCCTCGACCGCGCCGCGCGCGACACCCGCCACGTGCTCGCGATCCCCTTCATCCTCAATGCCGCCGGCCACGTCAAGATGGAACTGCCCGCCGCGCTCGGACGCGCCCGCGCGCGTCACCCCGGCGTCGGCTTCGCCTGCACCCGCCATCTCGGCATGGGCAGGGAGATCTTCGCCGTGCTGCGCGGCCAGCTCGATCGCCTGATGCGCCAGCTCGCCATGCCCGACCCGCAGACCACCGGCGTGGTCCTGCTCGGCCGCGGCTCGTCGGACGCCGGCGCCAACGGCGAGCTCGCCAGGATGGCGCGCTGGATCTTCGAGGACGGCGACCACGAGCTGGTCGACCTCGCCTTCACCAGCGTGACCTGGCCGCGGCTCGAGACCGTGGTGCAACGCCAGGCCCGCCTCGGCATGACACAGGTCTGCATCGTGCCGGCGTACCTTTTCACCGGCGTGCTGATGGAGCGCATCCACGCCCAGGTCGAGCGCCTGCAGCACCAGTACCCGCAGGTCGCCTTCGCGCTCGGCACCCACTTCGGCTTCGACGAGGGCATCTTCAACCTGCTCGACGCACGCGTCGCCGAGGGCTGCGCGGGCCTCGCCGATGCCGCGGCCGCCCACGGCCTGCTCGAGTGCGACGGCTGCCGCTATCGCCTCGCCGCCGAGGACGAGCACCTGCACGACCACAGCCACACCGCGTGCCACCACTCCCGCCCGGATGTGGACCACACCCACGACGCGGACCACGGCTGCACGGCAGGACACGGCGGCTCCCATCCCCATTCCGCCCACGTCTGAGCACGAAGGCCACCCCATGCATGCCAACACCATCACCGAACAGCTCACCGCCGCCGGCCGCGCGATCGAGCACGACTCCTTCGCCATCATCGACGCCGAGGCCGGCGCGCACGCCTACAGCGCGGGGCAGTGGCCGATCGTGCGCCGCATGATCCACGCCAACGCGGACTTCGAGTTCAACGGCCTCACGGAATTCCACCCCGAAGCGGTCGAGGCCGGGCTGAAGGCGATCCTCGCCGGCGCCACGCCGATCGTCGCCGACGTCGAGATGATCTGCGTCGGGCTGTCGAAGAACCGCCTCGCACACTTCGGCCTGCACCCCCACGAGTACATCTCCGATCCCGACGTCATCGAGGCCGCGCGGGCCGCCGGCACCACGCGCGCCGTGCAGGCGATGAAGAAGGCGCATCGCCTCGGCCTGCTCGGCGGCGCCATCGTCGGCATCGGCAACGCCCCCACCGCGCTGATCGAGCTCGTGCGCATGATCCGCGAGGACGGCGTGCGCCCCGCCCTGGTGATCGGCATGCCGGTCGGCTTCGTGTCGGCGGCCGAATCCAAGGCCCTGCTCGGCGGCGTGGACGCGGTTCCCTGGATCACCATCCGTGGCCGCAAGGGCGGCTCCACCCTGGTCGTCGCCGCCCTCCACGCGCTGCTCGGCCTCGCCGAGACCCGCCAGCGCCAGGCCCCACAGGGCTGAGGCGGGTGTCTGCCCTCGACACGCCCGCATTCGCCGCCCCTCCCGCTCCCGATTCGCCACGCCCGACCCCGCCCTCCTGACGCCCCGATGTCTTCCCTGGCTTCCCCCCCCGAGAAGGTCCGCAAAGGCGACCGCCGTCGCCAGCGCGGCGACCGGACCGGCTTCACCACCGGCGCCACCGCGGCCGCCGCCGCGACCGCAGCCACGCTAGGCCTCGTGCGCGGCGCCGTGCCCGGGCGGGTGGAGTGCGAGCTGCCGAACGGCATGCGGGTCGACTTCGCCATCCTCGACGGTCGCGTCGGGCGGATCAACGGCAGCGAGTGCGCGCAGGCGGTAGCGATCAAGGACGGCGGCGACGACCCCGACGCCACCCACGGCGCCCACATCACGGTGGAGGTCCGCCGCATCTCCAACGGTGGCGGCGCAGTCGTGCTCGAAGGCGGCCCCGGCGTCGGCATCGTCACCAGACCGGGGCTGGGGCTCGAGGTGGGCGGCCCCGCGATCAACCCCGTGCCGCGGCGCAACATCACCGCCAACGTCGCTGCGGCCGGTGCCGCCATCCTGCAGGCCGGCGACAGCCTGGCGATAAGGATCTCCGTGCCCGGGGGCGAAGAGATGGCGAAGAAGACCCTCAACGCCCGCCTCGGCATCCTCGGCGGCATCAGCATCCTCGGCACCACCGGCATCGTGCGCCCCTTCTCCACGGCGGCCTGGCGCGCCAGCGTGGTGCAGGCGATCGAGGTCGCCGCGGCGCAGGGGCGGACCACGCTGGTGCTGACCACCGGCGGGCGCACCGAGAAATGCGCGATGCGCAGCTTCCCGCAGCTCGACGAGGCCTGCTTCGTGCAGTTCGGCGACTTCGTCAAGGCGGCTTTCACCACCGCGATCCGCCACGACATCCGCCACATCGTGCTCGGCGCCATGGTCGGCAAGCTCACCAAGATCGCCCAGGGCCTGTCGGTGACCCATGCCTGGCGCGAGGAGGTCGACCGTGCGCTGATCGCCGAGGCCGCGCAGGAGGTCGGCGCCCCGCGCGCACTCGTCGCCGAGATCCGCGCCGCCGAAACCGCCCGCTTCGCCGCCGAACGCCTGGCCGAACTCGGCCTCGCCGTCGCCTTCCACCGCGCCCTCGCCGAACGCGCGCTCCGCAGCCTGCGTACCCGCTACCCCGGGCCACACCGCCTCACCGTGCTCGCCTGCAACTTCGAGGGCGAGCCCATCGTGACGGTCGAGGACGATGGCGCACCCTCCCCAGCCACCTCGCTTTTCCCCCCTTGCTCCGCACCGGACACCGCACCCGGTCCGGCCCGCGGCGAAACCTGCTGAAGCCTGCACACGATGTCCGCACCCTCGCATTCCTCCCCGCCCTCCGGCGCGCACTGCAGCGTGGTCGGCCTCCTCGACGACGGCTGGAGCGGCCTCTCCGCCGCGGCACGCGCACGCATCGCCAGCGCAGGCTGCGTGATCGGTGCCGCGCGCACGCTGGAGCGGGTCGCCGCACACCTCGGCCCGCAGTCGACGTGCCACACAATGGACGGCGCCTTCTCCCGCCTCCCCCGCTGGATCGAGGCCGCCCGCGGCGCCGGCGCCCACAGCGTCGTGCTCGCCACCGGGGACCCGCTCTGCAACGGCATCGCCGCAAGCCTGATCGACAAGCTCGGCGCGCACGCGGTGGAGGTGCTGCCCGCCCCATCCACCCTGCAGCTCGCATGCGCACGCCTGCGCCTGCCGTGGCAGGACGCGCGCATCGCCTCCTGCCACGGCGCCGATGCCGGCGAGTGGATGACCGCCCCGCCCCCGTCCGACGCGCTGCAGCCTGGCGCGCCGGCTCCTTCCCCCGGCCCGGCACACGGCCTCTACCGCCTCGTGCGCGCAGTCGCCGGGCACGCGCTGGTGCTCGCCTTCACCAGCCCGGCCAACAGCCCCGACCGCATCGCCCGCGCCCTGCTCGCCGCCGGCTACGGCGACCCAGGCAGCGGCGAGCAGGTCCGCCTCTCGGTGGTCGCACGCCTGTGCCTGGACGACGAAGCGGTGTTCCCCGCGCTGAGCCTGGAGGACGCCGCTGCACGAAGCTTCCCCGAGCCCAACGTGCTGGTGATCGAGCGCCGCCCGGCCGCCGAGGCGGACCGCCATGCCGACGCCTTGCCCGCCACCACCCCGCTGTTCGGCCTCGAAGACCTCGACTATCTGCAGCGCAGCCCGGAGAACGGCCTGATCACCAAGCTCGAGGTGCGCGCGGTCTCGCTCGCCCGCCTCGCGCTGCGCACCGACAGCCTGGTGTGGGACATCGGCGCCGGCGCCGGCTCGGTGGGCCTGGAGGCCAGCCGCATCGCGCACCGCGGCCATGTGTGGGCGATCGAGAAGAACCCCGCCGACGCCGCCAACGCCCGCCGCAACGCCCGCCGCCTGCGCGCGAGCAACTACAGCCTGTTCGAGGGCAAGGCGCCAGCCGGGCTGGACGCCTGGCCCGACCCGGATGCGGTCTTCATCGGCGGCTCGGGCGGCGAGCTCGCCGAACTGATCGTCCTCGCCCTGCAGCGCCTGAAACCCGGTGGCCGCCTGGTGATGAACTTCGTCACCGTGGAGAACCTCGCCACCGCCACCGCCACGCTGGATGCCGCCGCTGCCGCCTGGGAGCTCACCCTGCTGTCGGCCGCGCGCAGTCAGCCCATCCTCGACATGCACCGCCTCGCCGCGCAGAACCCGGTGTGGATCCTCACCGCCCGCAAGGAGACTTCCCGATGAACGCCACCCCACCCACCCCACGCTTCGGCCGCCTGATCGGCGTCTCGCTGGGTCCGGGCGACCCCGAACTGATCACCCGCCGCGGCTGGGCCGCGCTGCAGTCGGGCGCGCGCTGGGCCTATCCGGTCAAGAAGGCGGCGGAGCGCTCCTACGCCCTCGACATCGCCCGTCGCGGCGGACTCGACATCCCGCAGGATGCGGTCGAGCTCGTGTTTCCGATGACGCGCGACGCCGAGGCGCTGGCGCGGGCCTGGGCGCGCGCCGCCGCGCAGACGGTGCAACTGCTCGCCGAAGGCCGCGATCTCGTCTTCCTGGTCGAGGGCGACGCCTCCACCTACTCCACCTTCCGCCACCTCGCGCGCGCGGCGCGCGAGCTCGCGGCCGAGATCGAGGTGGATACCATCGCCGGGGTCAGCTCCTTCGCCGCCGCCGCAGCGCTCGCCGACGTGGCGCTGGCCGAGGAGGACGAGACCGTGGCGGTGATCCCCGCCGCCTACGGCACCGCGCTCATCGAGCACCTGCTCGACGAGTTCGACACCCTGGTGCTGATGAAGGTGAAGCCGCTGCTCGACGAGGTGATCGAAATGCTCGAGCGCCGCGGCCTGCTCGCCACGAGCTGCTTCATCGAGAAGGCCGGTGCCCCGGGCGAGCGCGTGGTGCGCGATGTCGCCAGCCTGCGCGGCGAGACGGTCAATTACCTGTCCCTGCTGCTGGTGAGCAACCCCAAGCGCGCGCGCGGCGAACTGCGCCGGGGCTGCCGCCGGCGTGCCGAACACGCGGCCGCCCGGTCGATCCCGCCTGCGCACACCATGGAAGCTGCGCTCGCAAACAGCGTGGAAGGCCTCGCACCGTGAGCGCGGGCGCTCCCCCGCAGGCCGGCACGCACCCCGCCCCGGCAGAAGCCGGCGCGCCGTGCCCCGAGGCCCTGCTGCCCTTTCCGCCCGGGCGCCTGGCGGTGGTCGCGATCACCCGCCACGGCATCGCGCTCGCCGGCCGCGTCGTCGCCGCGCTTCCCGGCGCGCGCCTGTTCGCACCGCGGAAATACCACAGCGAGGCGCACGCCGCCGCACCCGGCGCCTGCGCCTGCTACGAGGGCAAGGTCGGCGCGCAGGTGCCCGCGCTGTTCGCGAACTTCGACGGCCTCGTCGCCATCGTCTCGCTCGGCGCAGTGGTGCGCCTGATCGCCCCCCACCTGAAGGACAAGGACAGCGATCCCGGCGTGGTCGTGCTCGACGAGGCCGCACGCTGGGCGATCCCGGTGCTGTCCGGCCACCTCGGCGGCGCCAACGCGATCGCCGCCGCGCTGCAGACGGCGATCGGCGCCACTGCAGTGCTGACCACGGCCTCGGACGCGCGCGGGACGCTGGCGGTGGACCTGCTCGGGCGCGAGCTCGGCTGGAGCCTCGAGGCCAGCCACGACGAGCTCGTGCGCGCGAGCGCGGCGATGGTGAATGACGAAGCGGTGGCGCTGGTGCAGGAAGCCGGCCGCCGCGATTGGTGGCCGGGCCACGCCAACGGCCGCAGCGGGCCGCTGCCGGCGAACCTGCACTGCTTCGACCGCCTGGAAGAAGTCGAGCCCGAGTGCTTCGGCGCCGTGCTGTGGATCGCCCACCGCACGCTGCCTGCCGCCTACGAGGCACGCCTGGCGGGCAAGCGCGTGATCTATCGCCCAGGCGTCGAGCAAGCATGAGCCCGCCGCCATCGCAAGGCGGCGCGGCCCCTGCCGCGCCCGCACCGAGCGCAACGGGGCCCGGCTGCGGCACGCTCGACCGCGTCGCCAGCCTCCCGGTATGCGTCGCGCTCGGCCTCGGCTGCGACCGCGGCACGCCGGCGGAGACGATCGCGCAGGCGGTGGCCGAGGCCCTGACCCAGGCGGCCATCCGGCTCGGCACGCCCGCGCTCGAGGTCACCGCCGCGGCCAGCATCACCCTCAAGGCCGACGAGGCGGGCCTGCTCGAGGTGGCCGCAGCCGCGGGCTGGGCGCTGCACTTCTACGATGCGGAGCGCCTGGCCGGCGTCACCGTCCCCAACCCATCGGCGACGGTGCGCAGATACACCGGCACGCCCTCGGTCTCCGAGGCCGCGGCGCTGCTCGCGGCCGGCACCTCGCTCGCTGCCGACCCCGGCGCGCTGCTCGTCGAAAAACACCGGCTGCGCGGCGCCGACGGCCGCAACGCCACCGTCTCCATCGCAAGGATGCCCCGATGAACCCCACCGAACCCCTTCGCCCCGCCATTCCCGGCGGCCGCATCATGCTCGTCGGCCTCGGCCCCGGAGCGCACGAGCACCTGACCGCACGCGCCCGCGCCGCGATCGCCGAGGCCGACACCGTGATCGGCTACGTCACCTACATCCGCCTGGTCGCCGAGCTGCTCGAGGGCAAGGAGGTCATCCGCAAGTCGATGACCGAGGAGCTCGACCGCGCCATCGAGGCGCTTGCGCGTGCTCGCCAGGGTCGCAAGGTCGCGCTGATCTCGTCGGGCGACGCCGGCGTCTACGGCATGGCCGGCCCCACCTTCGAGGTCCTGTTCCAGGCCGGGTGGACGCCCGACTCGGGCATCGAGGTCGAGATCGTGCCCGGCGCCTCGGCGCTGAACACCTGCGCCGCCCTGGTCGGTGCGCCACTGACGCACGATTTCTGCGCAATCTCGCTCTCCGACCTGCTCACGCCCTGGCCGACCATCGCCCGCCGCCTGGACGCCGTGGCCTACGCCGACTTCGTGGTCGCCCTCTACAATCCCAGGAGCGGGCGGCGCACCGGGCAGATCGTGGAGGCGCAACGCCTGTTCCTGCGGCATCGCGACCCGGCCACGCCGGTGGCGATCGTCAAGTCCGCCTACCGGCCGAAGCAGCGCATCGAGTTCACCACGCTCGAACGCATGACCGAGGCCGACATCGGCATGCTGACCACGGTACTGATCGGCAATTCGCAGACCTTCGTGCGCGACGGCCTGATGGTCACCCCGCGCGGGTATGCCAGCAAGTACGCGCTCGATGCAGGCGAGCGCGCCACCGTCGACGGCGAACAATCCGGACGCTCGCTATCGACCGGCCTCGAAGGATGGCTGGCGACGATCCGCGCCAGCGGGCGCAGCGCCACCGAACTTGCCGACACCTACCGCCTGCCCGAGGCTTACATCCGCGTCGCGCTCGCCGGCGCGGAAGCGCCGGTCTGACCGGCTGACCGGCTCTCCGCGAACCGCCGCGGACAATCCGGCGGGCGTGGGTACGACGCCCATACGCATCAGTATGGAAACCGCTTATAATCCCATTTTTGCAATGCAGCAGAACCTTCGGGGAGAACGACCATGAGCCGCCTGCAGGCCCTCTACGACAGCAAGCGCATGATGCCCACCGACGCCGCGGGCCTGGTCCGCGACGGCGACACCGTGGTCGTGCCCACCGGCGTGGGCGAGCCGCCCGCGCTGCTGCACGCGCTCTCCGCGCGCCGCCACGAACTGCGCGACGTCGCGGTGAGCCAGATCCTGCCGCTGCGCAAGTTCGCCTACCTCGACCCCGACACGCGCGCCAACATCCGCCACGACGCCTACTTCTTCGGCGGCGCATCCCGCCCGGGCGGCCAGGCCGGCTGGGTGGACTACGTGCCGGCCTATTTCTCCGAGCTGCCCATGCTGATCGACCGCGGCCTGCTGCCGGCCGAGGTGGTGGTGTCGCTGGCCTCGCCGATGGACGAGCACGGCTACTTCAGCCTCTCGCTCGCGCCCGACTACACCATGGCGGCGATCCGGCGCGCACGCGTGGTGCTGCTCGAGGTGAACCCGAACGTGCCCTTCGCCAACGGCGACTGCCTGGTGCACATCTCCCAGGTCGCCGGCCTGGTGGAGAGCGACGAGGAGCTGTTCGAGGTCGGCCTGCCCGAGATCGACCCGGTGCAGCAGGCGATCGGCAAGCACGTCGCCGAGCTCATCGACGACGGCTCCACCCTGCAGATCGGCTATGGCGGCATCCCCGACGCGGTGGTGATGCAGCTGCAGCACAAGCGCGACCTCGGCATCCACACCGAGATGCTGGGCGACGGCATCCTGTCGCTGATCGAGTCGGGCGCGGTCACCAACCGCAGGAAGACCTTCATGCCGGGCCGGACGATCGCCACCTTCGCGCTCGGCTCGCGGCGCCTGTACCGCAGCATGCACCGCAACCCGGGCATCGAGATGCACCCGGTAGAGTTCACCAACGACCCCTACCTGGCGGCACGCAACGACAATCTGTGCGCGATCAACGCCACCATGCAGATCGACCTGATCGGCCAGTGCGGCTCGGAGACCCTGGGCCACCTGCCCTACTCGGGCACCGGCGGCCAGGCGGATTTCGTCCGCGCCGCCAACCGCTCGAAGGGCGGCAAGGCCTTCATCGTGCTGCCATCGACGGCGAAGAACGGCGCCGTGTCGCGGATCGCGCCGGTGCTGTCGCCGGGCACCCACGTCACCACCAGCAAGAACGACATCAACTACGTGGTGACCGAGTACGGCGTCGCGCAGCTGCGCGGCAAGACCGCCAAGCAGCGCGCCGAGGCGCTGATCGGCATCGCGCACCCGGACTTCCGCGGCGAGCTGCGCGAGGCCGCGCGGAAGATGAGCCTGCTCTGAGGGGACGGCTGCCGGACGGCTTGGGAGACGCTCCGGCAAGCGATTTGCGTGAGCGGGTCTCGACCGCCGCAATCGCGCCTGCCGGCGCTCCTACATGAACCGCCGCGCTCCCGCCCCCTGTAGGAGCGGCGGCAGCCGCGAAGACGGCGGTGCGGCAAGCGATTTGCGTGAGCGGGTCTCGACCGCCGCATTCGCGCCTGCCGGCGCTCCTACATGAACCGCCGCGCTCCCGCCCCTGTAGAGCGGCGGCAGCCGCGAAGACGGCGGTGAGGCAAGCGATTTGCGTGAGCGGGTCTCGACCGCCGCAATCGCGCCTGCCGGCGCTCCTACATGAACCGCCGCGCTCCCGCCCCTGTAGAGCGGCGGCAGCCGCGAAGACGGCGGTGCGGCGGCGATGGGCGTTGTCGTGCGCGGAGGCGCCGCATTCGCGCCTGCCGGCGCTCCTACATGAACCGGCGCGCTTAAGCCGCCTTGGAGCGGCGGCAGCCGCGAACACGGCGCTTACAGGATGACCGTGATCTCCTCGCGACGCACCAGCTCGGCGCCGAAGGCGATGGCGTCGAGCTGCAGCGCATCGCGCGCGGTGACGACCCCGAGCGGGCGGCGGTTGGCGTCGACGATCGGCACGTGGCGCACGCCGTTCTCGTACATCAGGTGCAGGGCGTGGCCGAAGGGCCGGTCCTCGGTGAGCGTCACCGGGTTCTGCGTCATCACCGCGCCCACCGGCGTGGTGTCGGCGTCCAGCCCGGCGGCCAGCACGCCAAAGGCGGCGTCGCGCTCGGTGAAGATGCCGGTGAGCACGCCGTGCTCCGTGACCAGGGCGGCGCTGCGCTGCAGTGCGTTCATCTGGCGCACCACCTCGCGCACCGGGGTGTCGGCCGCTACGCTGACGAAGGGACGATCGGAAAGGATCTGATGGATCGGACGGCTGGGCATGATCTGTCTCCTGATGCTCGTTGTTGGACGGCACCTCACCCCTAGCTTCAAACGTGCCAGCTTCGAGCTTCGGCGCCAAGCCTCCCGGACGGAAGGCCAAGCCGCTGTTCTAGCTCAGGATTCTTTCAGCATCGTGACCGAAAGGTAAGCGCCCCGCCGACGCGCCGGCCGCGGACCCAGCCACCATCACGGTGCATCGGCCGGCGCCGGCGCACCATCGGGGGGCGCGGGCGACTTCGCGCGCGCCATCGACTCGCCCATCCGCACGGGCCCGCCTGGCGCCCAGTCGGAACCGAAGCGCAGCGTATCCTTGGGAAACAGCATCACCACCGTCGAGCCGAGCAGGAAACGGCCCATCTCGGCGCCCTGCGCCAGCACCACCTCGCCCTCGGCGTAGCTGCGCTTGGCGATGTCCGGGCGGCGCGGCGGATTGACCACGCCGTGCCAAACGGTCGCCATGCTGCCGACGATGGTCGCGCCCACCAGCACCATCACGAAGGGGCCGAACTCGCCCTCGAACACGCACACCACGCGCTCGTTGCGGGCGAACAGGCCGGGAACGCCGCGTGCGGTAGCCGGATTCACCGAGAACAGTTCGCCCGGCACGTAGATCAT
Organism: Thauera phenylacetica B4P; assembly: GCF_000310225.1. Taxonomy (GTDB): domain Bacteria; phylum Pseudomonadota; class Gammaproteobacteria; order Burkholderiales; family Rhodocyclaceae; genus Thauera; species Thauera phenylacetica. The sequence goes on from NZ_AMXF01000039.1 coordinate 12,916, forward strand.
CTGCGTCAAGCGCCCGGCGCAGGGCATGTGGATGCGGTGGTAGTCGCGCGGCGACAGGTAGATCGTCGCGAAGTCACCGTTCTCGAAGCGCGCGGCGAGCGCCCGGTCGCCGCCGACGAGCGCGGTGGTGGAATAAAAGTGGCCCTTGGCCTGGAAGACCTGGTCGAACTCGATCGGCCCGAACTGGCTGATCGCGCCGTCGACCGGGCAGACGAAATCGGCGTCGGCAAGCGGCCGCGCGCCCCCGGCGAGCGGGCGGGTGAAGAACTGGTTGAAGCTCGCGTAGCTCGCCGGATCGGGGTTCGCCGCCTCCGCCATGTTCACGCCGTAGCGCTTCGCGAACCAGCGGATCACCGCGGTCGTCACCTTGCCCCCCTCGAGGCCGGCGAGCTTTCCGGCAAGCTGGGTGAGCAGGCGCTTGGGCAGGGCGTACTGGAGGGCGACGGCGAGGCGTTCGGACACGGCGGAGATCCTGATGGGTGCGCACGAGGTGCGCGAGGGCGTCGATTATAGCGGGCCGGGTTCACCCGCTCCGCCACCCGAACATCCTGTTGCAGCAGGAGCTGCTGGCGCATGGAGAGCGCGATGCGGCCGGCCGCGCGCCGTCTCCGCGCCTGCCGGGGCGCCAATATTGGATCGAAAGCCCGGCGGCTCGCGCAGGAGCGCCGGCAGGCGCGAAGACGGCGGTCGCGGCCGTGCACACGCCGCCCTTCCCCATACCGGAGTCGCGCGTTCCGTCGCTCCGCCCCCCTCAAGCCAGCAGCAGCGAGGCGGCGATCGCCCACAGCATCAGCGCCACCAGCGCGTCCAGCACGCGCCACGCCATCGGCTTGGCGAACAGCGGCGCGAGCAGGCGGGCGCCGTAGCCGAGCAGCAGGAACCACACGATCGAGGCGCTGATCGCGCCGGCCGCAAAGAGCGGGCGCAGGTCCTCCGCCTGCTGGCTGCCGATCGAGCCGAGGAGCACCACGGTGTCGAGGTAGGCGTGCGGATTGAGCAGGCTGAAGCCGGCTGCCGCGAGCAGCGCCTGCCCGCGCGACATGCGCTTGTGCTCGGCGAGATCCAGCGCCCGCCCGCCGCGCAGGGCGGAGAGCAGCGCGCGCGCGCCGTACCACACCAGGAAGGCCGCACCGCCGTAGCGCGCCACCGCCATCAGGTCGGGGTTGGCGACGAACAGGCCGCCTACGCCGGCGATACCCACGCCGATGAGCAGGATGTCGCACGCCGCCGACACGCCGATCGTCAGCAGCACGTGCTCGCCGCGCAGGCCCTGGCGCAGCACGTGCGCGTTCTGCGCGCCGATCGCCATGATCAGGCCGAGGGTAAGGAGGAAGCCATTGAAATAGACGTTGCTCATGATGCGTTCCGTTATTGTTTTGCGTTTCCATGGCCGCAGGCCGTCTTCGCGGCTGCCGCCGCTCCTACAAAGGCCGCCGCGGGCCTGATGCCTCATGCAGGAGCGCCGGCAGGCGCGAATGCGGCGCCTCCGCGCGCGACAACGCCCATCGCCGCCGCACCGCCGTCTTCGCGGCTGCCGCCGCTCCTACAAAGGCCGCCGCGGGCCTGATGCTTAGTGCAGGAGCGTCGGCAGGCGCGAAGATAGGCCCGGAGCAGCTTCCAGTTAAGAAGAATCGATTTATTTTGATTTAGAGTAGAATAGCTAATGATCGATCAACGTCTGCTCGCCTTCGAAGTGGTGCTGCAAGAGGGCGGATTCGAGCGTGCAGCGCGCCGGCTGTCGCTCACCCAGTCCGCGGTGTCGCAGCGGGTCAAGCTGCTCGAGGCCGAGCTCGGCCAGGTGCTGCTGGTGCGCAGCAAGCCGGTGCGGCCCACGCCGGCGGGGCGCCGGCTGCTGCCCTACCTGGCGCAGTTGCGGCTGATGGAGGCGGAGGCGCGGCGCGCGCTGTCGCCGCGCCAGGCGGACGGACCGCTGCGCCTGGCGGTGGGCGTCAACGCCGACTCGCTCGCCACCTGGTTCATCGGCGCGGTGGCCGAGGTGGTCCGCGACGAGGACATCGTGCTCGACTGCGTGGTCGACGACCAGGACCACACCCACGCGCTGCTCGCCGACGGCGAGGTGCTGGGCTGCGTGTCCACCCGCGCCGACCCGATACGCGGCTGCGCGGCCATGCGCCTCGGGACCATGCCCTACCTGTGCGCAGGCTCGCCAGCCTTCCGCGCGCACTGGTTCCCGCACGGGCTCACCCCGGCGGCGCTGGCGCGGGCACCGGCGATCGTCTTCGGCCGCCACGACGACATGCACGAGGCCTTCCTGCTGCGCCACTTCGGGCTGGATGCGCGGCGCTATCCGCACCACGTCGTGCCCTCGTCCGAGGGCTTCATGGCCTTCGCGGTCGCCGGGCTGGGCTACGGCTTCATCCCCGAGATCCAGGCCCGCGCCCACGTGGCGCGCGGCGAGCTGGTCGACCTGGCACCCGAGCGCGAGGAGGTGGTGCTGTACTGGCACCACTGGCAGGTGCAGTCGCCGGTGATGGCGAGGCTGGCGCGGGCGATCGGGGACGCCGCCGGCAACGCCCTGACGTCGCCAACGCCCGCTGCGTAGGCCCGCCGGCGGGCGCGCGTCTTCGTCCGCCACGTCGATGACTCCACCGCCCGTTCGCGGCTGCCGCCGCTCCTACAGGGCCGCCGCGGGCGTGATGCTTCGTGTAGGAGCGCCGGCAGGCGCGAAGGCGGCCGCGGGATCGTGCGCCGGTGCCGCTCGCCACCCTGCGCGCGCACTCAAGTGCCGAAAAGCTCCGCCACCGCCAGCGGGTTCGACGGGAACCAGAAATGGACGTACGACGCGGTGATCGGCCCGCAGCGGTAGATCGCCTCGCCCTCGCCGCCATCCGGACGACGCGCGCGCAGCCAGGGAGCGAGCGGCGTCTCCGTCCGCGAGTAATGGAAGGTGTGCCCACTCAGCCGTCCGCCCGGCATATCGACCGCCTGCAGGCCGAGCGCCGCGAGGCGGGGCTGCATCACCGCACGCCCGGGCAGCAGGCCGGCGAAGGCGTGCTCCACCCCGGCCTTGTCGACGATGGCCTCGAGCAGGCTCATCAGCCCGCCGCACTCGGCCAGCACCGGCCTGCCCGCGGTCACATGGGCGCGCAGGCCGGCCCACAGCCCGGCGTTGGCGGCGAGCGCGGCGCCGTGCAGCTCGGGATAGCCGCCCGGCAGCCACACCGCGTCGCACTGCGTGGGCAGGCCCTCGCCGGCGAGCGGCGAGAAGAAGGCGAGCTCTGCGCCGAGCGCGCGCAGGGTGTCGACATTGGCCGGGTAGAGGAAGCCGTAGGCGGCGTCGCGCGCGATCGCAACGCGCTTGGCGGCGAGCAAGGGCGGGATCGTCGGTGCCGCCACGGCCGGAAACGCCACCGCCGGCGGCAGCTCAGCCGCGCCGGTGCGCGCCAGATGATCGGCGAGGCGGTCGAGCCGGGCGCCGAGATCCTCGATCTCGGCCGCCTGCAGCAGGCCGAGGTGGCGCTCGGGCAGCGCGGCCTCCGCATCGCGCATCACCGCGCCGAACCAGCGCATGCCTTCAGGCAAGGACTCGCGCAACATGTCGGCGTGGCGCGCGCTGCCGACGTGGTTGGCGAGCACGCCGGCGAAGGGCAGGCGGGGCTGGTAGTGCGCCAGCCCGTAGGCCACCGCGCCGAAGGTCTGCGCCATCGCGCGCGCGTCGATCACCGCCATCACCGGGATGCCGAAGCGGCGCGCGATGTCGGCGCCCGAGGGCGCGCCGTCGTAGAGCCCCATCACGCCCTCGACCAGGATCAGGTCGGATTCGCGCGCCGCGGCGTGCAGCCGCCAGGCGATGTCGGCCTCGCCGCACATGCCCAGGTCGACGTTATGCACCGGCGCGCCGCTCGCCACCGCGTGGATCTGCGGGTCGAGGAAGTCGGGCCCGCACTTGAACACGCGCACCCGCCGCCCGAGGCGGACGTGCAGGCGCGCGAGCGCGGCGGTGATGGTGGTCTTGCCCTGGCCGGAGGCGGGCGCGGCGACGAAGAGCGCCGGGCACTGCACGGCCCCAGCCCCGCCGCGAGCGTGGGAACCGTCGGGCGCGCAATCCCCCCGCGCGGCGGCGCTCATCGCCTCGTCACGGGTGGACGCGCCCGCAGCGGTCGCACCCGGCCGCGCACCCGCGGCACTCAAGCCTCGCCCTTCCCATGCACCACCGCACAGCCGGCGTGCGGCAGCGGCGAGGCCTTGGGCTGGTCCTCGGGCTCGAACCAGGCCAGCTTGGGATACAGCCCGACGACGCTGCCGACCACGGTCAGCGAGGGCGGGCGCACACCCTCTTCCAGCACGCGCTGCGCCAGGGTGGCGAGGTCGGCCACCACCACGCGCTGCGCGTGCGTGGTGCCGCGCTCGATCACCCCCGCGGGCGTGCTCGTCGGCAGGCCATGGGCGACGAGCTGCGCGCAGATGTCGGCCAGGCGCGAGATGCCCATGTAGATCACCACGGTCTGCTGCGGGCGCGCGAGCATCGGCCAGTCGAGGTCGATCTTGCCCTCCTTGAGGAAGCCGGTGGCGAACACCACCGACTGCGCGTGCTCGCGATGGGTGAGCGGGATGCCCGCGTAGGCGGAGACACCCGCCGCCGCGGTCACGCCCGGCACCACCTCGACGTGGACGCCCGCGTCGACCAGCAGCTCCATCTCCTCGCCGCCACGGCCGAAGATGAAGGGGTCGCCGCCCTTGAGGCGCACCACGCGCTTGTTCTCGCGCGCCAGCTTGAGCAGCAGCAGGTTGATCTCGTCCTGCGGCAGCGAGTGGTCGGCGGCCTTCTTGCCGACGTAGATGCGCTCGGCCGAGGCCGGCGCCAGATCGAGGATGGGCGGCGCGACGAGGTTGTCATAGACGATGACGTCCGCCCCCGCCACCAGGCGCGCGCCACGCAGCGTGAACAGCTCCGGGTCGCCCGGGCCGGCGCCCACCAGATAGACCCAGCCCGGCAGCGGGCCGGGACGATGAACCGCAAGATCGGGAACTGCCATGCTTACCACTCCATGCCGGACATCGCCTTCACCCCCGCGGCGAAAGCGTGCTTGACCGGCGTCATGTCGGTGACGGTGTCGGCGGCCTCGACCAGCGCGGGCGGCGCCCCGCGGCCGGTGACCACCACGTGCTGCATCGGCGGCCGGGCGCGCAGGTCGGCGAGCACCCGGTCCACGTCGAGGTACTGGTACTTGAGCGCGATGTTGAGCTCGTCCAGCACCACGAGGCCGACCTCGGGATTTTGAAGCATTTCGCGTGCCACCGCCCAGGCAGCTGCGGCCGTCGCGACGTCGCGCGCGCGGTCCTGCGTCTCCCAGGTGAAGCCCTCGCCCATCACGTGCCAGGCGACGCCCGGCTGGGTTCGGAAGAAGGCCTCCTCGCCGGTGTCCGAGCGCCCCTTGATGAACTGCACCACGCCCACCCGCATGCGGTGGCCGAGCGCGCGCGCCACCAGGCCGAAGCCCGCGCTGGACTTGCCCTTGCCATTGCCGGTGTTGACCAGCAGCACGCCGCGCTCGGCCTGCGCGGCGGCGATCCTGTCGTCGACGACGTCCTTCTTGCGCGCCATGCGGGCGTTGTGGCGGGTGTCGCGGTCGGGGGTCTGGGTCATGTCGGGTCTATCGTCCTTTTTTGGTTCTGAAGTCGGCGCGCGCTGGCGCGCATGCCAGCGGCGATCGTGGCGAAGACATCCTCGGGGAACCCGGCCGGCAGTTCGGCGCCAAGCTTGTCGAGCACCGGGTCGAGTTGCGCGAGCACGTCCTCGACGATGTCCTCCATGTCGGCGCCGAGGCCGCACCGGTGCGCCATCGCGTTGAAGTGCCTGCGCTGAATGTCGCGCAGCCGGTAATGAGCGTTGCGCCCGCGCAGCGCCATGGCGAGGCGCAAGCGCGCCGGATCGAGCCGGTTCTCGCCTGTCCCCGCAACCGGCCACGCCGACAGCACGTCGTACAAGGGCGCGAGCCGGTAGCGCCCGCCCGCGAGCAGGAAGATGGAGAAGTTCTTCGCGTGCCCGTCGGAGGCAGCGAGCATCCAGAACAGCAACTGCGCCTTCAGCACGATGCGCAGATCATCGTCACGGCGCACCGAGCCCTGCAGGATGCGGGCGAGGTCGAGCAGGCCCGGGCCGCCATCGGCCTCGTACTTCAGCGCCGGCGGAGTGGCGGTGGCCTGGCAGAAGTCCTCCTGCGGCAGGCGCAGCCAGTAATCGCCCGTAGCGGACAGGCGACGATCGAAGCGTTCGACCACGAGCACCTTCTGCGTGCCAAAGTGTTCGATCTCGCATTGCGCCACCGGCAATCCGAACGCCGCCAGCAGGCGCGCGCACAGCCACTCGTTCTCGACCGAGGTGCGCATGTCCGCCTGCCTGTTGCCGACCAGGCCGAGCGGCAGCTTGAAGATGTGGGTGGTCGGCGTCGCCCCGAGCGGGCGGCACCAGCGCCCCGCGTGGCGGGTCAGCGCGGTCTTCTCCTGTGCGCCGGCGATCGAGATGCGGAAATCGTCCAGGTCGGTCGCTACCTCGCCAAAGGCGCGCACCGGCGCGACGGCCGCACGCAGGAGGTGCTCGACATCGGCCTCGTCGAGTGGCTCCGCGTCGATCCGGAAGACACCTTCCGGCCCCTGCCCTTCGGGCAACAACTGGACCGCGCCCACGCAATCGCGCCCGATCGCCTGCAGCAGTTCGAAGACGCCCCTTCCCGGCGTGCGAAAGCGTGCCTGCAGGCGCATGCGGATCTGCTCGCTGTCGGGCAGCAGGTTGTCGAAGTAATTGCGTACCCGCAGGCCTCTCAGCGCCGGGGCGGCTGCGTCGAGCGGCATCGGCAGCGAGAGCGACAGCGGGCGCGCCTCGGCCGACTCGAGCCACTCGGGCGCATAGCGGAAGCGATCTTCGCCCTGCGCCGTGACCTGCCACTGACCGACGCGCAGGCCGTTGATCCAGACATCGAGCACGCGCGCCTGCGTGCGCTTCCCCGGGCCTACCATTCGCCTTCCGCCTCGACGGGTTTGCGCTCACCGAGGGCCAGTTCCAGCCCGAGCACGCCCGCGAGCGCGAGCAGACGGTCGAAGGTCAGGCGCTCCGGGCGTGTCTCCAGTTCGGAGAGCCGGTTCTGGCTGATGCCGAGCCGCGCTGCGACCTCGGCTTGCGACAGACCGAGCGCCTTGCGCCGGCCGACGAGCAGCTCGGCGGCTTGTTGCGGAGAGTAGAGTCTGGACATGGCGTCGTATCGATGATCTCGATAAATCCAGGATATCGCTTTTCTCGATAAAAGCAAGAAATCGGAAATCCCGATATCGAGCGCTGCAGCCAATCCGGAACCGCTCCGCTCAATCCGGCAGGAACACCGCCCGCCCCGCGTGCTCGATGCGCCGCAGCGGATGGCCGAAGGCCTGGCTGAGCAGGTCGGCGCGCAGCACGGTGTCGCGGTCGCCCGCCATCACGCCGCCGCGGCCGTCGAGCAGGATGATGTGGTCGGCGTAGCGCGCGGCGAGGTTGATGTCGTGCAGCACCAGCACGCTGCCGCGCCCGGCGCCGTCCTCGCGCACCAGGCGCTGGAAGAGATCGAGCGCGGCGATCTGATGGTGCAGGTCGAGATGGTTGAGCGGCTCGTCGAGCAGGAAGAGGCGCGGCGCCTGGGTCAGCAGGGTCGCGATCGCCACGCGCTGGCGCTCGCCGCCGGACAGGGTCTGCACGTCGCGCTGCTCGAAGCCGGCCAGGCCTACCGACTCCAGCGCCGCGCGCGCGATCGCCACGTCCTGCGGCCCCTCCCAGCCCCAGCGCCCGAGGTGCGGATGGCGGCCGACCAGCACGGTCTCGAGCACGCTGGCCGCGAAGGGGTCGGGCTGCTGCTGGGCGAGCAGGCCGCGAAAGCGCGCCGCCTCCAGGGCCGGCCAGGCCGCATAGGGCAGCCCGCCGATGCGCACCTCGCCCACCGTGGGCTCGCGCAGGCCGGCGAGGGTGTGCAGCAGCGTGGTCTTGCCCGCGCCGTTGGGGCCGAGCAGCACCAGGCACTCGCCTGCCGCCAGGCTCAGGCTGAACTCGCAGCACAGCCACCGCTCGCCCACCTTGAGCGCGAGGCGCTCGGCCTCGAGCAGCGGAGCGTCATCCACGGGCAGCACGCGGCGGGCGGCGTTCATGGCGTACCGCGCGGGCTGCGCGAGAGCAGAAAGAGGAAGACCGGCACGCCGATCAGCGCGGTGAGCACGCCCACCGGCAGCTGCTGCGGCGCCATCACAGTGCGCGCAGCGGTATCGGCCAGGGTCAGCAGGGTGCCGCCGGCGAGCGCCGCGGCGGGGATCAGCACGCGCTGGTCGTTGCCCAGCGCCAGCCGCACCAGGTGCGGCACCACCAGGCCGACGAAGCCCACCGAACCCACCAGCGTCACCGCCGTGGCGGTGAGCAGCGAGGCGAGCACGTAGAGCGCGACGCGCAGATGCCCGACGCGCACGCCGAGCGCGCGCGCCGTGAGCTCGCCGCGCGCGAGCACGTTGAGGTCGCGCGCGAAGGGCATCACGGCGACCAGCGCGAGCGCCAGCACCGCCAGCGCCGGCCACGGCCGCGACGCCGCGCTGGCATCGCCCATCATCCAGAACAGCATCGACATCACCCGCGTATCGGGCGCCAGCGCCAGCATCAAGGACACCGCCGCGCCGCAGCCGGCGGCGACGATGACGCCGGTCAGCAGCAGCCGCGTCTGCGTCCAGCTACCGTCACCGTGGGCGAGCCCGAAGACGAGCAGCATCGCCGCAAGCGCCCCGGCGAAGGCCGACACGTCCACCCAGAACACCGCCGCCCCGAGCACCATCGCCCCCAGCGCCCCCACCGCCGCCCCGCCCGAGATGCCGAGGATGTAGGGGTCGGCGAGCGGATTGCGCAGCAGCACCTGCATGAGGGCGCCCGCGGTCGCGAGCAGGCCGCCGCAGGCGAAGGCGGCGAGGGCGCGGGGGAGGCGGAGTTCGCGGATCACGGTCGCACCCATGCCTTCCTCACCGGCCAGGGCGGCGAAGACGTCGGTCGCCGCGACCGGCAGCTCGCCAGCGACCAGCGCCCACAGCAAGGCCATCGCCGCGGCGGACAGCAGCACCGCGGCGATCGCCAGCGGCGATCGCCTGCAGCGCATGGCCGGACTCAAGCGCGACTCCCCGCGCAGGGCGACGGCGGGCATCGCCGGTCAGTGCATCGCGTAGCGCAACGCGACGAAGGCACTCCTGCCCGGTGTTGCGAAACCCTTCGCAAGCTCATGGTCCTTGTCGAGAAGATTGTTGGCACGAACTTCGACGCTCCAGTCGCGCGCCATGGCGTAGTGCGCGTAGGCATCGACCAGACCGTAGCCTCCCAGGCGGTTGGACACCGCGTTCGGCACCTGATCATAGCGTCGCCCCTTGCCGTTCCACTCCACCCCCCAGGTCCACGCGCCCACCGCACGCTCCAGCGCGAGTGCCCCGCCGACGCGAGCGCGGCGGCCGAGCTGATCACCGGTCTTGTCGTCTTCCGCGTCGAGCAGGTCGACGCTGGCGCGCAGCCGGTAGTCGCCGAGGCCCGCGGACAGCGCCGCCTCGACCCCCTGGATGTTGGCCCTGCCCACATTGGAGGCGATGCCGGTGCTCCAGTCGATGAGGTTCTTGATGCGGTTGTTGAAATAGGTCAGGTCGACACCGACGCCGTTCCGCTCCCAAGCCACGCCCAGCTCGCGGTTGAGCGCCTCCTCGGGCGCGAGGTCGGGATTGCCGCCGAAGCAGCCCCAGGCACCGTAGCACTCGAGCGGGAAGTACAGATCGTTGAAGGTCGGCGCCTTGAACGCCGTGCCGATGCTGGCATGGGCACGCCACTCGGGCGACAGCCGATAGCCATAGGCTGCGGTGCCGGTGGTCTTGCCGCCGAATTGCGAGTTGCGGTCGTGGCGCGCATTGAGCTGGACGTTATGTCGATCGAATTCTCCGCCCCAGCCGAGCAGGAAAGCGTTGATGTGGCGACGCGTCTTCTCGAAATCGGAGGTGGTCTTCACGCGCTGTTGCAGGAACTCGTACGCCGCCATCAGCGAGCCGCCACCGAGGGCGACATCGTGTTGCCAGCTCAGTTGGCGCTGCGTGGTGTCGAAACGGGAACGCGTGCTCGCGTTCGACTGGTTGTCGAGGGCGTCCACGCCGTGCCCGAAGCGCAGGGTGCTGGTCCAGTCGGCGGAATGCTGCTTGCGCAGATACGCACCGAAGGTTTCGGCACGCTTGTCGAGGTAGGAGTCGAAGGGCTGTGCCGCGTCATACCAGTTGCGCATGTCGGAATACAGCACGTTGACGCCGATCTCGTCATTGCCGCCCAGGTCCAAAGCCAGCGACGCGCTCAGGTAATCCTCACGGAAGCCATCGTCGTCGGCATCCGCAGCGGTCACCGAGCTCGGCCGTGCGTTGAAGCCGTCGCCACGCTCGTGCCCCGCCGTCAGGCTATAGCGCAGACGCTCGTCACCGCCCGCGAGCGTGGCGCTCGCCTCACGCACGCCATCCGTGCCGGCCCCGATGCGCACCGAGGGCTGAAAACCCTCGCGGCCCTTGCGGGTGAACACCTGGATCACGCCACCGAGCGCATCGGCGCCGTACAGCGCGCTAGCGGGGCCACGCAGGATCTCGATGCGCTCGATGAGCTCGAGCGGGATCGTCTCCAGCACCGGAGAGCCGCTGGTGGCGGAGCCGATGCGCACCCCGTCGACCAGCACCAGCGTGTGTCCGGAGTTCGCCCCGCGGATGAAGATGCTGCCGCTCGAGCCGGGGCCGCCATTGCGTGCCATCTGCACGCCGGGTCGCGAGGACAGCAGGCCGAGGAGACTGGAGTGCCCGGCGCGAGCGATCTCGTCGCGCTCGATGACATCCACGCTGGCCAGTGCCGCATCGGCGCTGATCGGCTGGCGGGTGGCGGTCACGACGACGTGGCCGAGTTGGGCATCGGCCGCATGGGCGGCCGGCGCGACGGAACAGGCGAGCGCGCACGCGGAAACGAGCGCAGAAAGACGGATTTTCATTGTTGGAACTCCCTTCGCCATGCCGCGCGTCCCCGCACGCCATGGCAACCTCACATGGACGCACCGCGAGCCGAGTCGAACCGAAGAGAGCAGGAGAACCCACCGCGCCCGTCGCCGCCACCCCGCGGCACATCCGCCAATCCGCGTTCCGGCCGGTCTCCGGGCTCGTGCGCTGTGCCGGCCTGATGGCCGGACGGGTGGGTCGCCTTCCCGGACATGGATGCCCAGTGGCTGCATGACGCACCTTGCGCGCACTTACCGTTGCGGGGGCAGCACAGGCATTGCGGCCTCGTTTGCGAGGGGCCGCGCACCTGTTTCCCGTTTAACCCGGGGCGAGAAACGCCCGCGGGCACCGATAACGCGTTGCCCCTTCCGGGGCAGTGGGGTCGGATGATACCGTACGGGGCAGTATCGTGCACTGCAAAAAGAGACAGGCAATTCACCATGCAAGGCCAGGCAAGACCATGACATGCGAACTCATCCTCGGCGGCGCGCGCTCCGGCAAAAGCCGCGAGGCCGAACGGCGTGCCGCCGGCTCCGGGCTAGAGGTCACGGTGATCGCCACCGCCGAGGCGCTCGACGAGGAGATGGCGGCGCGCATCCGCCGCCACCAGGCCGACCGGCCGGCGGGCTGGCGCACGGTCGAGGCTCCGCTGGCGCTCGCCGAGGCGCTGCGGCGCGAGGCCGCGCCCGAGCGCTGCCTGATCGTCGACTGCCTCACGCTGTGGCTATCCAACCTGCTCGCCGATGCCCACACCCTGCCCGCCGGCGCCACAGCCGAGGACCTGCCGCGCTTCCGCCACGAGCGCGACGGGCTGCTGGCCGCGCTGCCGACGCTGCCCGGCCGCATCGTCCTCGTCGCCAACGAGGTGGGGCTCGGCCTGGTGCCGGAGACGCCGCTCGGGCGGCTGTTCCGCGACGAGGCCGGACGTCTCAACCAGATGGTGGCGAGCGCATGCCGCCGGGTTGTCTTCGTCGCCGCCGGCCTGCCGCTGGTGCTGAAGGAAGGCTAAACTTCGCGGCGAAGCACACTTTCCGGGAGAGGGCTGTGGGGCTGCCTGCACAGAAGCACAAGATGACGCTGGAAGACTTCCTGGCCTGGGAGGCGGAGCAGCCCGAGCGCTGGGAGTTCTTCAACGGCGAGGCCTTCATGATGGCGGGGGGGTCGGACGTCCACAACGCGATCAGCCTCAACACGGCTTTCGCCTTGCGCCAGACCCTGCGTGGCACGCGCTGCAACGTCTTCATGTCCGACGTCCGCCTGCGCCTGGCCGAATCGGACGACCTCTTCTACCCCGACGTCTTCGTCACATGCTCCGACGCGGACCGCGCCCGTCGCCAGGTCAAGGAAGACCCGGTCCTCATCGCCGAGGTGCTGTCGCCCTCGACCGAGGCCCATGACCGCGGCGACAAGTTCGCCGCCTATCGCCGCTTTGCGGAACTGAAGACCGTGCTCTTCCTGTCGCAGGACCGTGCCCACGTCGAGTGCTTCACCCGCGGCGACGACGGGCGCTGGGTGCTGAGCGAGGCGAGCGGCGAAACGGCCCGTCTCGCCCTACCCGCCTTCGACTTCGAGCTCGCGCTCGCCGACCTCTATCGCGACCTGCCGGACGCGGAAGCCACCGACCCGGCGCCCGTCCCCCCTCCCTCCACACCACACCCGCCCCCCGCCGCATGAAGCCCTACGCCATCGCCTCGCCCGACCCCCTGCTCTCCGCCGCAATCCGCCACAAGATCGACCGCAAGACCAAGCCACGCGGCGCACTCGGCCGCCTGGAGGGGCTCGCGCACCAGATCGCGCTGATCCAGCAGACCCTGGACCCCGAGCTGCGCCAGCCGCACATCGTCGTCTTCGCCGGCGACCACGGCGCGGCGCGCGCCGGGGTGTCGGCCTATCCGCAGGACGTGACCTGGCAGATGGTGGAGAACTTCCTCGCCGGCGGCGCGGCGATCAACGTATTCACCCGCCGGCTCGGGCTGGACCTTACGGTGGTCGACGCCGGCGTCAATCACGATTTCGGCAAGCGCCCGGGGCTGATCGACGCCAAGATCGCGCCCGGCACGGCCAACTACATCGAAGACACCGCCATGAGCGCCGCGCAGCGCGACGCCGCGCTCGAGCGTGGGCGCGGCATCGCCCATGCGCTCGCCGACAACGGCTGCAACTGCATCGGCCTGGGCGAGATGGGCATCGGCAACACCGCGTCGGCCTCGCTGCTCACCCACTGCCTGGTGGGCGCCGAGCACGACGCCGAGCTGTACACCGTCACCGGCCGCGGCACCGGCCTCGACGACCCCGGCCTCTACCGCAAGCGCAGCCTACTCGCCCAGGCGCTGCAGCGCGGCGGGCGGACACACGACCCGCTGGAGGTGCTGGTGCAGTACGGCGGTCTCGAGATCGCCATGATGGCGGGCGCGATCCTCGGCGCGGCCGAGCGACGCATGCTGGTGCTGGTCGACGGCTTCATCGTCACTTCGGCGCTCCTCGTCGCCCACGGCCTGGCGCCGGCGGTGCTGTCCTACTGCGTGTTCGCGCACCGCTCGCAGGAGCCCGGCCACCGCGTGCAGCTCGACTTCCTGCAGGCCGAACCGCTGATGGAGCTCGACCTGCGCCTGGGCGAAGGCACCGGCGCGGCGCTCGCCTTCCCGCTCGTGCAGGCGGCGGTCGATTTCATGAACGAGATGGCGAGCTTCGAGTCCGCCGGGGTGAGCGACCAGGCCCGCAGTCCGGGGTGATGCGCTACCAGCTCGAACTCTTCTTCACCGCGCTCGGCTTCTTCACCCGCATCCCGGTGCCCGCCTGGGTGCCGTGGTCGGCCGAGCGCATGAACCACGCGGCGCGCTACTTCGCGCTCGTGGGCTGGGTGGTGGGCGCAGTCGGCGCGCTCGGCTACCTCGCCCTCGCCTGGCTGCTGCCGCCCGCCGTGGCGGTGATCCTGTCGATGGCGCTCACCATCCGCCTGACCGGCGCCTTCCACGAGGACGGCTTCGCCGACAGCTGCGACGGCCTCGGCGGCGGCTGGGACAAGGCGCAGGTGCTGGCGATCATGAAGGACTCGCGCATCGGCAGCTACGGCACCATCGGCATGGTGCTGATGTTGCTCGCCAAGGCGGCGGCGCTGGTGGAACTGGCCGAGCCGGCAGCGCTGGCCTCACTCGCCGGCTCGGCTGCGTCTGTGCTGCCTGCCGACCCCATGTCGCCAGGCGTGGACGTGGCGCTCGCCCTGCTCGTCGCCCATCCGCTGTCGCGCCTGGCCGCCACCGTGGTGATGCACCACCTGCCCTACGTACGCGCCGACGACTCCGCAAAGTCGGCCGCCGTCGCGCGCCCGCTGGCACCGGCCGAGCTCGCGCTGGCCGCCGCCTGCGGTCTGCTGCCGCTGCTCCTGCTGCCGCCCGCCAGCGCGCTCGGCGCCCTGCTGGCCGCTGCGGCGGTGACGGTGTGGACCGCGCGCCTCTTCCGGCGGCAGCTCGGCGGCTACACCGGCGACCTGCTCCGCGCCACCCCCCAGGGG
>NZ_AMXF01000040.1 GCF_000310225.1 Thauera phenylacetica B4P
CGGATGCGGCGCCGGCGCGCACGCACGCCCCGGCGCCGACCATCGAGGCCACCCCCGCCCGAGCCGTCGAGGCCGCCGCAACAGCGCCTGCAGTCGTCGACGCGCTCGAGGCCGCCGAGTCGGTGGAGCCGCCCGTGCGCCCCCGGCGCGCCGCGGCGCCCCGCTCCCACAGCAGCGAACCGAGCTCCGGCCTCGATCTCGCCTACGAGAAGACCCGGCTCAACCCCGACTTCACCTTCGACACCCTGGTCACCGGCCGCGCCAACGACCTCGCCCGCGCCGCCGCCATGCAGGTGGCGCAGAACCCGGGCACGTCCTACAACCCGCTGTTCGTCTACGGCGGCGTCGGCCTCGGCAAGACCCACCTGGTGCACGCCATCGGCAACGCGGTGTTCCGCCACAACCCGCGCGCGGTCATCCGCTACGTGCACGTCGAGGACTACTACGCCGACGTGGTGCGCGCCTATCAGCAGAAGAGCTTCGACGCCTTCAAGCGCTACTACCGCTCGCTCGACATGCTGATCATCGACGACATCCAGTTCTTCAATAACAAGAACCGCACGCAGGAAGAGTTCTTCCACGCCTTCAACGCGCTCACCGAGGCGCGCAAGCAGATCGTCATCACCTGCGACACCTACCCCAAGGACATCCAGGGCCTGGAAGACCGCCTCATCTCGCGCTTCGACTGGGGCCTCACCGTGCAGATCGAGCCGCCCGAGCTCGAGATGCGCGTCGCCATCCTCAAGAAGAAGGCCGAGGCCCTGCGCGTGCTGGTCGACGACGACGTCGCCTTCCTGATCGCCAAGAACCTGCGCTCGAACGTGCGCGAGCTCGAGGGCGCGCTCAACAAGGTCGTCGCCTACGCGCGCTTCCATGGCCGCCAGATCGGCCTCGAGGTCGCCAAGGAGGCGCTCAAGGACCTGCTGCACGCGCACAACCGCCAGCTCTCGATCGAGCACATCCAGAAGACCGTCGCCGACTACTACAAGATCAAGATCGCCGACATGCACTCCAAGAAGCGCACGCGCGTCATCGCGCGCCCGCGCCAGGTGGCGATGTGGCTGGCCAAGGAGCTCACCCCGATGTCGCTGCCGGCGATCGGCGAGGCCTTCGGCGGCCGCGACCACACCACCGTGCTGCACGCCTGCCGAACCATCACCGAGCTGCGCCTCGGCGACGCCCAGCTCAACCACGACGTCCACGTGCTCACCCAGGTCCTGCGCGGCTGAGCCGCCTGAACGCCACCAAACCACCGAACACTTCCGATCAACCCATCGACCCGATCTGACGCCATGCTCCTGCTCACCACCACCCGCGATGCGCTCCTGGCCCCGCTGCAGTCGGTCGCCGGCATCGTCGAGAAGCGCCACACCCTGCCCATCCTGTCGAACGTGCTGATCGAGAAGCACGCCGACCAGCTCACCATGCTGGCCACCGACATCGAGATCCAGATCCGCACCACCACCGGCGGCCACATCGGCGGCGAGGACGTGGCGATCACCGTCGGCGCGCGCAAGCTGCAGGACATCCTGCGCGCCCTGCCCGACTCCGCCGAGATCTCGCTGACGCTCGACGACAAGCGCCTCACCGTCAAGGCCGGGCGCAGCCGCTTCCAGCTCCAGACCCTGCCCGCCGCCGACTACCCGCGCCTGAACCCGCCCGAGGACGCCGGCGCCCGGCTCAGCATCGGCCAGCGCGCCTTCAAGCGCCAGCTCGCCCAGGTGGCCTACGCGATGGCGCAGCAGGACATCCGCTACTACCTCAACGGCCTGCTGCTGATCGCCGAAGGCAGCGAGCTGCGCATGGTCGCCACCGACGGCCACCGCCTCGCCTACGCCGCGTCCGACCTCGACGCGCCGCTCGACGCCCAGCACGCACAGCGCACCGAGGCCATCCTGCCGCGCAAGACCGTGCTCGAGCTCGCGCGCCAGCTCGCCGACAGCGACGACCCGCTCGAGATCCTGCTCGCCGGCAACCAGGCGGTGTTCCGCTTCGGCTCGATCGAGCTCGTCACCAAGCTCATCGACGGCAAGTTCCCCGACTACGAGCGCGTGATCCCCACCGCGCACCCCAAGCTCATCCACTTCGCCCGCCAGCCGCTGCTGTCCGCGCTGCAGCGCGCCGCCATCCTCACCAACGACAAGTTCCGCGGCGTGCGCATGGTGCTCGAGGACGGCCTGCTGCGCATCGTGTCGACCAACGCCGAGCAGGAAGAGGCCATGGACGAGCTCGAGATCGACTACCAGGGCGACAAGCTCGACATCGGCTTCAACGTCACCTACCTGCTCGACGTGCTCAACAACCTCAGTTCCGAGACGGTCGACTGGCGCTTCAACGACGGCAACTCCAGCGCCCTGATCACCCTGCCGGGCAACGAGAAGTTCAAGTACGTCGTGATGCCGATGCGCATCTGATCCCCGTGCAGGAGCAGCCGCCGCCGCGAGCCTTATGTAGGAGCGGCGGCAGCCGCGAGCCTTCATACCCCGGCGCCAGCCTACCCGGCGGCGAGGGCACAAAGCTCGCAGCATGCGCCGCCCCGCAACGGGCACCCGCAACGCCCGCACTACCGCAGCACCCGTTCTTTACGAATCACCGAGATGACCATGTCCCAACCGCAAGATCAGCCCACCGCATCCGCCAAGGCGCACGAAGACTACGACGAAACCAGCATCCAGCAGCTCGAAGGCCTGGAAGCGGTACGCAAGCGCCCCGGCATGTACATCGGCGACACCTCCGACGGCACCGGCCTGCACCACATGGTGTTCGAGGTCGTGGACAACTCGATCGACGAGGCCCTGGCCGGCCACTGCGACGACATCGTCATCACCATCCACGCCGACAACTCCATCTCGGTCACCGACAACGGCCGCGGCATCCCGGTCGGCGTCAAGATGGACGACAAGCACGAACCCAAGCGCAGCGCGGCCGAGATCGTCATGTGCGTGCTGCACGCCGGCGGCAAGTTCAACCAGAACAGCTACAAGGTCTCCGGCGGCCTGCACGGCGTGGGCGTGTCCTGCGTCAACGCGCTGTCGAAGTGGATGCACGTCACCGTCGCCCGCGACGGCAAGCGCCACCTGCTGGAGTTCGAGCGCGGCAAGCCGCAGAACCGCGTCATCGAGCTCGTCGACGGCGTCGAGGTCAGCCCGGCGCGCGTCATCGGCGAGACCACCAAGCGCGGCACCAAGGTGCACTACCTCGCTGACGACGAGATCTTCGGCACCGTCGAGTACCACTACGACATCCTCGCCAAGCGCCTGCGCGAGCTCTCCTTCCTCAACAACGGCGTCAAGATCCGCCTCATCGACCAGCGCACCGGAAAGGAAGAAGACTTCGCCTTCGCCGGCGGCGTCAAAGGCTTCGTCGAGTACATCAACCGCGCCAAGACGGTGCTGCACCCCAACGTCTTCTACGCCACCGGCACCACCCGCATCCCCACCGGCCAGGGCCACGACGCCGAGCTCTCGGTCGAAGTCGCCATGCAGTGGAACGACAGCTACCAGGAACAGGTGCTGTGCTACACCAACAACATCCCGCAGGCCGACGGCGGCACCCACCTCACCGGCCTGCGCGCGGCGATGACGCGCGTCATCAACAAGTACATCGAAGAAAACGAGATCGCCAAGAAGGCCAAGGTCGACATCACCGGTGACGACATGCGCGAAGGCCTCGCCTGCGTGCTCTCGGTCAAGATGCCCGACCCCAAGTTCGCCAGCCAGACCAAGATGAAGCTGGTGTCCTCCGAGGCCCGCCCGGCGGTGGAAGAGGTCGTCGCCAACAAGCTCGGCGACTTCCTGCTCGAGAACCCGATCGACGCCAAGACCATCTGCAACAAGATCGTCGAGGCCGCGCGCGCCCGCGACGCCGCCCGCAAGGCGCGCGAGATGACGCGCCGCAAGGGCGTGCTCGACGGCGTCGGCCTGCCCGGCAAGCTCGCCGACTGCCAGGAGAAGGACCCCGCGCTGTGCGAGCTCTACCTCGTCGAGGGCGACTCCGCAGGCGGCTCGGCCAAGCAGGGCCGCGACCGCAAGTTCCAGGCGATCCTGCCGCTCAAGGGCAAGATCCTCAACGTCGAAAAGGCCCGCTTCGACAAGCTGCTGCAGAGCCAGGAGATCGCCACCCTGATCACCGCGCTCGGCACCAGCATCGGCAAGGACGACTACAAGCCCGAGAAGCTGCGCTACCACCGCATCATCCTGATGACCGACGCCGACGTCGACGGCGCCCACATCCGCACCCTGCTGCTCACCTTCTTCTACCGCCAGATGCCCGAGCTGGTCGAGCGCGGCCACATCTACATCGCCCAGCCGCCGCTGTACAAGATCAAGCACGGCAAGAACGAGATGTACATCAAGGACGACAGCGAGCTCTCCAACCACCTGCTGCGCCTCGCCCTCGACGGCGCCGTGCTGGTGCCGCGCGAAGGCGCCAGCCCGATCGCCGACGAGGCCCTCGGCGGCCTGGCGCGCACCTACCTGCTCGCCGAAGCCGTCACCCGGCGCCTGGCCAGCTACATCGACCCCGAAGTGCTGCAGGTGATGCTGGCGCACGACATCGAGGTCAGCCTCGACGACGAGGCCGCCGCCCGCGCCTCGGCCGAGCGCATCCAGCCCCACCTGCCCGAAGGCCTGCAGATCTACGCCGAATACCACGAAGAAGCGGAAAGCTGGCGCCTCACCATCGAGCGCCTGCACCACGGCAACCGCAAGTTCGGCTGGGTCGAGCACGACTTCCTGGTCTCCGGCGACTACCGCAGCATCCGCAACGCCGCCGAGGCCATCAGCGGCCTCATCGGCCCCGGCGCCGAGATCCGCCGCGGCGAAAAGCGCCAGACCGTCACCCGCTTCGCCGACGCCATCAAGTGGATGCTCGCCGACGTCGAGCGCGGCCTCAGCAAGCAGCGCTACAAGGGCCTCGGCGAGATGAACCCCGAGCAGCTCTGGGAGACCACCATGGACCCCGCCGTGCGCCGCCTGCTGCGCGTGCAGATCGACGACGCGATCGCCGCCGACGAGATCTTCACCACGCTGATGGGGGATAACGTGGAGCCGAGAAGGGCGTTCATCGAAGGCAATGCGCTGTATGCGCAGAACATCGATGTGTGATTTTTTGTAGCGGCTGTAGGTTCTCACTCGTTCTGAAATTTTTCTCACATCTGTGAAATAGATTTCTCAAGAACGGTGAAATAAGCCGAGCGGTGGTAGTACGGGCCCGGTAGCCTTCAGGGAAGGCTACCGGGCCTTCGTTTAGGACCAACCCAAGAACACATAGGTTGGGTAGGCCTGCCCCTCGATCCGAAATTCGGCACGCCCGATGCTCTCCGCCTGACGTTCTTTGTCTCCGGAGAACGGGAACCAAGAGCGCCCCCCACTCAAGTTGCGCTCCCGCGGGATCTGCCAGTACGAGAAGCCCTGATCTAACCAGACCTGGAGCTTCTTGCCGCTCGCGAAACTGATGTCGAGCCTCCTCGCATGGATCGCATCGCTCTTGGTCAGGGTCTCAAGAGAGAGTTCGAGTCCCGCGTACTCAAACGCGGCAACGAGCGCCTGATCCCGCTCCTCGTTGCTCGCCCAGTTGTGCCACACCTTACTCGGGGGCATACGGGCCATCTGAGCTTCGGGTACGGGGGAAACCCTCAGTTCGACTTGCCTCACATCCCAGGCATCGTCTGCAACTCCGCGCAACGCACACACGAAATCGAGCAGCAACACCACGGGCAGCGGCGCATTGAGATATCGATCGTGATACGCGAGTCCCACAACCCTGTCACCAGGCGGAATCAAGGAGGTTCCGAGATGCGATTGGAAGCTCTCGACCATGCGACGACCAAATCCGTCCGCCATGCCGTCGAACTCATTACCAAGCTCGATCCTCGCCGTTTGTGCCGGCAAATCCTCCGGCACCGAGAGTTCAAACTTCAGAACCTCGCCCAACGCTGCCGGCTTGATCGCAGCCCCTCGAACAAGAACCGCTCCATCACAATCGCCCCAGTTGGGACCAGGAACGGTACGACCTTCGAGACCCGCCCATGCGATCGTGCGTCCGCCTTGTCCGACTTCAGCCAGAACAGCAGAGCCTTCCGCGATGGAAGCCGCCTTTCCGACCCTGAGCGTGACCCCGTCCAGCATAGCCATCGCCGCCAGAACCGATTGATCTCCCCGCGATACATGCTGAACAGCCTCTGCGCGGAGTACCAGTTCCACGGCGACTCCTGTGGCCGCCCAGCGCGAGACACAGCGACGGAGTGGAGAGACGGCGAGATCCCAGCCTTCCGGCTCACCACCTAGAAAAATCCGCAGCACTTCGCACGAGGGCATGGCCAACTCACGCGTGATTGCCTCCACAAGGGTCTGATGCTCAGCAACAGAGCTGAGACCAAAGTGAGCAAGTTCAGCGGGCAACTCCAAGGCAGTCAGCCACTCGCCAGACAGAAAACCTTGGCCAGCATGTCGATCGAGATCATCAAGGCGGAACCGGGTATCAAAGTCCAACAAACAGTGTTGGCACGCTGAGTCGCAGCTTTCGGAACAATTCAACTCACCTGCGGCCGCACGGAGGATCTGCGGCAACCGGTCGGCGACTGAGGATGCGTAACCGGAGGCGCTTCGGTCGAAGACCACAATCGCTTGGCAGCTCCCTTCACCGAGGAAGCGCACAGGCTTCGTATCGCACCCCAACTCCGACGACTCGATACCCAAAGTCGCAGCGACGGCGTTGCGTATGGCCACCGCGAGCGTAAAAGCGGTCTTACGATCGCGTATGGGCTGATCATCCAGGCCACGCAGCACCAATTCGAGCACATCCGTTCTGGCCTCATGACCCAACCTCAGACCGCGCTGGATCGAGTAGGCGTTATAGCTTCCTTCGCAAACACTCGTCTCGCCACCCTGCGCACCGCGAAGCCGCCTGTGCTCCTTCAGCTTCCCCTTCTTGTGATCGAAGAAGGCATCAGGAAGATCATCCTCGCCATCCATCGGCTCCGCGCGTCCACAGCAGAGGCAAATCGCAAAGCCATGACCATGGATACCTCCCGAATGATGAAACACAACACCGTCCACGCTACTTCGGTGCACGCCCAGCGCGGGATTCGCCAGCGAGAGCCACTCGCCATTCGCGTTGATCCAAGGAAGCGACACCGGGACAAAGGTCTGCGTGGAAACATCGTTGTCCGGGGTGCTGTAGAGATCAACGGCAAAGCCTGCGGGCTCAAGATAATCGAAGCGCACTTCCTTATCGGCGCCGAGTGGTGACCCGCAATCCGGGCACTCGTGCAATCGGCTCGCTCGCAAATGTGTGCCGCTCGAGCCGCAGTGACGGCATCGCCATGCGTCACGGATATTCTGGATCTCATTCGCCTCGGTCACCGAGGCTGGGGTATGCCAGTTCAACGTGATGCCTGCAGCACGATAAACAAGTCCATCGATCACCACCTCCGAGCCGGGGGCGTATTCCCGCAGGGCAGTCACCATGTCGCGGCTCGGCAATTCACGGAAGCGCATCCGGTTATCGATGCGGCCAGTCTCTTCCTGTTGCTGACGCCTTTGCTTGGCTTCAATACGGGCCAGCTCATCGACGGTCAAGGTGTCCAACGGGGCGATGTCCGTCGGGAACCCGTACCCCGGGAGAAAGCCCTCTGTGGCAAGTTCGCGCAGCAGATACTCGCCGGTCAGCCGCTTGCGCTGGATCTTGAGCGCTTTGTAGGCGGGCTCTGTCATGCCGGGAGGGGTCGACAAACGTGCCAACTCGGCTTCAACGACATCGAACTCGGAGAACCATTTCCTGGCGTGGTCTTTCGCCATCCTTCCTGCTTCTGCGACCAGCCGCTCCAACGAAGCCGTACCTTCATGCGGTGTATGCCGGAGGAGCGATCGCAGACCCTTGGCAAGCTCGGGCTCATTTCCGCTCGAGAAACACTGCGTCCAAGCGTAGAAGCGCTGCTGCCGCGACTGATCCGCCGGCAGCATCCACCACTCCAGATTCAGCTTCTCGGCGGAGCCAGGGCCAGAAAGCTCCTTGCGCAAGAAGTTTGCAAGTAGCATTGAATTCAGGTGGCGCTGCACCAGGATCGGACTGCTCAACTGGACCCGGGGAGCAGGCAGAACCGTCTCGAACGGCCACATGGGATTGGCGAAGACCTGCTGATCGTGTGGGTTCGACTTGCAAAGCGACAGCGCAACCGATCGGGTCTCGCTACGACGGCCCGCACGACCCGCGCGCTGCAAATAATTCGCCGGATGGGGCGGCACGTTGTTCATGGCCACCACCGAGATCCCCCCGATATCGACACCCATCTCCATGGTGGTCGAGCAGCTCAGTAAGTTGATCCCGCCACTCTTGAACGCCGCCTCATACTTGGCGAGACGCGCACCCGGTTGCTGTGCAGAATGCTCGGCGGCACGGAAGTAGAACGCCCCCTCGACGACGCGGTCATTCAGATCGGACCAGAGCCCCTCATTGCGAAGTGCTGCAACCGTGTCATCCGTATTGAGCCAATCGCGAACGACCTCAACTCTCTGGTCTCCGATGTCATCCAGATTTGCGATTGGGCTGTAGTCCGGCATCTTCAACGGGACACACTTCGCGACTCTGTCCGACTTGGCCTGCTCAGGGAGATAGGGAGTCATGCCCATGAAGGTCGTGTCGAGCACCCTGCGCGTCACAGGGCATAGCCATGCCTTGTCGAAGGGTGCAAGTGCCAAGCTATCCAGCTTGAGGTAACGACCGGTACCGCCCATCTCAAGCATGCCCAGCTCAACCAGTTGCTTCCAAGCCCCCCTCAAGAGCACATCTATCGTGTTGCGGCCTGATGCTGACTGCGGGTCGATGTTCAAGCCGCGTGCTAGCAGTCTCACAAGTCGGCTCTGCCGCTCGGTAGCCTGGCACTGTGGCCAACGCTTGTAGAGGTTCGTTTGAGCCTCTTTTGATTCAGGAGGCAGGAACTGCCTTGCTGAAAGCTTTGTACCGCCCCATTTCCGCCACGCGTTTGGAAGGTTGATGAACGAGCCGCCCCTGGCGTGAAAATCCAGGGCAATCTTCAGGAAGTCCTTCCAGTCAGCTAGCGCGATCTGGGGAGCACTTCCCGAAAAATCCGGCAGGCGTGTAATCGCCTCGAGCTTCGGATAAGTGGTCCGAACCAGGCCCATGGTTTCGAGCGAGTTCGCTCTCTTTGGTCGCCGGGCAAACTCCCTGGTTAGTAGGATGTCGGCCAAACGCTCCCTGCCATCACCTTTCCCAAACTCTCCAGGGTCTTGCTCGCTGTAGTATTCATGCATCCACTCCTTGACGTCACTGGCTACGGTACTCAGCCACTGCACCATATCGGCAAAGGGCACGGGTCGGTATCCGGACAGCGCCTGAAGCGCCTGCCTCTTTTCGTCGACCATAACCTGCAGTGCAGGACTCGGCGCGAGCTCGAGCGCCCGGCAAAGGGTGTCGATGTCACTCTGCAACTTCGCCCTATCTGCATCCCCGCCCGCGCTCCCCGACGTCAATACCTTCTTGAACACCAGGCCGCGAATACGATTGCGCTCTGAGTCCTGCTGCAGTCGGGCTGCGATGCGAGCCGTACCCTGCCGGCTGTCCGTGAAGGAGATCATTCGACGACCACGATAAGGCCGCTCCAGGGGCTTCGCCTCCGAACTATCGATGTCCGGACAGAACTCGAGGAGCGTCGGAACGATCTCGCCAAGCAGGAACGGTGCGCCAAGGATTGCCTTGCGGAAAAGCCCCAACCCACTTGAAGCATCATGGGCCCCGCACTCGGGGCACACCATTGCACGCGTCCCTTGGTCATCAATGACCGATTCGTCTCGCCCCCTGAGACGTACTGCCCCGTCCAGCTCCAACGGATAAAGGACAAGGGTAGCGGCATCGACAAGAATCTCTTCCGTCGCGCCCTTATGGGCATTCGCAATCAAGAGCGGGGAATAACCAGGTCTCACTTGGGCCTGCTGCTCATCCTCCTCGGAGCGCTCCGTGTCCAGCGAGAACTCATCGACCTCCTCTTCGGTCGTCTGGAGCAGACGGTACTTGCCATCCTCCCCAGGCCCATATTGACGCGCCCACAGGTAGGTGGTGTTGCACTCGTTACAGGATCGAAGCTCATAAACGGGCGAGCCGCACTCGCAGTGTTTCCGCGGCTCGGTGTAGACCAACCCGAATGACCAGTCCGGTGAATCCAGCTCCGTACCGGCCTTGCACCTGCACCCCGGGTCCGCGCATGCCCAAAGCCCATCAAGCACGTTATGGAAAAGATGTGCGCGTAGCGGCAGATACGATTTGGCTGGCTTC
Organism: Thauera phenylacetica B4P; assembly: GCF_000310225.1. GTDB lineage: Bacteria > Pseudomonadota > Gammaproteobacteria > Burkholderiales > Rhodocyclaceae > Thauera > Thauera phenylacetica. The sequence continues at coordinate 10,291 of NZ_AMXF01000040.1, forward strand.
CCCTTCGGACGCGACTGCGCCAAAGTCAGCAAGTCGAGCCAACGCAGCGCCTTTGCCTTGTCTGACGCTTCGGGCGCGACATGACCGCACAGGCTCCCCGCAAGTGAGAACAGCGACCGAACTCGATCGTTGGGCGGAGTGAAGCTCGCTCGGATGGAACGCGCCGTTTTATTAGCGCACAAGGCCGCGTAGAGGCGTTCGGGATCCTCCGCGATCGACTCCAAGGCCTCGAGTGAGGCATCAGCGTAAGCGGGCTCGCCTGCATCTAGGTCCGGCACAACTCTGTGACCCGAAACGACGTGAACGCGATCGAGGCTCAGACCAGCCACGCGCGCAAGGAACTCCCGCAATTGCGCCTCGGCCTCGCCGCCCCCGATCGTCGCGGAGGTTGCGACAAAGCGAACCTGTTCGGGTGTGACACCAAAGGCGTGAAGCACGCGACGCAGCAGCAGCGCAAGTTCCGCAGCCTGGGAGCCGATGTAGGTATGAGCCTCATCGAGCACGATCCACTTGAGCGCGCCTTGCGACTGTTCGAGGATGGGGGCGTCCTGCGCGCGCACGAGCATGTACTCGAGCATGGTCGCGTTAGTCACCAAAAGCGGCGGAGGTGCAGCGCGAAGGGACTCACGATCGAGCACCTCATTTCGCAGCTGATCGCGCAAGCCTTGCGGCTGCTTCTGTGGGGTCAGTCCGTTGTAGAGGCAGAACCGTAGCCCGTCGCCGAAGGATGACGTCCAGGCGTTCAGGCGCTCTCGCTGACTCTGGATTAGGGCGTTCAACGGGTAGAGGAACAATGCCTGCACCCCAATCAGCTTCGACCCGCGCTGGGCATGCGCACGCGCAAGCTGATCCAGAATCGGCACCATGAAGCATTCGGTCTTGCCCGATCCCGTGCCGCTGGTCACGACCACCGACTGCGGCTTATCTTGCCCCAGAATCCGCCACGCCTCGAGCTGGTGGCGGTAAGGGCGAGCCTCGCGAGGGAAACGGTAACTGCTTTTTGCATCCCCGCCTGGCCGATCGAGGGCTGACACTAGGGCTGGCGTCAGCAGCTCGGGGCTGAGTTCGGCCAGGCTATGTTCCGCCTCCTCCCAGCCAAAAGTGGCTTCGAACACCGGGTCGCCGACAAAGCAACCTTTTGCGCCGTAGGAGGCAGAAAAGGTGCGCTCCAGATAAGCACGGAGCGAGGCATTCGAGAACCCCAAACGGCTCAGGGTCGCACGCGAAGCACGAGTAGCAAGTTCAGGTAGAAGCTGCGAGAAGTAGTGCTTTTTCAATTTGTTTTCTCTCTGATGCGCTGGACCGTTCCGGCAGGCAGACGATGAACCCGCGAGCCACCCTCGACGGGAGGTGCAGTCCCGCCAAGCCGCGCCGAAACCGGCTCGATCAACGCCAGGCCAATACACGCCGCAAACGCGTGCTGATAGGCATCTTCAAACCACAAGGGGTCGAAAGCGCGAAGACGCTGCAACGCGAGCCTGTTACCCGGGTCGCGCCACCAGTCGAGTGGCAGATCAAGGGCGCACCATAGGGCACATAGCACCGGGACATTCGCAACGGAGAGTTTGAAATCTCCGTTATCAAGCCAGAAGAAACTCTGGAGAAGCTTCATTTGGCTCTTCATGCTGCGTACAGCGAGCACAGCCTCGACGAAGGCGCGTATGGCCTTATCCTGAATCCGTGTTGTCTTCAGCGCGTACCCGCTCCGCGAGCCCCAGCGCATGATTTTTCTGCTGCCTGACTCCCAATCTCAGCTCACCGCAGCCCCGAGCACCGTCCTTTCACGGCCCGGAGGCCCGGCGAGCCGGGCTTACGGGGGGTGCGCTACGTCATTTTCCTGCTCCCACGCGGCCGTCGCCCTTTCGCCGCAGCGAAATGGCCTCGATTCGGAGAATTCGGCCGTCGGATTTGCATCACGGCGAAGCCACCGCGCACAGTCGCGCCTGCACCGTGGTGAACACCTTCACATGCGCGGCGACGCCGCGTCCGAAGTCCAGCACCAGGCGGCGGGCGTGTTCGACGAACTTCGCCGCACGGTACATCACCTCCTGCAGCACTGTCTTGATGCGTCGGCGCTTGGCCGGGTGACGGATCGGCGAGAGCTCGCCGGTCAGCCCGAGTTGGCCGATCAGGCGCAGGCAGTTGTAGGCGAACGCGGCCAGATGCATGACCGCGTCGTTGGTGTCGAACTTGCCCGAGGGCAGGCGCTCGAGGTCCAGGTCGGTCTTGATCTCGGAGTGGAACTGCTCGTGCGTGCCGTGGTGCTTGTAGAGCTCGATCACGTCGGCCATCGCCACTTCGAGGCTGGTCCACCAGCCTTCGATCTCGATCTCGGGGGTCAGCAGGTGCTGGCCCTTCTTGTCGATCGTGCGCTCGGTCACCCGCACCACCAGACGCAGCGTGCGCTTGGCCTTCTTCCAGGCACGGTCGATCTTCAGGTCCAGCAGCCCCACCCGCTTGCCCGCGCGCACTTCCTCGAAGACGCCGGCGGCCTCGGCCCGGTCCACCCAGGCGGTCTTGTCCTGACGGCGCGGATTCCACTTGGTGAGGTAGTCGAACGAACGCCCCAGCGCTGCCCAGCGATCGCGCTCGTCGGCCAGCGCGAACAGCAGCCGGGCGCTGTCGAAGCCGCTGTCGGCCCGCCACAGCAGCTTCGCATCGGCCGCACACACCCGGCGCAGGCGCGGGAACGCGCGCTCGAAGAAATACTCGGTCTCCAGCGCCGAGTGGTGCGACCCCGCGCGCAGCTCCAGGCCGAGGTTCCAGCCCTCGTTGCCCAGGTACAGCGCGATCGGCGTGTAGCCATCGACGCCCTGGTAAGTGCGGCTGACCGCCTCCTTCTTGGTGTCGGAGTTGTCCATCACGAAGGTGTCCAGATCGGCGCAGACGTAGCCCTTGTGCGCCGTGATCGGCGCCTCGGTGCGCTCGAGCAGGCGCAGGCTCAGCTCGTCGGTCAGCTCGCGCAGCTCGGCCGCGCGGGCATCGAGCCGTTGGCGCATCCACACGCTGCCGGGCACCTTGGCGAGCCCGAGCGCTTCCTTGAAGAAGCGGTCGCCGCGAAACGGCTCGATCGCCTCGAAGTCGCTTTTGCCCAGGCTCAGCAGCCCCACCACCGACTTGACCAGGTCCGAGCTCCGCATACCCTGCGACACCGGCAGCCTCGGGTCGATCACCGCCTCGACCTGTGCCGCCTGGCAGCACTGCCCGATCAACGCCAGGCCCGAGTAGGACGTCAGATTGAGCTTGGCGGATTGCTTGACTTCGAAGCGCGGCATGGTCGGTTGGGTGAAAGGCTCGGATGCGTAATTATACAATTACATCAATGCGTTAGGCTGGATTTCCGGCTAAGCGAACACGGATTCAGGTTGAAGCCTTGAGGGCGGCAGTATCGTACATTCCCAACAACAGAGACCCCTGAGCAAAGAGCTTTGCTGAAGACCTTGTCAATGCGAGATCCGTAATCCTCTCGGAGGATTCAGACACATACATTGCATTCAGTTCTCCCGCAGAGAACCAAGGAATTTCCCCCCGAAAGAAATCGCTTCTCGCCCTGTCTGGCGTCCCACCAGATGCCCATTGGCCAAGCTCACCGAACTTTCGGATCGGCCAAGCCATCGGATTCGTAACTGGATCACCAAACATATCCAAGAAAATCGCACGCATAAAGCTGTCCGCCTCACGGACTGCTTGCTGACGTTTATGGCGAACACTCTCAGCCTTGTTAAGGATTTGCGTTATACGTTCCTGTTCTTCGAGTGAGGGCAGTTCAACCAAGTGATCCCAAAACGCCTCCATTGAAACACGAGGCATCTTTGATCCAGCGACTTGGTACTTTATCCAAGACAAGAAACGCTCGGACCGAAGATAGGCCGCGAGGTAATCTCTGGTCACAAGGTCAATGCGCGGTCGTAAAGGAACGAACTCCGAAGTGCAGTACCCGAATCCTTCAGGCAAATAGACTTTATTCAGGTAGGGGCGCAGTTTGCTGTAGAGGACGTTGCTGGCATCAAACGCCTGAGTCGAACTCCCGACTGCGCCAGTCGGTACCTTTTTTTTCTCAAGTAAACGACCAGTGTACGACTCCACATGCTCAAGATTGAGTAGCCAAACCTCTCCATCGTTTTTTGATTCTGTTGCGGCCACGGCTGGTGCGATGTCTTTCAGGGTATATGTGCGCCTCATTTAGAGATCAAACCCTCCAAGTCATCTAGCTCGTGCAGGATCTCGCGCTCCAACACTTTCAATCGGGCAAGAATCTCTTTCGGATCTTCATACTCCTTCGCCACGTAGCGCTGCTCCTTGTAGCGGTTGATCGACAGATCGTAGCCCTGTGCACGGATAGCATCGGCGGTCACTGCGAACGCCTTCTGCGTGCGGTCCGAGAAATCCCCCTTGCAGTCGCACCAGGCGCGCCACTTGTCGAGCACATCCGGGAGGTCGTTCTCGGCCACCGGTTGGCGCTTGTCGTCCAGTGAGTAGCCGTCGGCGGCGACGTCATAGAAGAACACCTGGTCGGTGGCCCCGCCCTTGCTGAAAACGATGATCGCGGTCGACACGCCGGCATAGGGCTTGAACACACCGCTCGGCAGGCTAATCACCGCTTCGACTTGGTTATCGTCGACCAGATGCTTACGCAGTTGCACATGTGCCTTGCTGGAACCGAACAGCACGCCATCAGGCACGATGGTGGCACTGCGCCCACCTACCTTGAGCATGCGGAGAATGAGGGCGATGAATAGGAGTTCGGTCTTCTTGGTACGCACGACACGCAGCAGGTCCGCAGCCACATCGTGCTCGTCCAGGCTGCCCTTGAAGGGCGGGTTGGCGAGCACCAGATCGAAGGCGTTCTGCGCGGTGTCCCCATGCCGTTCCGTGAAGGTCTGGCTTAGCGTGTCCTGGTAGTGCACGTCTGGCTCGGCCACCCCATGCATCACCAGGTTCATGGTGGCGATGCGCAGCATGGTGGCGTCGAAGTCGAAGGCATGGAACATGTCGGTGTCGACATGGTGGCGGTGCTCGGCGAGGAGGTCGCCACTGTAGATGACCTGCTCTTCCGGCTCACCCTTTTCGTTGAGCACGGTCTCGCGGTGGGTGCCAGCCTCCGAGCTGTAGTTTCTCAGCAGGTAATCGTAGGTCTCGACGAGGAAGCCCGCCGTACCGCAGGAGGGGTCGCAGATCCGGTCGGAAGGCTGGGGTTCCATCAGTTCGACCATCATGCGGATGATGTGCCGCGGCGTGCGGAACTGGCCATTGATGCCTGCGGTCGTGAGCTTGCCGAGCAGGTACTCGTAGAGGTCGCCCTTGGTGTCGCCGCGGTCGAGCGGAAGATCCTGCACGGCATTGACCGCCTTCACCAGCAGCGAAGGCTTTTGGATCATCAGCTGGGCGTCCTTCATGAACGCGGCGAACTGACTTCCATCGCCCGACGTGCGCTCGGCCAGTCGGCGGAAGTGTGGGAAAACCTTGTCCCGCACGTGCGGGAGCATCAGCTCCGCCCCATAGTGGCGCCAGCTCTCCCAACGGCAATCCTGCTCGTCAGCAAGAAAACGTCTCGCAAAGGGATGGCCGCTGAGGCTTGTGCGCTTCTCGTCGCGCCGCTCGTTCATGTCGAGCAGACGGCTGTACATGAGGAAGGTGATCTGCTCGATGACGGTGAGCGGATTGGTAATGCCGCCGGTCCAGAAGTCGGTCCAGAGGGCGTCGATACGACTCTTGAGTTCACCTGTGATCATGCGTTCTGCTCAACCCAGATATTCGAGCTTGTACTGACGGTCGGCGACACGATGCAGCCGTGCCTTGGCGCCATCGTGCGCCCTCACGGATGCCAACCAGCGTTTGAAAGACGTGCGTGGCGAGATTCGAACGCTACTGCTGAGCCGAATATCGGTATCGAAGCATTCCTCGTTGGCCTCAATGCAGATCTGCCCCTGAGCCTTGGCAGCTGCCGCCCTACCGCCGAGAGCATCGGACGGAAAGAACGACTGATGAACCGCGTCAAAATAAAGCCTGCGGTTGTCGATACTGGACTGCGTGATACTAAAGTCGATGTACTTCATTCATTCCTCATAATTAGCACCCGCTATCAAGCGCCAAAATACTTATCCAATGCCCGTTGGCTTGCCTGCCCGCGGCTCTCGAAATCCTGGATATCGTGCATAGGAACGCTCGCCACCCGTATACCTTCAGGTGAGTTCGAATCTGGCCTTATCACAAAGCCTTTATCGGCCCCACCTTCCCAGACCAGTACGTAAAGCGGGTCCCCATGTTTTGCATAATCGATGCGTACTTTTCGAGCAAACAGCCCTACAGCTCCATCCTTGCCAAGGATCGCCTTCTCGAGGGAGGTGTGGTTACCGACTTTGCGCCACAAATTTCGTGTGTGGATGGCTCGATAGTTGATTGCCCCTCCAGTTTGCGGAGAAAAGGAGAGTGTCTTCTGTGTAGAAACGGAATGCTTTGTTGGGCTCGAGCGAGACTCCACTCCAGGACGAGGATCAGCAACCAGATTAGCTGGAGGCACGTGTTTTTCTGAACTAATTGAAACAAGCTGAGGAAACTCCGGATACTCACCCCTGTGTGAGCCCTGATGATTTTCCATCCCCTGGCGAGTAAGACATCCCTTCGGCGCTGAATAACTATCTATCCGCCGCTCAGGCAGCTCATGCCACCCAATATTAAAAGCACCTTGCCTAGGAAAGAAATAAAGACTGCTGTACGGAAGATGATCATGAATCCACCAGGCCATTGCAGTCCAGGAACCACCTTTCTCGATGTAATCCACAAGCCACGGAATTACAATGCAGGCCATAGCTCCATACCGACCACGCTCATCTGGATAATCCCAAATGTGACGGCCAAAGTTCTTCTCGTTGCTAGCACAGTTCAATTTGTTTTCATTGCCGAACTTATTGACCTCGGGCGAGCGATAGCCGGACCGCACATGGATCCTGCCGAATGTTGCTTGCAGGGGCTCAAGCAACTGCTGACAAAGCATGCGTCCAGCTTCTATGGCCCTCTCAGGATTATCGGGGACGTTTCGAAGTCCATGCCAAGCGGCAATCTCGCTATACAGAAACTCCCTCATGAAGAAATTTCTCGACAACCGAACCCGCCCGAGGTCCTCGAGCCTGTCATAGCTGGTGATTGAACTCATACGCTTCTCCCTGTGATACTCGGTTGTACGAGCGGTTCGCCAAAGCTTTTGATAATCCCAAGCAGCTCGTCGAACTGCCTTTCATCGGTGAAGATGCCGAGCACGCCTTCCGTATGAACACTGGTAAACGGCGCAGCGAAAAGATCGTCGGTCGTGATGGCCCCATGCTGGCGGATATGCTCCTTGAGAAGGGCAAGAAACCGAAGCTGCTGGCTTCCCAGCGGATGTTTCTGGGCGAACGCAGTGAAGCGCGCCTCGACGACCTCGTGCTCCAAGCCCACGATGCTCCGCAGAATCTGCGCGAGCGGCACGGCAGTATCGGGGAAGAAGGTACGTAGCGTCGCCAAATCCACATCCGGGTTGCGCGTGTGGACGAGGCTGTTTAGCCGGTCGATGTCGGCAACACTCACAGGCTCGCCCCTTCTGATCTTGCGGAGCACCGGTTCGCTTTCGAACAAGGGCTCGAGCGCGGCCTGGACCGCGCGACGATACACGGTGTAGTCGACCGATCGGATGTTGGTCGGACGAAGGTAAGCCTCCACATCCTCGAGCCTCTCGGAAACGTCGATCACCTTGGGAGGCGGTGGTGGTGGCAGCAAGGGAGGTTCGGCAAGATCTATGATGTCGCGTAGTGCGACGCGCATTTGCTCGAGGTGGCCGAAGTCCGCCCCCGCCCAGAACACATCGCTCCGGATCGTCTTGAGCTCGGGCGCCTTCGCGCGCACCGGATTGAGGTGGCTGGGGAGCCGATCCAGCCATTCGATGATTTCTGCTCGCTTGGGATTCGGTTGACCGGGCCCCGCGATCGCATGAGCCTGCGCTTCGCCCAGCAACAGATCCCAGCGCAGCGCAGGGCCTTGGCCCCGCACGTCGAGTACCGCCATCAGGGGCGCGACAGACTCGACCAACAGCTGGCGCAAAGTCGGAGCGAATGCGTGCAGAAGCGCTGCATCCCTCGCTTGCTGAACAGCCTGCCAGTTCTCGCGCACGGCGATCGTGCGGTCATCGAGTGCATCGGCATCCGCCTTGAGCTGATCGCGCAACACTGCAAACACTTCGAGTTCCGAATGTTTGAGCGCGAGCTCCGCGAGCGCGATACGTGCTTCGTAGCGGAGCTGACTGAGCGCTTTTGGGGTCTTGCGCTCGACCTCTTCGGGATCGAGGTCGTGGTAGGCGAAGTTGTTCCAGTGATCGAAGATCAGGAACTCAGTCTTGTCTTTGCGGTGCCCGAAGAGGTCTTTGCACAAGCGCGTACCCCGGCCAATCATCTGCCAAAACTTGACCTTGGATTTCACGGGCTTGGCGAAGACGAGGTTCACAACCTCGGGCACGTCGATACCGGTATCGAGCATGTCCACGGAAATGGCAATGCGCAGCTGATCATTCTTTGCGTTTTCCGCACCCTTGAAATCATCGATCAGCTGCTCGGCCCGCGGCTCCTTCGAGTGAATGACTTGGCAGAACTTGCCCGCGAATTGCGGATACATCTCGTCGAACAGCTCGGCCAGAAGACGCGCGTGATCGATGCTGCGCGCAAAGACGATGCTCTTGCCGGGCAACTGGCCGTCCGCGTCGCGGATGCCGTTCTCCATGACCTGAATCCGTGTTCGCTTAGCCGGAAATCCAGCCTAACGCATTGATGTAATTGTATAATTACGCATCCGAGCCTTTCACCCAACCGACCATGCCGCGCTTCGAAGTCAAGCAATCCGCCAAGCTCAATCTGACGTCCTACTCGGGCCTGGCGTTGATCGGGCAGTGCTGCCAGGCGGCACAGGTCGAGGCGGTGATCGACCCGAGGCTGCCGGTGTCGCAGGGTATGCGGAGCTCGGACCTGGTCAAGTCGGTGGTGGGGCTGCTGAGCCTGGGCAAAAGCGACTTCGAGGCGATCGAGCCGTTTCGCGGCGACCGCTTCTTCAAGGAAGCGCTCGGGCTCGCCAAGGTGCCCGGCAGCGTGTGGATGCGCCAACGGCTCGATGCCCGCGCGGCCGAGCTGCGCGAGCTGACCGACGAGCTGAGCCTGCGCCTGCTCGAGCGCACCGAGGCGCCGATCACGGCGCACAAGGGCTACGTCTGCGCCGATCTGGACACCTTCGTGATGGACAACTCCGACACCAAGAAGGAGGCGGTCAGCCGCACTTACCAGGGCGTCGATGGCTACACGCCGATCGCGCTGTACCTGGGCAACGAGGGCTGGAACCTCGGCCTGGAGCTGCGCGCGGGGTCGCACCACTCGGCGCTGGAGACCGAGTATTTCTTCGAGCGCGCGTTCCCGCGCCTGCGCCGGGTGTGTGCGGCCGATGCGAAGCTGCTGTGGCGGGCCGACAGCGGCTTCGACAGCGCCCGGCTGCTGTTCGCGCTGGCCGACGAGCGCGATCGCTGGGCAGCGCTGGGGCGTTCGTTCGACTACCTCACCAAGTGGAATCCGCGCCGTCAGGACAAGACCGCCTGGGTGGACCGGGCCGAGGCCGCCGGCGTCTTCGAGGAAGTGCGCGCGGGCAAGCGGGTGGGGCTGCTGGACCTGAAGATCGACCGTGCCTGGAAGAAGGCCAAGCGCACGCTGCGTCTGGTGGTGCGGGTGACCGAGCGCACGATCGACAAGAAGGGCCAGCACCTGCTGACCCCCGAGATCGAGATCGAAGGCTGGTGGACCAGCCTCGAAGTGGCGATGGCCGACGTGATCGAGCTCTACAAGCACCACGGCACGCACGAGCAGTTCCACTCCGAGATCAAGACCGACCTGGACCTCGAGCGCCTGCCCTCGGGCAAGTTCGACACCAACGACGCGGTCATGCATCTGGCCGCGTTCGCCTACAACTGCCTGCGCCTGATCGGCCAACTCGGGCTGACCGGCGAGCTCTCGCCGATCCGTCACCCGGCCAAGCGCCGACGCATCAAGACAGTGCTGCAGGAGGTGATGTACCGTGCGGCGAAGTTCGTCGAACACGCCCGCCGCCTGGTGCTGGACTTCGGACGCGGCGTCGCCGCGCATGTGAAGGTGTTCACCACGGTGCAGGCGCGACTGTGCGCGGTGGCTTCGCCGTGATGCAAATCCGACGGCCGAATTCTCCGAATCGAGGCCATTTCGCTGCGGCGAAAGGGCGACGGCCGCGTGGGAGCAGGAAAATGACGTAGCGCACCCCCCGTAAGCCCGGCTCGCCGGGCCTCCGGGCCGTGAAAGGACGGTGCTCGGGGCTGCGGTGAGCTGAGATTGGGAGTCAGGCAGCAGAAAAATCATGCGCTGGGGCTCGCGGAGCGGGTACGCGCTGAAGACAACACGGATTCAGGCATGAGATTACGCAGGATGATGCGGTTGGTATCGCGGTTGAATACCGCGTCGTCGATCTCCTGAGCGTCGAAATCCAGGGTGTTCGGATCGATCCCTTGGTCTTCCAGCTCGGCAATCTGCTCGTCGCTGAGATGGGCCGACTTGATCCCCTCGCGCAGAAAAGCTGTAGTGTGAGCCACCACGCGGAAGGGCACCAGGTTGCCGTCTGCGATCGCCTGCTCGAGTGGATAGTTGGCGGTCGGGAGTTTGTAATCGCAGCCGAACAGACGACATGTGCTGCGCGACACCATCTCGACGGGCGTTGCGGTAAGGCCCACCTGCAGGGCGTCAAAGTACTTGAAGAGATCGCCGTACTGGTTGTAGATCGAGCGGTGCGACTCATCGGCAATGATGAGATCGAAGAAACCCGTATCGAAACGCTCGTAGATGTTCATCATGCCCGGGTAGATGCCGATGTAGATACGGGCATCTTTGAGCGCGATGTCATTGTTCTGCTGGCCGATAACGTAGATCGGCTCCTTGAGGAACTCGCTGAATGCGTTGCGCGCTTGCTTGCGAAGCTCCTTGCGGTCGCAGAGGAAGAGAACCCGCTTCACCCAGCGTGCCTCGATCAGCATTTTGGCGAGTGCAATCGCGACCCGGGTCTTTCCGGTTCCTGTTGCCTGGACGATCAGCGCCTTTCGGTGGCATGCCGCAAAGCGCTCGGTTACGCGGCGCAGCGTCTCGATCTGATAGAGCCGGCCCGCGATGCGCTCGTCCGGCATGACCTTGGTGAGCTCATAGCGGCCACTGCGTTGGAAACCGCAGCGGTACTGGAGCGTGTCGCGCGCGTAGAAGCCGTAGATCTGCCGCGGCGGGTAGCCGAGCGCATCATCCCAGACCCAAATGTCGTGACCGTTGCTGTAGAAGATCATCGGCCGCTGGCCATACATCTTCTCGAGCCCGTCTGCATAGTCCTTGGACTGCGCCTGCCCCTGTCGGGCATCACGGGTGGTCTTCTTGATCTCGACCGTCGCGAGCGGCTTGCCGTTGTCGTCCCACAGAACGTAGTCGGCGAAGCCCCTCCCGCTTGAAGTCGCCTGATGCAGAACCTCGACCTCCTGACCGACCTGCTCGGTGCTGCGGCCCTGCTCGCCGACATTCCAGCCCGCCATGCGAAGGTCACGCTCGATGAGCCACCGACGCGTGTCGTCCTCGCTGAACTGGAGCTGGTTGCTGGTTGCTTCCGCCACATCTGCGATGGCGCGGATCTCCCGCTCCTCGAGCGGAGCGTTTGCCGCATTAATCCGTTCGCGCAGCTCGCGCTCAGACTCTCGCAGACGGGCAACTTCCTCGAGCGCTTCTCTGAGACGCGCCTCCTTGGCAGCGTTCTGCTCAGCAAGCGCCTTCGCCTTACGCTTGATCTCGGCCTTGCTGTCCGTGCCGTCGGGCGGGGGCTCACGAAACTCTGCGAAGTCCTCGACGACTCCACCGCAGAAAGTCACGTGGAGCCAGCGCGCAAGTTGCCATGCCTCGCGAAGTGCCCGCAGAGAGTCTGTGCTGCCGACGTCTTCCCCATGCGCAGCACGGTTACCGAGTTTGCGGAGCAAGTGAAACTTGTCGAGCACAAGGCGATCGGCCAGCATCGTGAAGCTGGCATTCGCGAGTAGGTCGGCAAAGTTGGACTGGGGCGCACGCGGCAGCCGTAAGCGGGTGTAGAGGTGATCGACGATTCGCTCGGCAAAGCTCCGGAGTTTGACGAGCGCGCTCTCTGGATCAGTGAACGCATAGTGCTCGGCAAATCCGCCCATGCTCGCAAGCTCGGCATGATGAGACCGTAGCGGTTCGAAGTTGAGCGATGAGCGTTCCTGCATCCACATGTCTGGCGTTCTCGTGCGATGGTCACTTCATGCAGCGAAAACCGTGCCAGCCTCCTATTCCTTTTCTTCAGCGCTTTCGAGACCGAAACGCCTGAGCCAATTGGTGAGCGTCTGGTAGTGCGGAAACCCGAGCAGCTCGGCTGCCAGCTTCTTCCGATGGTTTGTTTGCTGCATGGCGCGCTCGAGATAGTGACGCGAGACCTCGTCGAGAAGTGCCTGTAAATCAAAGCCCTTGTGAAGCGGCCTGTCGAGGACACCTTGGCTGCCCGGCGCCACCTCCAGCAGCGCCTCGCGAACCTCATCCCCGGTGATCGTATCCCCGTCGGACCAGATCACCGACCGGACGAGCGTGTGATAAAGCTCGCGGATGTTACCCGGCCAAGGATGCGCAAGAAGAAAGTTTCTAGCCTCCAGAGAAAGTTTCTTGTGTTGTACCTCGGGCTCGAATCCCGCTCCGGCATTGAGCTGGTCGAGAAAGTGATCGATGAGCAGCTCGACATCGCCATCGCGCTCGCGCAAGGCGGGCAGATTGATGATGCCGACGGCGAGGCGGTGAAAGAGGTCTTCCCGAAATCGCCCTGCGGTCACATCGGCCTGCAAGTCGCGGTGAGTAGCCGCGATGATGCGCACATCCACCTTCATAGGCTTCGATGCACCGACCGGCGTGACCTCCTTCTCCTGCAAGGCACGCAGCAGACGCACCTGGGTGTCGGACGGCAGATCACCAATCTCGTCGAGAAACAGCGTGCCGCCTTCTGCGGCCTTGAAGTGACCATCACGGTCGCGATCTGCGCCGGTAAAGGCACCTCGCTTGTGGCCGAACAGCTCTGAATTGGCGAGCTCACGGGGGATGGCACCACAGTTCACAGGAATGAAGGGGCGATTCGCCCTCTTGCTCGCCGCGTGGACCGCCTGGGCGAACAGCTCCTTGCCCGTGCCCGTTTCTCCCAGAACGAGCACGGGCAAATCGAAGGCCGCTATCCGCCTCGCGCGATCAACCTGCTTTCGCATCGCCGGGCTGCGGTGAATGATCCGAGCAAACTCCGGCACCCCAAGCTGCTCGCCCGCCAGCCGCTCGATGCGATCTTCGCTGCGCTTGAGGTACTCGGGCAGAAAATCGCTTGCGAGGTCGAAATTGAAGTCGACCCGCTCAAGGCCCCGTTGGGCCGAAGTCTGGATCAGCCGTGCAGGGAAGCGCGTCTTGGCGAGCAAGATCCAGACCGCAATCATTGCGGGCGTCCCGGGGCTCAAGTGGAAGGTCGGCAGCACCTCCCGCCTCGGCAGCCGAGCACGCTTCAACTCGGCACTGACCTTCTCGTAGATCTCTGCGTAGTTGATCGGGCTGCTCAACTCGATCTCGTAAAGATCGACATCAACGTAGCTGGTCAGCGCCTCGAGCCAATCGCAGTAGGGCTTACTGCGCTCGAAGCCGTAGTTGGTCAGCAGGACCACGCGACCGAACCGCTCGTGAGCGAGCAGCGCCGAAGCGATCGGACCGGGCCGCTCACGGTCATCAGCCTCGGCCGCTTGATGGTCCGCCGCCCCGATCCAGGCGAAAAGCCAGGATTCTTGCGTCATGGAGGAATCATACGGGTCACGCTGGGCGAGGGGAAGCCAGCGCCCTCCCTAGAGATATCCATCACCTCAAGCGTTAGCGGCACTCTTGGTGCGCTTGGTGAAACCACCGGCGACCAACCGGCCTACCTCGACGCTAAGGCTCCTGTAGTAGTGATCTCGCCCAGCCTCGGCTGGGCTTTTTTTGTTCTTCAGGCGTTCAAGCCGGTCGAGAAACCGGCGAAGAGCAGTCAGCTTCCAGCCTTCTGTAGGTCCCAAGCGCTTCCCGTCCGCAGCCCCTTGTTCCAATTCACGATTATTGAATTTATAGAATCACGCCGTCAGTGAACAAAATCACTTCTCTTTTCTTTTCAACACTTTATAGCACGATGTCGCTTGCGCCTCGCCCATCCTGCCATTAATCTTCGCTCGTTCTAAGTACCCATACGGGTAGAGTTAATGAGCCCCTTCAGCCGCCTCCTTGCAGAGACCCGACGCCGCAACGGCTTGCGCCAGATTGATCTGGCGGAGCTACTCGGATACGAGCAGACCTATCTCTCGGCCCTGGAGGTGGGCGCAAAGGGGCCGCCGGCAGCCGAGTTTGTCCAACGGCTCCAGGCCGCGCTCAATCTAGACGAGAAAAATACTGATTGCCTGCTAGAGGCGCTGGAACTTTCGCAGCGGAGGATGACATTGGAAGTAGACGCGCCCGAAGACGTCTACGTCGTCTTCAATGAGATGCGCCTGCAACTCAACACCCTGCATCCCAGCCAAGTCGGGCTGATCCGAGCGACGCTGGCTTTGAAAAGTGATCTGCGCGAGCGTCCGCACAGCGAGATCCCCAGGCTGAAGCGACGAGTCTTGGAGCCAGGCGAGGGCTCCAGCCCATCTGCACGGACGAAACAGGCAGAACACCCAAGTACGAACTGAACCCCGCACCTGCGGACAACCCACCCACTCGCACACGACACAGGGAGATTCCCATGCCATAAAAAACAAGGGCAGACCTGACGGCCTGCCCCGATCGGCCCTTTGCAGAGCCCTTGCTTCGACACCAAGAGTTTCCGCCTCCAGGGCCCCGCCGTCAATTCCCGATTCCCCTTGCCATCACCAACGTTCGGCGCACACGTCTGAACGCGGGCGTTGTTACGCCTGTGGCTTGCGATATCAGCCCCCTTGATCCGCCTCGATAGGCGGCTCAAAGGCGGCGCTCAACCTGGAGTTCTGAAATGACTTGCACGTCCGGGGCACCTGCTGCCCCTTCGAGCCGCCGCGCGCCCATGGCGCGTCAGCCCATCACGCGCTCGCAGCCCATGCCGCGCCGCAAAGCGCCTTCATTCAAGTCAGGCGCCATTGTCCACTGCGAGAGCGCCCAAGAAGAGGAGGCCGTTGCGCGCTTCGAAGCCTGCCCATCGGTCACAAAAATCACGGCTCAGCCTGTACGAATCGCCTATGAGCACGAAGGCAAGAAGCGCAACACGACGCCTGACTTCAAGCTGACGCTCGTCGACGGTCTCGAGATATATGTGGAGGTAAAGCACACCACCCAGGCGATGACCATGGCCGATGTGCTTGAAGCGCGGGCAGTCGGGTCGGCCGCGCAGGGTCTGGACTATTACGTCATCACCGACCGCTGGATTCGCGTCGAGCCCCTGCTGGAGAACATCCGAATTCTCCAAAGATGGCGGGGTGCCGCGCGTGTAAGCCCTGACCGATTAGAGCTATCAGCCGTCGAGCCAGACTTGCCACTACCGATCCACGTCGTCGCGGAGCGCCTGGGCGGCTTGTCGAGGGCAGCCGCGCACGTCTTGAACGGAGACCTCAATATCGATCTCCTTTCCCACACGATCGACCGTAATGCCATGGTCCTGCAAGAGCCGCATCGCGCAACCAGGATTGCACGGGAGCTCCCATGGCGGACCACGGAGGGCAGTGAGATCTGGGGGGTTGCCAAATGAATCGCTTCACCTGGCTACGTAACCCTCTGGTCAAGTTTGATGACAAGAATCTCCGGCTCGTGCCACCTAACCCTGCAGGGAAGTGGTGCCTGATCGCGGCCGATGAAACGACGGAATTCAGCCCCGTCGAGCTCTCCGAGGGCGAGCTCGCCGTGCTCTACATCGAGCGCCGGCTTTCATTTCGCCTGCCTGGCGGGTACGACCCCACATTGTTGAAGCGTGAGCGGCTTGGACCCACCATCGATGACCTCCCTGAAGCGCAGAAGAAGGAAGCAATCCGCCGAAACAGTTATGTCAAGGGACTGCAGGATGCCGGCTGCAAATCGTGCTCACCCTCCGCGATAACCAAGTTGCTGATAGAGGAGGTTGCACGAGAGCTTGGTGACCCTTGCCCTCCTCATCCCATATCTGTTTACCGCTGGGCGCGACGCAGCGCGCAGTCGGGCCGCGGCGTCCTGAGCCTCAGGCGTAAGTCCTGGGGGACCAACACGGGACGCGACCACCGCATGTCCGAGCGCACTGTGGAGATCATCGACCAGTGTATCGACAACATCTACCTGGAAGGTAGGGAGTCGGGTGAGGCTACACGGCTCGAGGTGATGCGAATCATTGCCAATGAAAACCTCTCACTGCCGCCCACCAAGCAGCTTGTCGCGCCATCGCTGGCGACAATTTACCGAATGATCAACGGTCGGGACGCGTATGAGCGCGCCGTCGCTCGATACGGCGAGGACGAAGCAAATCGCCGGTTTCGACACAGCAAGGCGGGCTTCCGCGCAACGCGCCCCAACGAGCGCGTCGAGGTCGACCACACGCCCCTGGATCTCCCGAGTTCGACAGTTACGCTCGCAAGTGCTTGTTTTTGCTAGAGCGCACTTTCAAAAATGCCACTACAACAGCGCCAACTGCT
>NZ_AMXF01000041.1 GCF_000310225.1 Thauera phenylacetica B4P
CGCCTGGTCCATCACGCCGAGATCATCGCCCTCAAGGGCCCGTCCTGGCGCCACAAGGAAGCCCAGGAGCGCGCCGCCACCAACTGAAGCCGCGCGCGATAAATGAACGCGATTCTGCGCGATAAATGCAATCGACGTTTTTTGAATTAGCGGAAAGGAAATTCCGCTACAGGAAAGGCAGTAGGCGGTAAAGGCCACCTTACCGACGCCGGTTCAGGCGTCCGGCGCTGCGACAAGTGGTCTGCGCAGTTGGCATGCCCTACATGCACGTGGACCGCTACAGCGTTGCGGCCTTGAGGTAGTCGGAGACCAGCTCGAGGATCGACTCACGGTCATCGCGCCCAAGCTCTCGGGTGTCGGGGTCATCAAACAGCAAGCCGCGGCGGGGCATCGTCTTGGTGCCGAACTCATGCCAGGCCGCGTAATCCCTATCGAACCCAACAAGCACCGAGTCGCCGCGGACAGTATGACTTCGACCATCCAGCAGGTCGCCGTAGCGGTCAAGCAGGCTGCCGTGCGCGTCCTTGGGATACGTCGCCTTCGTGCTCTCGGACCACGGTGCCCAGCTGCGCCCGCCCGGATCGGTTCGAGTTTCAAAGCGGTCGCTGATGCGGTTCTCCATCAGTTGCCCGATCCTATCCAACAGAGGGGCATGATCGCTGATGCGCTGGCCGACCTGGACGAGGTAGTCGGTGATGGACTTGGTGTCGACGGTGATCGTGAGCGGCATGGAGCCCCCCGTCAGGAGACTTGCCCGACAAGCCGATCGATCTCCGCTTTCAGCTCCTCGCGTCGGGCAAGCAAATCGTCACGTTCACGCACCAGGACCGCTGCCAATACCCGACGCTCCGAGACAGGGACCGCATCTTCGTTCCCCCACTTGTCGCCGAGGTGCTTCTTCACGTTGGAAAGGATCAGAGCGCACACCTGATCAGGAAACAGGGCGCACAGCAGTGGCGCGCTGTAATCCCCACTGGAGAGCATCTTCACCATGTCGCCCGGAAGCACATTGTCGCCCCGCTCAAAGTCCGCCCAAGGCCGCTTGTTGAAAGGCTCCGGCCGTTCGCCGTATCCAGAGGGCGCCAAGAGCCGCGTCGGTAAGAGCGGAGAGACGAACCGTTCCCCTTTCTTGGCGATATAAGCCCTCAGGAAGCCGCCCCAGTCATCAAGCGAAACGGGCGCATTCTCCAACGCTTCGATTTGCCCTCGAACTTCCCGCAAACGTGCATCGACGCCATCCACGTCGGCACGAAGTGCCGACAGCGCCGCGCCAACTTGATTGACCGCGCGATCCAGTTCCCGCCGCATTTCCTTGCCCATCTCAAACTCCTTTTCTTGGCTCATCGGGCGAGGCTCAACGGGCCGCCCCGAAATCGATATCACGAAGCCCAGCGATCGCAGGTTGATTTGCACCGAGGAACCCTACGTGCCGCAGATACCACGCGCCGAGGTTCGGGTTCCCTCGCTCGCCGGGCCGATAGAACGCGGCGCTTCGCTTCTTGAAACGACCCGCCTTCAGGCTCTCCGCGAACTTGGGGTTCACCTGCTTGACCCGCATCATCAGCTTCCCGTCGGGCGTAGCCTGAAGGGCGTCAACCCATCCCTGGCTCGGTGCGTCCATCTCGGGATGGCCCTCGACAAGCGGGGCCTCGCGCACCTGGGGGCGATAACCGGCGGCGATAGCCATCACATCCGCCGGAGTGAAGGTGATCGACTCGCCCGATGTCGTGGCATGGGTTCCGGCCTTGAAGATCTCGATCCACTGGCCTTCCAGTGCGGATACGGGGTCCGTCTCGTAGTTCAACGGGCCCGACTCGGCAAAAACGACCGCCCCCGAGGGCGCCGCGCCGAAGCCGGGGCCGTACCCGTCCGCGCCATCGGTCACGCGCATCAGCGCCTCTTCGTAGCGCACGCCGTGCCGGAATGCGTAGTGCTGCGCGCGGGCATCGAGTTCGACATCCGCAAGACCACTTGTAGGCGAGGAGAACCCCACCGCCGGCAACGCTTGCTCGGCTACCACCCGCCCCAGCGCGGCGGCGAAGCTAACCCGACGCTCTACCGCGAGTTGCTTCGCTCTCACCACCATCTCCGCTTCGTCCGACACGGCCGGTGCACTGAAGCGTGCCCGCCCTTTCGCAGCGGCCAAATCAGCCGCGGCAGACATGGCTTCCGAGTAGCTCAACCCATGCTTCAGCGCCATCTCTCTGGCCTGGCGATCAAGCTCGAAGTCCTCGATCGTGCTGAAGCTCGCCGCGCTCTGTTCCCGCGCCAGCTCGCCCACCGCCGAGAGCGCTTGCGCGTAGCTGACCCCATGATCGAGCGCATAGTCCCTTGCCTGCCGGTCTACCTCGAAATCATCCACGTTCCTTCCCCCCTTCATCTTCCTTGGCTCTGCTCATCTCGCCGGCCATACCACCACGGCTCACGGGTGGTGATGCATCAGGACCATCACCTCGATCAAGTCCCCCGCGCGAGCGGCGTCTTGCATCGCGCGCCCGCAGTGGTTGTGCATCGTCCCTGGCACCGCACGCCCGGAACCATCCCTCGACGGCTTCACGTACTCGCCGAACTTCACCTTGGCGCCGGCCTCGACCATTGCCGAATAACCCGTGACCACTTGCACCAGTCGGACGCCATACGAGTCGCCAAGGCTCACGCCGCAGCTATCCATCGTGTTGCTCTCGCCGGTTGCATGCGTCCCCTTGAACGATATGAATCGGTGCGCCCGAACACTGGGCGCGACGAGCTGGATTGTGTGCTCGATCTCAGGCTTGCCGTTCATCGCTTTCTCCGTTCATCGCTTTCTCCGTTCATCGCTTGCCGGCGGCTATTGCGCAGAGCGATCGGTGTTCGCCTTCTTTACCGGCTGCCGGCCTTCAGCTTTTCTGCCTTCCTCGACAAGAATCCTGATCCGCCGCTCGGTCAGCTTGTAGGTCTTCACCAGCTGGGGATACGAGGCGCCGGCAAGGAACGCCGCCAGAATCTCTGCATTGCGCCGCGCGAGGTGTTCCGGCGGATTGATGGGAAAGTACGCGACACTCCCGCCAAACTCGGCGCACACGTTGGACACGAACTGATCGGCGATCTTCTTCAGGGTCTCGCTGGGTGTCATCGGGAAGTCCTCCGACAACTCGCTCAACAAGATGCAGTGCAGCCGCATGAGCACGCCGTCTTCCGAGCTGTCAATTCTTCGCATCGCCACCCCCCAACGTGAAACCGTTAACTGGAACGGCTTCATATTCGAAGAAGCGGGCAGCATGGGCTTTTGAAGCGCTTCAATGTTTGTCGAATACCCCTCGCGCGCGCGGAGAGCGCGACCTGCCGCATCAAATTGATGCGGCAGGTATCCGATGCCCCTCGCGCGCGCGGAGAGCGCGAGCCGACAGACGCCAACTCAAATTGATTTGGCGTCTGTCGGCGCCGGGCGCGCGGACTCCACAGAATTGCGGCGTCCGAACGCCGGATCGGGCCTCGGACCTTGCGCTGCGGACGGTGGGCTCAAGCGCCGCCGTTCTGAGCAAGCTATGAACGGCCGCCGAAGCCCCGCAGGCCGTTTTATAAAACCGTGAGCGCCTCAGGAGCGCCCGTAGCAGGGCACGGCTACCCGCGCACCCGGAAAACAGCTTGTGGGGGCCGTATTCCCGAAGCGCGCCCACGGCACCCCGAAAACAAAACCGCCCTTGCGGGCGGTTTCTCGGATACCGGGGCAGACAGTCTCAACTCACTGCGCCTCCTGTGTTGTTCACGTCGCCCTTGGTTTCGTCGCCCGCCTCGTAGATCCACTCGAATTCATTGTCACGAAGCTCTCGCACGTCCGGGATCGCGAACTCCTCGCGCAAGCCGTCGAGCACGATGCTTATCTCGCCGAAAAGCCCCGCCAAGAACATACGGTTGTCGACGCCTGCGCTCGCCCTGGCTTCTTGAAGCTCCATGACCGCGCGCCGAAGCGGGCCATCGATCGTTCCGCGCACCACCATAGAACTTTGTTCGGCATCCTTCCGCGCCTTCACCACCTTCTCTTCGAGCGTCTCCAGTGTCCGCCGGAATAGCTTCTCTTGCAGGGCGTCGCGCTCCCGATTGCGCTCGGCAAGAAGCTCCTCCTTCGCACGGCACTCGCCCTGCAAATCCTCGACCTGGCGCGTAATCTCTTCCTTCTCGCGGGCATGCTTGGCAGCCAGCTCCTGGAGAAGATCCAGCACTTCATCCCGGCTTTGCGCTTCTTCCACTGCGCGACGGATCAGCTCCTGCTCGGGCGCCGCCAAAGAGCGGATGGCCTTGTAGTCGATATTGCGCAGGCCGAGGCGCTCGGTCTGCTCGTAGAGATCAGGGCCGAGCGTGCGCAGATTTTGCGAAAGGTCCAAGCAGCGCCGGTAGGACTTGCCAAGCTTAGCCTCGCAAAATTCTTCGATAGACGCGACGCGTCGCGTATTTCCGTTTTCATCGAGGTACGGCAACCCCTTGTATTTCCCGGAGTTGCGCATGTTTTCGAAGATCTGCGCGGTCGCAACATCCGCGACGCGTCGCGTAAATTCCAGCGCCTCAAGCTGGCCGATCTGGCGCAGCGGCTCCTCGTAGTCGATCACGAACTTGAGGGCCATCTCCTCATCACGCATCTCCGTCAGTCCCTGCCCGGTCTGCACGTCTCGCGCCGGGTCCAGAATCTCAGTCTGGATGGTGGGCTTGGGCTTCCTGCCTCGTGTCATTTTGTGCCTCTGGTGATTACCTGCCGTCGATTCTACCGACACCCGCGCTGACCACCATGTAGCGCAGTCCGTCATCCCCGACCTGGCGGCGAAACACCAGCGCCGGGCGCGGCGCAGCAGGTCTCGCCGCTTGCCACGCCCGCCACACCCGCCCGGCCAACTGCACCAGGCGAGCCGATCGGCTGCGCCGCCCCTGCGCGCGGATGAAGGCCCCGCGCTCTGTATTGGCGAGGTCCATCATACCGGCGCCCTCCCGCTGGCTTCGAGCGCGGCGGTGGCCTTGCGGATAACTCGCTTGGCCTTGCGCGCCACCTTCTCCGCCCCCGGCTCCTGCACCCACGCATAGCACTCGCCGCCCTCCATGATCGGCGCCTCCGTCACCACCAGCCCGCGCGCTTCGAGCGCGGCACGGAACCCTGCCCACTGCGGCGCATACTCCGGGTGCTCGCTCGCCAGCGCATAGACCAGACCCGCCGCCCGCTCGACCTCCACAAGCGGCACCGCCGGCCCGGCGATCACCGCGAAGGCGGCGATGATCGTGCGCAGGTGCTTGCCTTCGTCGATCCGCTGCTTGAAAGCCCGCTGCATCTCGAGGTGGAACCGGTCCAGTTGATCGAAGGGCTCGTCCGGGCGGTCCACTGCCTCTTGCGCCATCTTGATCAGGTCGAGCACATCGCTCCTGTAACGCGTGATCGCGTTGTCCTCGCTGTAGATCAGCCGATCGAGCGCCCGCAAGCACGTCGAGACGCGGCTCAACGTGTCTTCGATGTGGTAGGCGAGGTTCTTGAAGTCGACCGTGGTGGCGAGGTCCATGGCAGCGGCGGCTTCTCGGAAGCCCTGAGCATCGACGATGGTATTGAGCTTGTTCATCACACACCCCCTTCCGGGTAGTAGTGGCGCTCGAACAAGGTCTTCCACCGGCGCGCCATGGCCGATTGCGGCCGGCGGGCGCTCAGCGTATCCAGCATGACTTCGAAGTGATCGCAGAGGTCTTCGATCGCGTCGTCGTCCGCATGCTGATGCAGCGTGGTGAACAGCGCGTGGCAGTAGGCTTCGCGATCCGCCATCGCCGCAGCATCGCGCGCAGGCAAAGGGCGGGCGAGCGGCGCCGAGGGGGCGGGCAGCCAGCTCGGGTCAGGCGCGACCTCGGCGCCGTCGTCTGGCACGGCTTCGGGTGCCGTCGCGGCAGGGTTCAGCTTGATCAGCAGCTCGCGCGGCATGCGCTCATGCCCGAGGCCGACTTCCTGCAGCTCGCCGTCGTCCCAGCAGATGCAGGCCGATCCGTCGGGATAGACCTTCACCACAGTTCCGCTTCGAAAATCATGGGGGCAGACGACGAGATCGCCTTTCTTCAGGGGGTGAAGCGGCGCCGTGGGCGCAGGCTCGGCATCGCTCTGCGGAACCTCCTCGGGCCGGTTAGCCGGCGCGGCATCGGGCACCGTCGCATCATGGTCGAGCCTGATCAGCAGCTCGCGCGGCATGCGCTCATGCCCGAGGCCGGCTTCCTGCGGCTCGCCATCGTCCCAGCAGATGCAGGCCGATCCGTCGGGGTAGACCCACACCACCCGGCCAGGGCGGCGGGCATGAAGCGATTCAACGCGGTCGCCTGCGGCAAGGGTGTCGTGTTGTGGTGCTGCGGAGTGGGTGGCTGTGCTGCGAAGCGCCGCGGTGCTCGCGGGCGTGGCGATGATGATCATGGTGCTTGCTCCAGTTGCGGTTTGAACCGCCAACCCGACTTCCGATCGGGCGGGCGACCGTGACGGGAGTCGGAAGTACCGGTGGAGCACCGGCGAGCCTTTCGGCTCCTCCCGCCCGGCCGCCCATAACTGGACACACCAAGGCACGAAAAAGCCGCCAGGCAAACGCACTGCAGCTCATCGCCGCTCCACTCGGGACTTCCGATCCCGGTCGCCGGTTGTTTGCCAGCGACGAGCGGAGCATTACACAGGCCGGCGCGAATTTCAATACGTTTTCGCTGCGGAAAACTCGACTCCTGCACCGCCGGAGCGGCGTGCATTCTATCCGCCGGCCGCGCCAGGGGCACGCATCCCCCCCTGCTCGACCGGCTGACAGCGCACTTCTGCGCCGTCAGCGTGCCCGCTGGGATTGCCTGGGGCGACACGCCTTCACACCGAGATCACCCCCGCCGCCAGTCCGCCCACGCCTGGGCTGCCCGCTGCTCCCGAAAGCGCCGAGCCGCGGACAGCTCCTTGCACAGCCATTCCAGCGTATGCCGCGCCTCGGCATCGATCTGCGGCGCGCCCGGCCACCGCTTGGCGCACAGGGATCGTTCCATCGTCTCCAACTCGGCGCCGCACTGCATCTCCATGGTCGCCGCCAAGTACAGCCAGGCCTGCGCCAGGGCATTGACTTGGGCTTCGAGCGTCTGGATGCGAACCGCTGTCTTCGTGGTGCTCATGGCCGTCTCCGGTGTGTGGTCGGTACGGCCAGCCTAGGCCCGAAAACGGCGGTTTCTTCGGCTCCAATGGGCGATTTGTTTCGACGCGCGCCGGGCTGTGAGGCTCGAACGCTCAGCTCAATTTTGGGCCGAGCATCGGCCCGCCGCGGTGCCTATTTCCAAGCCCCGCCGGCCTCTCCGGCGCCAAGCGCGTGAAGCCCTTTCATTGTGACGTTCCCGGATGGGGCCGTAGCCTCTGGCATGCCGCCATCCCGGCCGCAGCCAATGAGGAGAACGTCATGCCACGCCCCCGCTTCTTTGTAATGCTGCCCCCGGACCGCCAGGGCCAGGTCGACGCCCTGATCCGACGCTACGGCTACGTGTGCATCAACCAGGTGCGCGAGGAACTCGCCTCGATCGGGGTTACGGTCTCGCGGAGCGCCTTGCATCGGCACGCGAAGCGCCTTCAAGCCGCCGACCTGCAATCGCCCCAGCGTTTGGCCGAGACAGTCGTCATCGTCCTGAACGCATCGTCGGACGCGCCGATCGCCGTCCGTACATCCGCATCCGCCGAGACCGTCATCAGCGCGGTCGGCGCCCTCGGTTTGCCTGCCTCGGTGGGCCGCGCTGCCCCTACCTGAGCCACCCGAATTCCTGCCGCTCGGCAACTTTCGCGACAGAAAAGACTTTTGTCTGCCGTATCCCGCTATTTCCAGGCGGGTACCACTATTTCCGGGAATTATCGCGCTCGGTCCCCTCCAAATATCTCACTCGATCACAACCAACGCCCGCAAACGCAAATCCGCACGGAGTCCCGCATGAAGACCGACCACCCGCCGTCCGGGCTGCTGCGCGGCCTGGACCTGCTCATCGACGCCGACTGGACGCCCGAGCAGGCCCGGGCCGTGATCGAGCTGCTCGACGATCTGCGCGAGCGCATCTGGGCGCACTACGAGCTCGCCCTGTTCGAGCACTACCGCCAGGACCGCCTCACGCAGGCCGAGCTGCCGTTCGACGATCCGTCGTTCTGATCGAGCCCCGCCCCCCAGCACAACGAGGGCCGACGCGCGCGGCCCTCGTGCCGTTTACGGCGCCGCCGGCGCCCACTCGACGACGCCGTTTAACGACGCCAGATTTGTGCGGAATCAGGGAGCCGGCAACAACATCAAACGTGCCATCGAGATCGGAGATGGCGCGGGCTTTGGACAAGGAGTGAACGATGGTCAAGACCGCCACCTTTGATGCTGCCGATTACCTGAACGACGAGGAAACCATCGCGGAGTATCTGACGGCCGCCCTGGAAGACCCAAACCCTGATGTGTTTCTCGCTGCCGTCCGCGACGTAGCGCGCGCCCGCGGCATGGCGCAACTCGCCAAGGATGCGGGTCTTGGCCGTGAGAGCCTGTACAAGGCGCTCACGCCCGGCGCGAAGCCTCGCTATGACACAGTGCTCAAGCTGCTTCATGCTCTGGGCGTCAAGATCTCCGCAACGCCAGTCAATTCTTGAGACTTGCGCTAGCGTCGGCCACCGCGCCCGAGCAATCGATCGACAGAACCGCCTGCAGTCTCCCTCCGAGCTTCAATCTCTGACGGTCGAACGTCAGGTGACCAGCGCGTTGCTGCCTGATTTCGCTGATCAGGCCACCGACACTTCAGGCCGAGTCTCCGCCATCAACAAAACCCGAAGCGCAGATCCGCGTTAAAGCGCCGCAACCCCCACCCCCTGATACACACTCAGCCCCGCCCCAAAGTAGTTCTCGTAAATGTGCGCGTAGGTCTTCGCCCGCTTCTCCTTCTTCACCTCGTCCTTCTCCTTCTCGGTCAGCGCGGGTTCGGGCTGGGTCAGGAGGTCGAAGATGGCCAGCTCTTCCTCGCTCAGGTTCTCGCGGGTGGCCCGCTGTTCCTCCTGGGTCAGGTTCTGGGCGAAGTGCATCAGCTCCTTGAAGAAGGCCTCCAGGTTGTGGCTGGATGAGTTGTAGGACTCGATCAGCTTCTGGAACTTCTCCAGGAAGTCGATCCGGCCCTTGTTCTCGCGGACCATCGTGTCCAGCTTCTTCTCGATCTGCCCCTTCAGTTTCTCGGTTTCGGTGGCCTTCCTGCCTTCCTCGAACTTCTGCTGCAGGGCGGCGAAGTCGATCTGCGACAGGTCGATCAGGGCCTCGGCTGCCGGTCGCGCGCCGATGCGGTAGCCCTCGGTGGCGATGGAGTCGTCGAGCAGGGCATCCAGGTCGTTCATCACCCCGGCGATGTCGGGTGGCGGACGCAGGGCCTTGATCATCGCCCCGAGATAGGCGACCAGCACCGAGGTCGGCGCGTGGGCGTTGGCTTCCGCGTCGGGGAGGATGGCCTTGAAGGTCCGGGCGACCTGACCGGCGAGCAGCAGGTAGGCCTTGGTCTTGTCCTCCCCGGCTTCGAGGATCACGTCCATGGCCTTCTGCAGGGCTTCCAGGCGCTGTGCGGGCGGGGTGTTCACGATCCCGCTCAGGTCGATCCCGAAGCGGGTGCACAAGGATTGCGCGTCTCGCAGCAGCCCTTCGAGTTGCTCGACCAGCGCCGCCTTGTCCTTGATCGGCAGCTGCCCGGGCTGGTTGGGCTTGGCGTAGATGCGCAGGGCGTCCTGGAGGTTACGGAAGATGCCCACGTAATCGACGATGAGGCCGGCGGTCTTGCCCGGTGCGACGCGGTTCGCCCTGGCGATGGTCTGCATCAGGGTGTGGTTACGCATCGGCTTGTCGAGGTAGAGCGTGGAGCAGGTCGGCACGTCGAAGCCGGTGATCCACATCGCGCAGACGAAGACCAGCCGCAGTTGGCCATCGGGATCCTTGAACTGCTCGTCCAGGTGCTCGCCGACCATGCGCTGGCGGTGCGGGACGATGTCGAGGCCCTTTTCCTTCAGCTCCTCGATCTCGTTCTGCGACTGCGACACCACCACGGCCATGTCGGTGGTGCGCATCACCATGATCTTGTCGGCGAGCGTCTCCCGGGCGTCTCCGCTGGCGGTCTTGCGTTGCGCTTCCAGCTCGGCCAAGTGCTTCTTCCAGTGCGCCTGCACCTTGTCGTACATCCGCACCGCCGTGGCCTTGTCGATGCAGACCATCATGGCCTTGCCGCGGTAGCCGCGACCGAGGAAGTGCTTGACCAGATCGGCGGCGATGGTCTCCAGGCGGTCGTCGCGGGTGATCAGGTGGTATTCGCGGGCGAACTCCCGCTCCAGCTTCTTCTCCTGCTCCTCGTCGAGTTCCGCCTCTTCCAGCAGGCGCTCGATGTCGCGGTTGAGGTGGTCGTTGATGATCTGCAGCTCGGGGCTGCGGTTCTCGTAGTACAGCGGCACCGTGGCGCCGTCCTCTATGGAGCGGGCGAAGTCGTACACCGACACATAGTCGCCGAACACCTCGCGGGTGCGCTCTTCTTCGCCTGCGATCAGCGGGGTGCCGGTGAAGCCGAGGAAGGCGGCATTGGGCAGGGCGTTGCGCATGTTGAGCGCGAACACGTCGTACTGGCTGCGGTGCGCCTCGTCGGTGATGACGATGATGTCGTCCCGCTCGGAGATCTTCGGGTAGGCCTCGCCCTTGTCGGTGCGGAATTTCT
This sequence comes from Thauera phenylacetica B4P, assembly GCF_000310225.1. Classification (GTDB taxonomy): domain Bacteria; phylum Pseudomonadota; class Gammaproteobacteria; order Burkholderiales; family Rhodocyclaceae; genus Thauera; species Thauera phenylacetica. The sequence continues at coordinate 10,690 of NZ_AMXF01000041.1, forward strand.
GGATCAGGCTGAAGACGTAGCGGTGGTCCTCACGCAGCAATGCCTTGAGGTTCTCGGCGCTGGTGGCCTGCACCTCGGCCCCGGTGATCGCCCCGGTGGCGGTGAAGGTCTTGTAGATCTGGTCGTCGAGCTCGGCCCGGTCGGTGACCATCACGAAGGTCCACTTGCCGGGGAGCTTCCTCAGCACCTTCTGGGTGAAGAACACCATCGACAGGCTCTTGCCGCTGCCCTGGGTGTGCCAGAACACGCCGAGCTTCTTCGCCGCCTCGCGGTCGCCGGATTCGCGCAGCTTCACCATCTGCGCGAGGGCCTTGTTCACGCCGAGGTACTGGTGGTTCTTGGCCACCTTCTTGATCAGCCCGCCCCGCGCCGTCTCGAACACGGTGAAGTTCTCGACGAGGTCGAGCAGCCGCCGCTTGTCGCACAGGCCCCGGATCGCGGTCTCCAGTGAGGTCGAACCCGCCTCGGTCTCGTCGTCGATCCGCCGCCACTCGAAGAAGTGCTCCCACGGGCTGGTCAGCGTGCCGACGCGGGTCTGCGAACCGTTCGACAGGAGGATGAAGGCGTTGGGGTGGAAGAGCTGCGGGATGCTCTGGCCCTTGTAGTCCTTCAGGTTGTCGTCGTAGGCCGACTTCAGCGGCACATGCGGCCCCTTCAGCTCGACGAAGACCAGCGGGATGCCATTGACGAAGCCGAGCAGATCGCAGCGGCGCTTGTACATCTCGCCCGACACCCACATCTGCTGGGCGAGGAAGAAGTCGTTGTTGTCCGGGGCGGTCCAGTCGATGACCGACAGCTCGACCGTCTGCGGGCTGCCCTCGTCGTCGGCGATCTCCACCTTCACCCGGTCGCGCAGCAGCTTGTAGAAGGCCTGGTTGGCATTCACCGGGATCTGCTTGGAGCGGTCCTCGGCGAGTTGTTCGATGGCCTGATCGTAGGCCGTCGCCGGGTAGCCGGGGTTGATGCGCTCCAGCGCCCGCCGCAAGCGCGGCACCAGGATGACCTCGGCGGACGACTTGCGGCCTTCGGTGCCGTCGACGCCGAAGGTTTCGTCGTAGAGGTTGGCGACCTCCCACCCCAGGGAAGCGAAACAGTCCATCGCGGGCAACTCGACGAGAACGAGTTCGCCGTAGGTGGCGGTGACTTCGCGGGCGGTGAGGAGGGTGGTCATGGGGGGGGGCCAGGCGTCCCTTCAGTGGGACACGGATTCCGCCATATAACCCCAGTTCGCAAACGTCCGCTGCAACTCCGGGCGATCGCGGAAGGCAAGGAAGTAGACATACTCTGGCGCCAGATCCGCGCCATTCGGCCAGACGATGGTTTTCAACTCCGGATCGACGCACAGCGCCTTGAAGAGCGCCTGATCGAGCAAGGGCGCGAACATCGGCCCCTGCAGCGCAGGCAGCAAGTCTGCCTGACCGCTCTCACCGTTGTCGAAACGGACCGCCACGACGTAGTCGTGAAGCGGACGGGCATCGGTAATGTGCAGGAACATCGTCATCACTCCAGCGGTTCTATGGGTTTTGGCATCTCGGCACGGCGGCAGAGTTCCCAGTTCTCCATCAGTTCGGTTTGGTGCTGGTCATACCACTCCAATACAAGCCGAAGGGCACGCTTCGGGAAAGCCCCGCTGACGACCCCGGTCAGGATATCGACGGTGATCTCGTATTCGCCGTAGCGCGCATGGAAATGAGGCGGCGCATGATCGTTCCAGTACATGGAGATCAGGATGCCGAGAAAGCGACTGATAATCGGCATGGGGAGATCCTCTCAGCTTGCTTGCCGGAGCGCGTGATTCGACGCCTTGTCGGCAAGTCTGGCCGCAAAGTGCAGGCACGCCCGGATGTCTGCAGGCTCCAGGTCAGGAAAGTCGGCCAGCATCTCTTCCTCCTCGACGCCCTGAGCCAACATTTCGAGCACATCCGCGACGCGGACTCTCATGCCACGAATGCAGGGGTGAGCACCGCACTGTCTGGAGTTGAAGGTGATGCGTTGCTCGAGGTCGGTATTCATGAGTGGGCATTCCTTGCAGGAAGGTCAGCGAAAAGTCTCTGCTGCTTCGATGCTGCACTGTTCGCGTACCCGCGCCGGCGACAGGCCCAGGCCATTGGGCCAGCACAGGGCGCCGGCGTCGATGAAGGCACGGCCAAAATACGCCGGATCGCGCAGCGCTTCCAGCAATGGGCCGGCGCACTGCAGCAGCGTCCTGCCCTCGAACACGCCCCGGCGGCCGTCGGAGAAGCGCAGCCGGAGCTGGAAGTCGCTCGCGGGTTCGATGTGAACGAGCTTGATCATGCTGTGCCCTGCATGTTCCGGGCAGGATCGCACGGTGTCGCAGTCGGGTCGCTGCGCAGATACAGGGTATCCGGGCTGAAGTCCTGACCTCCCGGCCATTCCACATGACCGCCCACGACGCGAACCCGGTCGAAGTAATCGGGGTCGCGAAGCTGCGTGAAAATGCCTTTGTCCAGATAGGCGGAAGCGTCGAAGAGCCGCTGCTCGCCGTTGCTGAAGCCGAGCAGCAACCTGGCCTGGGGAAGGGGTTTGACGGTGGCGATGCGCGGTGACATGGACAGACTCCTCACTTCAACGGGTCGATTCTGAACAACTCTCGACATGGAAATGCGGCTCGTGATGACGATCGGTATCGAAGAAATACATGCGGATGATCAGGCCGAAAAACATCGAGATGACGGGCATGTCGATATCTCCTCACACGGTCGGTTCGGACAGGGTGGAGACGTCGAGCTCGCCGGAGATCAGCTTGGGGAGCAGGAGGTCGCGGGTGACGCGGAGGTTGGCGTTCTTTACCGCGAGCAGCCGTAACTGCTTGAAGATCGGGCCACAGAGTTCGACAAAACGGCCCAAGACAACCTTGCTGGGGACCAAGAAGTGCAACGAGTACGCCTGATTGCGATTGAGCCCAGGAACTGCCGCGTCGTTATTGATGAAGTTCTGTCGCTTCAGGTTGAAGAACACATAGTGCAACGGAAGCTCGGTTCGTACGAAGTAGACGGTATCAATGGGATAAAAAGATACGTCACACCAGTGAACGCTTCCAACATTGCCTTTTCGGCCAACGATGATGCCAGGCCCGTTTACCAAGGAGGTGTCGTGAGAGCCAACAACCCCACTGGAACCGTAAACAGGATACGGACCTGGCTTCCGCTCCTCGGCCTTCAATGCCTTCCCGTAAGCAAGCTCTACGACGTCGCCAAGCCTCCTGAGCTTCCACCCCTCCGGGATCAACCCCAGTTCCGACTCCACCATCTTCACCTGTTCATGCCCCGGAAAACGGAAGCGGACGAACCACTCCTCGTAGATTCTCCGGGCCATTTCCTCAAGGATGGCGATCCGTCGCGTGTTGTTTTCGATCAGGTCGTCGTAGGCGGACAGGATGGAGGCGATGCGGCGCTGGGTCTGAAGGTCTGGCAATCTGATGGGAAAGTCAGGAAAGCTGGACAGTGGGATGCGTTCAACCGTTGCACCCGACAGGGTGTTGGCGGCGACGACAGCTCGCCACTCCGGACCGAAGAAGTAGTAGTGAAGCCAGCGCGTGTTGACCGCCGCCGGATTGGGTCGAATCAAAGCGAGGCGGCGACCGAGACATCCTCTGAAGCCGTTCGGAACGATTGCATATCGATTCAGCGTTGCCTCATAGGTGAAAACAATATCCTGAATCCGTGTTGTCTTCAGCGCGTACCCGCTCCGCGAGCCCCAGCGCATGATTTTTCTGCTGCCTGACTCCCAATCTCAGCTCACCGCAGCCCCGAGCACCGTCCTTTCACGGCCCGGAGGCCCGGCGAGCCGGGCTTACGGGGGGTGCGCTACGTCATTTTCCTGCTCCCACGCGGCCGTCGCCCTTTCGCCGCAGCGAAATGGCCTCGATTCGGAGAATTCGGCCGTCGGATTTGCATCACGGCGAAGCCACCGCGCACAGTCGCGCCTGCACCGTGGTGAACACCTTCACATGCGCGGCGACGCCGCGTCCGAAGTCCAGCACCAGGCGGCGGGCGTGTTCGACGAACTTCGCCGCACGGTACATCACCTCCTGCAGCACTGTCTTGATGCGTCGGCGCTTGGCCGGGTGACGGATCGGCGAGAGCTCGCCGGTCAGCCCGAGTTGGCCGATCAGGCGCAGGCAGTTGTAGGCGAACGCGGCCAGATGCATGACCGCGTCGTTGGTGTCGAACTTGCCCGAGGGCAGGCGCTCGAGGTCCAGGTCGGTCTTGATCTCGGAGTGGAACTGCTCGTGCGTGCCGTGGTGCTTGTAGAGCTCGATCACGTCGGCCATCGCCACTTCGAGGCTGGTCCACCAGCCTTCGATCTCGATCTCGGGGGTCAGCAGGTGCTGGCCCTTCTTGTCGATCGTGCGCTCGGTCACCCGCACCACCAGACGCAGCGTGCGCTTGGCCTTCTTCCAGGCACGGTCGATCTTCAGGTCCAGCAGCCCCACCCGCTTGCCCGCGCGCACTTCCTCGAAGACGCCGGCGGCCTCGGCCCGGTCCACCCAGGCGGTCTTGTCCTGACGGCGCGGATTCCACTTGGTGAGGTAGTCGAACGAACGCCCCAGCGCTGCCCAGCGATCGCGCTCGTCGGCCAGCGCGAACAGCAGCCGGGCGCTGTCGAAGCCGCTGTCGGCCCGCCACAGCAGCTTCGCATCGGCCGCACACACCCGGCGCAGGCGCGGGAACGCGCGCTCGAAGAAATACTCGGTCTCCAGCGCCGAGTGGTGCGACCCCGCGCGCAGCTCCAGGCCGAGGTTCCAGCCCTCGTTGCCCAGGTACAGCGCGATCGGCGTGTAGCCATCGACGCCCTGGTAAGTGCGGCTGACCGCCTCCTTCTTGGTGTCGGAGTTGTCCATCACGAAGGTGTCCAGATCGGCGCAGACGTAGCCCTTGTGCGCCGTGATCGGCGCCTCGGTGCGCTCGAGCAGGCGCAGGCTCAGCTCGTCGGTCAGCTCGCGCAGCTCGGCCGCGCGGGCATCGAGCCGTTGGCGCATCCACACGCTGCCGGGCACCTTGGCGAGCCCGAGCGCTTCCTTGAAGAAGCGGTCGCCGCGAAACGGCTCGATCGCCTCGAAGTCGCTTTTGCCCAGGCTCAGCAGCCCCACCACCGACTTGACCAGGTCCGAGCTCCGCATACCCTGCGACACCGGCAGCCTCGGGTCGATCACCGCCTCGACCTGTGCCGCCTGGCAGCACTGCCCGATCAACGCCAGGCCCGAGTAGGACGTCAGATTGAGCTTGGCGGATTGCTTGACTTCGAAGCGCGGCATGGTCGGTTGGGTGAAAGGCTCGGATGCGTAATTATACAATTACATCAATGCGTTAGGCTGGATTTCCGGCTAAGCGAACACGGATTCAGGAATATCTCCTGGCTGAGGGAGGACTCGCTTTGTCCATCTCGGAAACTCGTCCTCCGAAATCCGTTTGGTTTGTGCGAGATCGAGATGACCGTCTTCCGTGATGTTCCCAATTCCAAGAAAGACGGGCCCCTCGTCGGACGGCTTTGGTGTCGCGTGGGGACCATCAAACAGACCGCGATACGCCGCACGTATAGGAGCTATGGGCCAAGCCTTACTCATGCAGCCCCCAGCAACGCCGTCATGTTCGTGTTGATGCGCTCCTGAAGATCACCCGCTTCAGCATTCAGCGCTTCAAGCTCCTCATGCAGTTCCTCGAGCCTCTCGACGAAATCGAAGTCTGCGGCAATCGCACTGGCAACCCCCACATACCGCCCCGGATTCAAACTCCACCCCTGCGCTTCTATCTCCGCCAGCGTCGCCACCTTGCACACCCCGGCGATGTTCCGATACCCCCCCTCCGGAAACTGCTGCCGGAGCATCTCCTGGCTTCCCGCCTCGGTCTCCACCGCCTCGCCGCGCCACAGCCGCACGATGTTGGCCAGGAACTCGATCTGCTCGGGCAGGAAGTCGCGGATCGCCCGGCTCACCTGCCGGTAGGTGGCGCGCGCATCGATGAACAGCACCTCGTCCTTGCGCTCGCCCTTGGCCTTCGCCTTGTCGAAGAACCATAGGGTGCACGGCAGGGTGACGGTGTAGAAGAAGTTGGAGCCGACCGAGACGATCACATCCACGCCGCCGGTCTGGATCAGCTTCTTGCGGATCTCCAGCTCGGTGCCGCGCGCATCGCCCGACGAGTTGGCCATGACGAAACCGGCACGGCCGCGCTCGTTCAGCGCGCTGTAGAAGTGCTGGATCCACAGGTAGTTGGCGTTGTCGGTGGTCGGGATGCCGAACGGGAAGCGGGGGTCGTCCTTCACCCGCTCCTTGTCCACGCCCGAGACGTTGAACGGCGGATTCGCCATCACGAAGTCGAACCTGCCGGTGTTGCCGACGACGGCCTTGTGCGGGTCTTCGTAGTAGGTGTTCGATTCGCGGATGTCGCCCGAGAGGCCATGCACGGCGAGGTTCATCTTGGCGAGCTTGACGGTGTCGTTGGCCTTCTCGGTGCCGAACACGGTCAGCTCCTCGGCGGCCCGTTTCTGGTGGCGGGTGACGAACTGTGCGCTCTGCACGAACATGCCGCCCGAGCCGCAGGCGGGGTCGAAGATCTTGCCGTGGAAGGGTTCGATGATCTCGACGATCAGCTTGACGATGCTGGTCGGGGTGTAGAACACGCCGCCCTTCTGGCCTTCGGCCAGGGCGAACTTGCCGAGGAAGTATTCGTAGATCTTGCCGAAGGCGTCGCCCTCGACTTCGCCCAGCCCGTTCAGCACCCGCAGCAGCTCGACCAGCACGGTGTTGGGGAGCCGCCCGTAGGAGCGCGGCAGCACGCCCTTGAGCTCCTCGTTCTCGGCCTCGACCGCCGCCATGGCTTCGTTGACCGCCTTGCCCAGATCCTGGCCCTCCGCGAGGTCGAGCAGGTAGGAGAAGCGGGCGTTGTCGGGCAGAAAAAGCGCGCCTTCGGCCTGGTAGTCGATCTTCTCGATCTCGGCGGCGTCGAGCCCGCTCTCGATCATCCGCGCCTCGGCCTCGTGGAATCTTTTCTCCGCGTAGCGCAGGAAGATCAGGCCGAGGACGGGGTTGGAGAACTCCGAGGGCTTCAGGCCGGTGTTGGCCCAGAGCTGGTCTGCTGCCGCCCATAGGCGGGTTTCGAGCTGGTTGAGGTCGAGGGACATTTCGCGGTCGGTTTGGGCTGATGGCGTGATTGTACCGGCTCTGGCTGAAGGCACTTGTCATGGCCTGGATGCCCCTGTCGGCCGGCTCGGATTTAACGAGGGCAGGCGCCCCGCTGGATGCCGCACCTGCCGCCCGACCTCGTCACTGCCTGCGATGCCGTGTGGGCAGCCGATCTGGCATTCCGTTGGGCGGTGTCTCACACGCAGTAGCGAGTCAAGGTGGGTCGTTCGGCGTCAGGATTTCCGTGATTGCAATGATTGCACTTTTGACTAGAATGCAAGCACTGCAATCATCTGGAGCGTGCGATGGCGACCAATCTTGTCGTTCGCAACATCGAGCCTTCGGTCGCACAGGCCTTGCGAGAGGCGGCGGCGCGGCACGGGCGAAGTGCTGAAGCGGAGCATCGGGAAATCCTCCGGGCGGCGCTCGCCCAACCGGCACGCCGATCCTTCAAGGAAGTGCTGGCTTCAATGCCCGACGTCGGGGCCGACGAAGACTTCAACTTCAGGCAGGCCTGATGTACCTGCTCGACACCAAGGTCATCAGCGAACTACGCAAAGGTGGGCGCGCCAATCACGGTGTGACGGCTTTTTTCGCGACATTGGCGGCGGAGGATATCTACCTGTCGGTGGTGACCATCGGTGAGATTCGCCGAGGGCTGGAGAATGTTCGCGCGCGAGGAGACCGCGAGCAGGCGGGGCGTCTCGAAGCCTGGCTGGACAAGGTCGTCACCGACTTTTCCGACCGAATTCTCGAGTTCGACCTCGACTGCGCACAGGTCTGGGGCAAGCTCATGTCGCCCCATCCACAGCACCCCATCGACAAACAGATTGCGGCCATTGCGCTGATCTACGACCTGACCGTCGTCACGCGCAATACGGACGATTTCGTCTCGAGCGGCGTGCGCAGCCTCAATCCCTTCAGATAGGGTGGATGGCCCTTGGTCGGCCGCCGAAGTGGATGGCCGCTGTAGGTTCTCACATACGGTGAAATGGTTCCACCGACAGCGGCGCCGGAAATTTCACCCTTCAATGAGAACCCCCCACCAATCGATTCTCGAATACGGTGAAAGGATCCTGATTTTCTCGCATAAACGATGATACGGCCAAGCTTTCTGGCGGCCGGAGGGGGGTGCAGGGCGAGGAGCCGCAGGCTTGGCGTGTTCTCTGATGGGTCGCGCCCGCCGATGGTGCCGCATGTTCTCGACCAGTCGTAGCTCGCCGCCCTGCGTCTATTTCTCGGTGGACCGCCGCGCATCCAGTTCCTGGATGAGCTGAGCCCGCGCGACGGGATCACGTGGCACCAGCCCATACCAAGGATCGAATACGAGCAACGTGCCTTCGAAGGGGGCGTAGATGCGGGACGTCCGTGTGCTGGTGACGGGTGCTGCGGGCTTGGTCTGAGTTTGCGTCTCAGGTGTAGTTGTTCGCCACTCCTTCTCCGCTGCTGGCTCTGGCAGATGGAGCCAGCGCCGAATCGCAGGATCGTGAACGAGACGATCGGTAAGCTGCTCGATCGTCCAACCCAGGCGCTTGCGCCGATAGGCCGTCGAGAGGTCAAGCTCGATGGTCGGGATCCCTTTGCGAACGATCGCGTCGAGCTTTTCGGGGCCGCATCGATGCGTTACGGTCACCTCGACATGCAGGGTCATCGACTCGGAGCAGAGCACCACGTCGGGGCGCCGGCCGGGCCAGTACATTTCATCCGGTAGCGCGGCGTTCCGAAAGACTGTCGGGGTGTCCCGTCCGGGTTCGACGAGGCGACGCTCGTCCGCCACGATCTGCTTGGCCATCCAATGGAGCGCGGTTTCGGCGCCGGTGGTGCAGCTCTCTCCTTGGTGCGCGAAGTGATGCACGCGCACGGGACCTTTTTTGGCGACGAGTGGGCGTCCGCATCCGGGACACACGCAGTTGCAGGCGAGTCCCTGCTCCACCTCGTCGATGCCACGCATCCGACCTGCGTGGTCGAGCCCGAAGTCCAAGCCGTGAAGCATCCGTTCAGACATGGTCTGCCTCCGCTTCGAGCTCGCTCACGACGGCCGCGCGGAACTGACGGAAGACGATCCAGTTGTTGTACTCGCTGTTCCAGTGGCCACGATTGCGGCAGATGGGTTCGACGAGCGCACGCACGTGCTCGGCGGGCCGGTGGTAAACAGCGAGATCGCCAGAGCGGAGCGAGCGGAGTTCGACGCGCTCGCCGGCGATGTGTAGAACGAGGGTTTCCAGCATGACCTTCTCCTGGGTTGAACGGAGAGGTCAGGTTAGGTACGCAAACCCGCGTGGTTGCTGGACCCGGACGGTCTGAAACCGGTTGGCGGACGGTTCGCTGCTAGAATCCCGTCATGTCTGCCGGGAGCCTCATGAGCGATCTTTCCGATACCCCTCAGTGCGAAGGCGCGTGCCCATTGTCAGAGCGTGTCCGGTTCGCGCAGTGGTTTCCAATGCTCCTTGATCGTGACCGCAGCGGTGACTACCGGGAGGTGTTCTGGGACTTGTTGCGCGCGCTGCTGACCCAGTACCAGGGCGACGGCAAGGACGGCATCGAGCCGAGATCGCTCAGCACTCAGGAGCTTTGGCGCTGGACGCTCGAGGAGCGCGGCGAGCCAGTCGATGGCCTGACCAGCGACAAGGCGCGCAAGCGGGTGAACGAGCACTGGCCTGGGGTGGAGGAGGCGTTCGCCGAGTTGCAGGGACGCTTCACCGACGCTGCGCGGAAGAAGGGCTTCAGCGGGCTTCTGTGGCCGACCAAGGACAAGTCGGAGGGCGGGCGCTCGTCGACCTATCGTCTCGAATGGCGTCCTTTCGGGGCGAGCACCGCGCTCCCCATCTTGCCAGCGGACTATGAGAAGCAGCCTTTTGTGCTGCGGTACCGCGAGGACCGGTCGAGCCTGAGGTTCTCGCTTTTCGGGCGGCTGTTTCTGTGGCCGCTGCTGTTCCGCCGCCACGGAGAGGCGAGCATGCGCATCGATGGCGTGCGGCGCTATGTCCCGGCGGTCGGTCTGGGGTTGATGATCCTCCTGGCGGGGCTGCCGGTCGTTATTGCATTGTTGCAACTGGGCAAGGGCGTGCTCGAGTGGGGATGGATCGCCGTCGCTGCCGTCTTCTTCTGGTTTCCGCTCCGGCCCCTGATGCGGCTCTACGATCGATTCATCATCATGGCCTCGCCGCTTTTCTATCCGTTCTCGGAGAAGGAGTGCCAGGTCGAGCTGGTCCGGGACCCTGAAGCCGCTGTGCTTCCAGGGCGGTCGCGTGGCTACAACCTGCGCCTGGTGCGGTATGTGGCGGATTGCCCGCTTTGTGGCGGCAACGTGTCGCTACGGGATGGCGGGCTCGGCCAGTTCAACCGGCTGGTCGGGTGCTGCGACGAGGAGCCTGGGGAGCACGTTTTCAGTTTTGATCGGAAGCTGCGGGCGGGTTACTGGCTCCAAGGCCGGTAGCGACGGCAAGTCGGCCGAAACGGTCATTCGACCAACAATCCGGCTTTGGCTGCTCTGTAGTGCTTAGCTGCCGCTGAACATCGAACATCACCAACGGGCAGCCTCGATCCGCCGAACTCACACTCCCGACACATTGCAACCGCTCAGCGCCCGATGCCAACTTCAGTAGTGCTGCGGGAGCAACACTTCCCCAGCAAAGCTGTTCGGCGGCCGTTCATCGCGGTCCAATCATTCAATGGGCCAGCGAGGCACTCTGTCGGGCGTTCCCCAGTTGCCCGCCAGAGCAATAATTACGCGAACGAATCGTGCAATTGCTGAGGGTTGTCGGCGATGTAGCGCCAGACGATGAGATCGACAACCTTTGCTTGCTCGCCGGTGGTAGCAGCAAGCTCCCGACAGAGGTCATCGGCACTGCGAAAGCCGAGGCGCTCAGACACACGCACTAGGTGACGATCAGGCTTCGCAATATCGAGGCCCAGATTCTTCGCGAGATGCCTGCTGGTAACAGGCCCAATGAACGGCAACACCTGGAGTCGGTTAATCGGATCAGCCAGCACCGACCGCTTGAATTCCTCGAAACCGATATTGTTGATGTACCTTGCAGTGGACAAGATGGCCCGTAACTTGAGCCGGTTGGCGAACGTCAAAGCAGCCGTTGTGCAGCAAATCTCGCCAGCCGAGACGATAGCGTCAGCGGACTCCCAATCGCAGAAGCAAAGCGAAACGTGGTTGAAGACCCGGCGGACCGCTGACTCTCGAAAGCCGGAGCACAGCGCAACCCAAGCGTGTTCTCGCAGCAGCTCGCTTTCGGTGAATTCAGTGAAGTCTGCATCTCGCTGCCAGACTACTTCACCTGACAGTCCTGCTTGCTCCACATAGCTACAGGCCCTGGAAAAGAAGTTCATGGCAGCAGTCAAGTCGGCTCTCATGGCTCAGCTAGTTATCTGCTTTGAAGGTGTCGCGCCACCATAGTCGCACTCGCAGCCACATCAGAGACGTAGCTGGGCGATCGTCCAGTAACTTACTCAGTGCGACCTTCACAAGATGCCGCTGCTTCTGGTTTAGAAACTCTGATTCGGGAATTTGGACGCCGACAGAGGCTGCCATGTCATATCTTGAGAAGACGCGTTGGCAGGCGTCATGATTATATTCGCCCGCCGACAGTAAATAGCCCGCTTCACGCTTTACTTCGGCGTAAACATCCAATGTCCTTTTATGTGCGTCCGATCGCCCTTTCCAGTCAGTCTTCATTTGAATCAGCGTCAGGAAGAAGACGCCAGTGCCAAGCACCCCAACCCAAATTTGGCTGTCCCACCCGAAGGGCGTCAATGTTCCGTTTAGTTTCGGTTCGACGAATGCGAGCGCTACGAGCCATGTGGACACTCCAAGTGTGAAAAGGTCGATGGCAAAGGCGAGCTTTGCGTATCGGTCGCGCAGAGCTGCGTGCCCGGTACAAAGCATGTCTGAGACCCGACAGATTCGAGTCAGTTCGTCCTTCATGGCTTCTTCGACACTCATGGCTCCAACCCGAATAGTGCTTTCCACTGCGCCACAGATCCCGCTGCAGTTGCATTGCGCATGCGTCGGGCTAGGCGCCCGAGTAAGTGGCTTGCCGCTTGACGTTCAGGGCTGTTGGCCGGGCCTAGATAGCTATCCACATGCACGGACTGGCCTGTGCTGTCCTTCATTGGGGAGAGGACCAGGTCACGAGCGCGATCGAAGAAGGTCGGCAGCATCGCGGAGGTTGTCTTTTCGCCTGCATAGCTTCGAAACGCTGCAATCGCCAAGCTCTCCATGTGATAACCGCTCAGGCGCTGACCTTCAGGTAGCTCGCCATTGATGGCCTTGGCGAGCTTGATTGTAGGCACCAGCTTGCCTCCACAGGCGGCGTTACGGGCGCTTAGAACATCCCGAAATGCCATCGGATTGATTTGAGACCAAGCATCACGTCGTGACGAAGGGACATGAAGATGTCCGTCAGCGCCCCTTATCGCCGGCAGGAGTTGAACGACCATCCCGTCTCCATAGTCCACTGTCACTGCCATTTGTCCGTGCGTGACCGTGGCAGACGCAGGCATGGCCGCCTTAATGATGGTGGTCATCTTCTCAAGCGCACGCTGGGGGCTATGGTTCTCAAGGTCAGAGTCGTTGAGAAGAATAAGCGAGTCTATATCGCTCAGTCCATCGACATATGTATGCTTGGCAACTGAGCCGCCAAAAAGCGAGTCAAACGTCCCCTCAATCTCGTCCTGCAACGCGGCGCGAATGTCACTAAGGCGCTCTCGGACCGCTTGCGCATCCCTGCTGTTGTACGCACCAAGTAGTTCCGACAAGGTGCCAGCCAGTTCGACCTCGAATTGCTTAACCGATGAGTCGTCTTCGGCCTTGCGAACTGCGTCTCTCAGTTCCTCTGGGCTCCTGTACCTGAAGGTAGATCCGCCACCGCTGCCGCCCATTACTGATCTCCCAATGCCTCAAGCGCGCTCTGCAATGAGGTCTTGAACATGTCGCCGTGATACTTGAATGAGCTGAAGTCCTCTGATGCCAAGAATCTCCGCATCTCCAACTGCAGCTCATTCATGTAGTAGTAGTTCTGATGCCAGCATCGAGCGTCTACCATATGTGCCTTGGTCGTGACGCCAAGTCGCAGGGCGCCGAAGTTGTGTTTGTAGATCGTCACCCCCTCATGGAATGCGAACCGCAGCCACGTCAAGCCGTCAAAGATATCGGCTCCAGAGAGAAAGTACATGGGAGTTGAAATCGTATCCAGACTGCCGAAGACGTGGATCGGGATTTCGATTCCTGCAGCCGTCAGGGCCCGTCTCAACTTGGCAATGTTCTTCATCCGGTCCACGAGAGAGTTGCCGATCTCTTTCTCGGTGACGCCAATGATGTCGAAGTCGGCAAGGCGATGAACATGCCGCAGCAAGTCGTCGACATGCAGCTGGGTCTGAGACTCCTTCTCGGGCTTGAGCAGCAGCTCTCGCAGAACGTCGGTGCGTCCAGGCGCCATAGTTCGCCCGCGCTCAATCTGCTCGGCGAACCCGACGCGTGCCTTGGGATGGTCGTAGCTAATCAGTACGCTGGGGACTGGTGACTGCCACTTCGCAAGAACGCCTTCGTGCATCTCCTTCGTCCAGGGCTTTGGGTTATGCTCCCGGTCCCCGAGGTCGGAGAGTTCGGCATCCTTTGATGCTTCGTACCCGCCGCTGTCGAGAAAGATCAAGGAGGGAAAGTCAATAGGGGGGCGTACCTTGCCGTAATGAATGTCGTACGCACTGACAAGAGTGACGCCTTCGATCAACTCCGAACAGGACTCGATAATCTTGTGAACGTCGGGAAAGCCCTTGCTAGAAAACGAAGGCACGAGCAGAGGAGTGCGCTCGACCTCAATCCCATTTAGCTTCAGTGACCGGCGTTTCGCTAGCATTGCAGCGCCTTTCTGTCCTGACACGATGCGCACCTTCCACAGGTGGGCGCGCCGCCGTACTCACAGCTATATGTCATCTCGATGGGCAAGCCTGCGTGGATGAAATAGTCGTACACCTCGCGCTTAGTCCATTCAATGAACGGCGCGACCACTCGGACGGCATTGTCGGTGTATTCGGCGACGGAGCGATTGATCGTATCGACAAAAGCCGGCGAGCAATCGTAGTACGGCGTCCCCGCGTGCAGCCCGAGCGCGATTCGACTTGATCGTGCTCGGGTTGCCAATATCGCGGAAAAGACAAGGAAAGCGTTGCGGCCGACAAGTTCGCCGCAACCAAATGGAGCGGCGCCCGTAAGGGCTAATTCTTGAACTTGAATTTCGAGCGCGATAGCAAGTGACCGCACCGCGCTGCGCTCAAAATCGGCGGCAGCTTGGCCATGGTCCACGAAGACCGCTGATACCTCAAGGCCTTGGTCGATAAGGAACGCCGCACATGCAGCGGAATCAATTCCGCCACTCATCAATACGGTCGCATGTCTACTTCTTTCCATCCCTGAAGCCCCCTCCCTGCGACCATGGCTGGTTTTGATGTGGATAGCGGCCATTCTAGCTTGTTGGCATTAACGACCGCAAAGGCCGACCAGTTGTCGTTGCAGCTACCGACCAGGGGGCGCCGCGTCCCGTATGTCTACGGGATGATTAGGGTCCCCGCTCAAGACCAGCGAACATAGAGTTGAGCACTGCGAGGGGTGATCTCGTAGACCTCCACGCTCACCTGCCCCTCGAGAACTCGAACTTCGCTATCGATACCCGAACCCCGGCAAGCCTTCCAAGCTCATCCCAATGCTATCGAGATGAATAGGTTCGCTTCGGTCGACATCGGTGAACTGCCACTGCCGCGGCCCGCAGC
>NZ_AMXF01000042.1 GCF_000310225.1 Thauera phenylacetica B4P
GCCGCCGGCGCCATCCGTGGCGCCGTGCGTTGCGGCGGACGTCCTCGTGCCCGCACGCGACCACACCGGCGCCGCAGGCGCGCGCCGGGCGGCAAGCACCGCCTCCTCGCCCAGCCAGGCAGCGACGTCGGGGAGCTTGCCGGTCGGATCGTAGAGCCCGCAGCCGAACACCTCGTCGGCGGCGACGGCGCCGCCTGCGACCTCCACCTGCCGCGCGCCCGGGTTGAGCCGGGCGACGCCCGCCGCGACCGCTGCGCGCTGCCCGGCGGAAGCCAGGTCGCACTTGGTCAGCAGCAGCCGATCGGCCATCGCGACCTGGCGCACCGCCTCGTTGTGCTGGCCGAGTTGATCGAGCGCATGGGTGACATCGACCGCGGTCACCACGCCGTCGAGCCGGTAGCGCTCGGACAGGAAGGGCTCGGCCATCAGGGTGTGGATCACCGGCGCCGGGTCGGCCAGGCCGGTGGTCTCGATCAGCACCCGGCGCAGGCCCTTCAGCTCGCGCCGCAGCGCGCGCATGAAGAGGCCCTTGAGCGCGCGCACGAGGTCGCCCTGCACGCTGCAGCAGATGCAGCCGGAATCGAGCACGACCAGGCTCTCGTCGACCTTCTCCACCAGGTGGTGGTCGACGCCGATCGCGCCGAACTCGTTGATCAGGACCGCGCTGCCCTCCATCTGCGGCTGGCGCAGCAGGTGGTTGAGTAGCGTGGTCTTGCCGGCACCGAGGAAACCGGTGAGCAGGGTCACCGGGATGCGGCGGTCGGTGTCGGCGGGGGGCGTGGAGGCGGTGTACATGGCCAGGCAGTGTAACGCCCCTCACGCCTCACGCCTCACGCCTCACGCCTCACGCCTCACTGCCAGCCGCCGCCGAGCGCCTTGTAGAGTTCGACACGGTTGGTCGCCTCGATGAGGCGGACGCCGATCAGCTCCAGCTCTGCCGCGTACAGGCTGCGCTGGGCATCGAGCAGGCTCAGATAGCTGTCGACGCCACCGCGGTAGCGCGCGTCGGACAGCTTCAGGGTGTTCTGCGTCGCCGCCAACTGCTTGCGCCGGGCGTCGATGCGCTCGGTGACGGTCGCGCGCTCGGCAAGGGCATCGGCCACCTCGCGGAAGGCGGACTGGATCGCCTTCTCGTACTGGGCGACGTTGATGTCGCGCTGGATCTCGGCGAGATCCAGGCTGGCCTGCAGCCGGCCGGCCTCGAAGATCGGCAGGCGCAACTGCGGCACGAAGCTCCAGGCGCCCGAGCCGCCGTCGAAGAGGCCGTCGAGCGAGCTGCTCGCGGTGCCGGCGGTGGCGGTCAGCGTGATGCGCGGGAAGAAAGCGGCGCGTGCGGCACCGATGCTGGCGTTGGCCGCCAGCAGGGCACGTTCGGCCTGCACGATGTCGGGGCGACGCGTCAGCACCTCGGAAGGCACCCCGGCGGGAAGCTCCGCCACCGTGGCGACCGCCTGCTCGAGCCCGTCCGGCAACAGCGTGGCCGGAACACCGGCGCCGACCAGTTGCGCCAGCGCGTTCTGGTCCTGGGCAACCACGGTCTCGAAGCGCGCTGCATCGGCGCGCGCACTCTGCAGCAAGGTCTCGGCCTGATGCACATCGAGGGCGGACACTGCCCCCAGCTCGAAGCTGCGCCGCACCAGATCGAGGGATTCCTGGCGGGTCTGCTGCGTGCCCCTCGCCAGCGCCAGGCGCTCGCGATCGGCGGCCAGGCGCAGCCAGGCGTTGGCGACCTCGGCCACCAGGCTGATCTGCGCGCTGCGGCGGGCCTCCTCGGTGCCGAGGTAGGTCTGCAGCGCCTGCTCCTCCAGGCTGCGCACGCGGCCGAAGAAGTCGAGCTCGTAGCTGGCGAAACCGAGGTTGGCCGAGTACTGGCGGCTGACCGTCGAGTCCCCGCTCATGCTCAGGTCGCCCGGCACGCGCTGCGCGTTCTGCCCGCCGTTGACCGCGATCGACGGGAACAGGTCGGCGCGCTGGATGCCGTACTGGGCGCGCGCACGCTCGATGTTGAGCGCCGCCACGCGCAGGTCGCGGTTGTTGTCGAGCGCGAGCGCGATGACGTTGCGCAGGCGTTCGTCGGCGAAGTAGTCGCGCCAGGCGATGGTGTCGGCCGGCGGCGCAACCGCTGGGGCCGCGCTGGGCTGGGCCTGCGGGAAGCTCGCCGGCACCGGCGCCGCGGGGCGCTCGAAGACCGGAATCATCGAGCACGCGCCGAGCAGGGTAGTGGCCAGCGCCACCAGCAGGCCGCGCAGCGGCAGACGGGCGCCGCCCGCAGCCAGCCGGCCCGCGGGCTGTTGCGCCGACCGACCGGCCCCAGCGAGAGCGGCCTCGGTCACGAGCGCCCCTGCCCGTCCGGCGGCGATGTTTGCACGGTATTCACTCATTTCAACGTCCCTCCTGGGCGGTCGGCACCACGGCCGCGTCCTTGGGCTTGTCCGGGAAAACGCGCTTGATCACGACGTAGAACAGCGGCACGAAGAACAGGCCGAGCAGCGTCGCGCCGATGGTGCCGCCGAGCACGCCGGTGCCGATCGCGTTCTGGCTGCCGGCGCCGGCGCCGGTGGCGATCGCCAGCGGCAGCACGCCGAAGCCGAAGGCGAGCGAGGTCATGATGATCGGGCGCAGACGCATGCGCACCGCGGTGAGCGTGGCGGTGAGCAGATCCTTGCCCTCCTCCATCTGCGCCTTGGCGAACTCCACGATCAGGATCGCGTTCTTCGACGACAGGCCGATGGTGGCGAGCAGGCCGACCTGGAAATACACGTCGTTCGACAGCCCGCGCCCGCTGGCGGCGAGCAGCGCGCCGAGCACGCCGAGCGGCACCACCAGCATCACCGCGAAGGGCACCGACCAGCTCTCGTACAGCGCCGCCAGGCACAGGAACACCACCAGCAGCGACAGCGCGTACAGCGCCGGCGCCTGCGAGCCGGAGCGGCGCTCCTCGTACGAGGTGCCCGACCAGTCGTAGCCGATGCCCGGGGGCAGCTTCGCCATGATCTCCTCGACCGCCTGCATCGCCTCGCCGGACGACAGCCCGGGCGCGGCCTGGCCGAGCAGCTCCATCGAGGGCTGGCCGTTGAAGCGCTCCAGGCGCGGCGAGCCATAGGTCCAGTGCGCGGTGGCGAAGGCCGAGAACGGCACCATGTCGCCCGCCTTGTTGCGCACGTACCACTTGTCGAGGTCCTCGGGCGTCATGCGCGAGCCCGCATCGCCCTGCAGATAGACCTTCTTGATGCGGCCGCGGTCGAGGAAATCGTTGATGTAGCTGCCGCCCCAGGCGGTGGACAAGGTGTCGTTGATGTCGGCGACCGACAGGCCGAGCGCCCCCGCCTTGGCGTGGTCGATGTCGAGCTTGAGCTCCGGCATGTCCTCCTGGCCGTTGGGGCGCACGCCGACGAGGCGCTTGTCCTGCGCCGCCATGCCGAGGAACTGGTTGCGCGCAGCGAGCAGAGCCTCGTGACCCAAACCGGAGCGGTCCTGCATCTGCACGGTGAAGCCACCCGAGGTGCCGAGTTCGATCACCGCCGGCGGCACGAAGGCGAACACCATGGCCTCGCGGATCTGCGCGAACGCGCCCATCGCGCGCCCGGCGATCGACTTGACGTCCTGGCCGGGCGCGCTGCGCTCGTCCCAGTGCTTCAGGTTCACGAAGCCGATGCCCATGTGCTGGCCGCTGCCGCCGAAGGAGAAGCCGGCGACGGTGAAGATGGCGCGCACGGTGTCCTTCTCGTTCTCGAGGAAGTGGTCCTCGACCTTCTTCAGCACCTCGAGCGTGCGCTCCTGGGTGGCGCCGGCGGGCAGCATGACCTGGTTGAACATCACGCCCTGGTCTTCCTCGGGCAGGAAGGAGGTCGGCATGCGCACGAAGAGCAGGCCGAGCACCGCGACGATGGCGAGGTAGATGGCGAGGAAGCGCACGCTGCGCTTGAGGATGCCGCCCACGCTGCGCTCGTAGCGCTGGGTGCCGTTGTGGAACTTGAGGTTGAACCAGTGGAAGAACCGGCCGAACAGGCCACCTTCGCCATGCTCGTGGCCCTTTTGCACCGGCTTGAGCATGGTGGCGCACAGCGCCGGGGTGAACACGATGGCCACCAGCACCGACAGGCCCATCGCCGACACGATGGTGATCGAGAACTGGCGGTAGATCACGCCGGTCGAGCCGCCGAAGAAGGCCATCGGCACGAACACCGCCGACAGCACCAGGCCGATGCCGATCAGCGCGCTGGTGATCTGGTCCATCGAGCGCTTGGTCGCTTCCTTGGGCGGTAGGCCCTCCTCGGTCATCACGCGCTCGACGTTCTCGACCACCACGATGGCGTCGTCCACCAGCAGGCCGATCGCCAGCACCATGCCGAACATGGTCAGGGTGTTGATCGAGAAGCCGAACGCCGCCATCAGGCCGAAGGTGCCGAGCAGCACCACCGGGATCGCCATGGTCGGGATCAGCGTGGCGCGGAAGTTCTGCAGGAACAGGTACATCACCAGGAAGACCAGCACCACCGCCTCGATCAGCGTCATCACCACCGACTCGATCGAGATCTTGACGAAGGGCGTGGTGTCGTAGGGCACCACGTACTCCACGCCTTCGGGGAAGTAGCGCTTCATCTCGTCGAGCCTGGCGCGCACCGCGGTGGCGGTGTCGAGCGCGTTGGCGCCCGAGGCCAGGCGCACGCCGACACCCGCGGCCGGCTGGCCGTTGAAGCGTGCGACGGTGCCGTAGTTCTCGGCGCCGATCTCGATGCGCGCGACGTCTTTCAGGCGCACCTCGCCACCCTGCGTGCTGCTGCGCAGCAGGATGTCCTCGAACTCCTGCACGGTCTGCAGACGGCTCTGGGCGGTGATGGTGGCGGTGAAGCCCTGGCCGGGCAGCGCCGGCGTGCCGCCGAGCTGGCCGGCGGACACCTGGGTGTTCTGCGCCACCAGCGCGGTGCGCACGTCACCCGGGGTGAGGCGGTAGTTGGTGAGCTTGGCCGGGTCCATCCACACGCGCATCGCGTACTGCGCGCCGAACACCTGCACCTCGCCCACGCCATCGACGCGCGACAGCGGGTCCTGCACCGAGGACACCAGGAAGTCGGACAGGTCGGTGCCGGTCATCGAGTTGTCCGCCGACACGAAGCCGACCACCATCAGGAAGTTCATCGCCGACTTGGCGACCGTCACCCCCTGCTGCTGCACGGCCTGCGGCAGCAGCGGCAGCGCGGTCTGCATCTTGTTCTGCACCTGCACCTGGGCGATGTCCGGGTCGGTGTCGGCGGAGAAGGTGAGCGTGGTCGAGGCGTTGCCGTAGGCGTCGCTGGTCGACTTCATGTACAGCAGGCCGTCGAGGCCGGTGAGCTTCTGCTCGATGATCTGCGTCACCGAGTCTTCCACCGCCTTGGCGGAGGCGCCGGGGTAGCGGGCGTTGATGACGATCGCCGGCGGCGCGATCGACGGGTACTGGGACACCGGCAGCTGCTGGATGGACAGGGCGCCCGCCAGCATGATGACGATCGCGATGACCCAGGCGAAGATGGGTCGGTCGATGAAGAAACGGGCCATGGTCGGCTACCTCAGCTGGCCTTGGCCGCAGGCGCGGCGGCCGGCGGCGCACCCGCCCCGGCCTCCTGCACCTGCACCGGCGTGCCCGGGCGGGCCTTCTGCAGCCCCTCGACGATGATGCGCTCGCCGGCCGTCAGGCCACCCGTCACCACCCAGTCCGAGCCGAGCGACTGCGCCACCTTCACCGGGCGCGCCTCGACCTTGCTCTCGACATCGACCACCATCACCAGCGCGTTGCCGAGCGGGTCGCGCGACAGCGCCTTGTGCGGCACCAGGATGGCCTCGCTGCGCGTACCCTGCGGCAGGCGGGCGCGGACGTACATGCCGGGCAGCAGCACGCCGTCCGCGTTGGCGAAGCGCGCACGCAGGGTCACGCTGCCGGTGCCTGCATCCACGGTGACCTCGGAGAGCGCCAGGCGGCCCTCGACGGGGTATTCGCTGCCGTCCTCGAGGATCAGCCTCACCGGCACCTCGCCCTTCGCACCCGCCTGCAGGCGGCCGGCGGCGATCTCGGCGCGCAGGCGCAGCATGTCGGCGCTCGACTGGGTCAGGTCCACGTAGATCGGGTCGAGCTGCTGCACGGTGGCGAGCGCCTGCGCCTGGTTGGCGGTGACCAGCGCGCCCGGCGTCACCGCCGAGCGCCCGATGCGCCCGGCGATCGGCGACTTGAGCCGCGTGTAGTCGAGATCGATCTTCGCCTTGTCGAGCGCCGCCTTCGCCGCCGCGACCTCGGCCTGGGCCTGCTTGAGTCCGGCCTGGGCGTCGTCGTTGGCCTGCTTGCTGACGGCGTCGATCTTCACCAGCCCGGCGTGGCGCTCGGCCTTGATGCGCGCCACCTGGGCGTTGGCCTCGGCGCGGGCGAGCGCGGCCTTGGCGCTGTCGTGGGCGGCCTGGTAGGGAGCGTCGTCGATGCGGTAGAGAACCTGCCCGGCCTTGACCTCGCTGCCCTCGTCGAAGGCGCGCTGGGTGAGGATGCCGGTGACCTGCGGGCGCAGCTCGGCGATCAGGTAGGGCGTGGTACGACCGGGCAGCTCGGTGACCATCGGCACGCTGCCGCTGGCGACCGTCATCACCGTCACCGCCGGCGCCTGCGGCGGGGCGCCTGCGGTGGCGGCCTGTTCCTTGCCGCCACCGCAGGCGGCAAGGAACAGGCTGCTCAGGACGAGCGCAACGGCCGGCCTGGAAAGGGAAAGCATCTGCATGGGAGCCTCGTGAACGCGGGAAACGGCAACGCCGGCCGCGCCACTGACGCAGCATCCGGACGCCCTGCCGTTCGAATGGTTATTCTAGATCGAACGCTCATTCTATGTTATGGTTTGCCGCATCGCAAGCCGATTCTCATTTCATCGCGAGCGCGCTTTCGCCCTGCGGAAGGCGCTCGCCACAGATCCGTCCAGCATGAAACTCCCCGACGCCTCCGCCTCCACCGATGCCTCGCGTGCCACCGCGCGCCGCCAGCAGATCCTGCACGCCGCCGCACAGTGTTTCCGCGAGCACGGCTTCCACGGCGCCAGCATCGCGCAGATCTCGAAGACCGCCGGCATGAGCCCCGGCCACATCTATCACTATTTCGACAACAAGGAAGCCATCATCGCGGCGATCGTGGCGCAGGACCTGGAGAGCCTGCTCACCCTCACCGCCGAGCTGCGCGCCGCCTGCAACGTGCGCGCGGCGCTGATCGAGCGCGCCGCCGAGGGCGTGGCCGACCAGCTCGACCCCGCCGGCGCCGCGCTCAAGCTGGAGATCGTCGCCGAAGCCGCCCGCAACCCGCGCGTGGCGCAGATCGTGCGCGAGGCCGACGCCACCTGCCGGCGCGAGCTCGCGATCACCATCGGCGAGATCCGCCGCGCCGCCGGCCACCAGGACACGCCGGCCGCGATCGAGCACATGGTCGAGGTGCTCGCCAGCCTCTTCGAAGGCCTGCTCGTGCGCACCATCCGCAACCCCGGGCTCGACCGCGCGCGCGTCGCGCAGCGCATCCAGATCGCCATCGACGACCTGCTCGACCAGCCGGATTGAGGGGACCGGGGAGCCCGTGGCTACAGGTAGCCGAGCTTCCCCGGCAGCCACAGCGCGAGCTGCGGGAACACGATCATCAGCGCCAGCCCGGCGCCCATCGCCAGCACCAGCCAGACGACCCACTTGAAGGTCTCCTCCATGCCGATACCGGCGATGCGCGAGGTGATCATCAGCGAGATCGCCATCGGCGGCGTGAACTGGCCGATGGCGAGGTTGATCGTCATCATCACGCCGAACCACACCAGGTCCCAGCCCATCGCGATCGCGATCGGCACCAGCAGTGGCAGCAGGATCAGGAAGATCGAGATCGCGTCGAGGAACATCCCCGCGGCGAGCAGCAGCAGGTTGATCGACAGCAGCATCAGCCACTCGCTCGAGTGCAGCCCGACCAGCGCCCTGGCCGCGACGTCGAAGATGCCGAGCGTGTTGCCTGCCCAGGCGAACACCGAGGCGATGCCGATGATCATCAGCACCACCGCCGACAGTTCGCCGGCCTCGACCAGCACGCGGAACAGGCCTCGGAAGCTGATGCTGCGATACACCACCATGCCCACGAAGATGCCGTAGGCCACCGCCACCACCGCCGCCTCGGTGGGCGTGAAGATGCCGGTGCGCAGGCCGCCGAGGATGATCACCGGCGCCAGCAGGCCCCAGATCGCGTCGATGAAGCTCTTGCCCAGCGGCGGGCGTTCGGCCTTGTAGTCGCGGCCGAAGCCATATTTGCGGCTGATGACGATCGCCGGCACCAGCAGGCACAGCGCGGCGATCATGCCCGGGAACAGGCCGGCCGCGAACAGCGCCGGCACCGTGGCCGCCGGCACCATCACGCTGTAGACGATGAAAGCCACCGAGGGCGGGATCACGATCGCGGTCGAACCCGAGGCGGCGATCAGGCCGGCCGAGAAGCCCTTGGGATAGCCGCGCGCGATCATCGACGGCAGCATCACCGCCGCCACCGCGGCCGCATCAGCCGGACCGGAGCCGGAAATGCCGCCGAGCAGCATCGACACCAGCACCGCCACCACCGCGAGCGAGCCCGTCCACTCGCCGACGATCGCGGTGACGAAGCGCACCAGGCGGATCGCCACCCCCGAGCACTCGAAGATCATGCCGGCGAGGATGAACATCGGGATCGCCAGCAGCGGGTACTTGGCGATGCCGGCGTAGATGTTGGTCGGCACCGCGAGCTGGTCGAAGCCCGCCAGCGCCAGCACCGCGATGCTCGCCACGCCAAGGCCGGTGGCGAGCGGCATGCCCGCGACCAGCGCGAGCAGGAAGAGGCCGATGAGGACGGTGCCGATCATTGGGCGGCCCTCGCGTCACCGCGCGCATCCCCCTCGGGAGGCGGCGAGCGCCGCCGCAGCCGGGTGATCACCAGGCGCAACACCAGCGCCACCGCCAGCACCGGCATCCAAACCGTGTACCACCACTGCGGCACGCCGAGCGCGGGCGAGGTCTCCTCGAAGCGGTACTGGTCCCAGGTGAGCTTGCCGGCGTAGAAGGCGATGAAGGCGAACAGGCTGGCGGTGACCGCGAACGACAGCCAGTCGGCGAACGCGCGCAAGCCCGGCGGCAGCTTGCGCACGAAGAAGTCGACCCGGATGTGGCGATCGAAGGCGAAGGCCGCCGACGAACCAAGAAAGGACAGCACGATCAGCAGCGCGATCGAGAACTCCTCGGTCGCGGCGAAGGACTGCGAGGTGAAGTAGCGCGCCAGCACGTTGCCGAAGGTGATCAGCACGATCAGGCCCATGACGATGCCGGAGAGGGTCTGCTCGATGGTGTAGGGCGGGTGCTCGGCGGGTGCGGAATCTGGGATTTCGGGGGTCATGGAACGCTTCATCCGTGGGCGCAATGGCGCCTGGCGGATTGGGGCAACTCACTACGGTTAAAAACATTCGCGGGCAAGCCCGCTCCCACACGGCTGACCGGCGCACCCGGCACCGCGGGAGCGGGCTTGCCCGCGAAAACGAACTTGCATCGGCCACAGCAAGCGCCCGGCACCGCCCGCGAGGGCAGCGCCGGACACAGTCCAGGGTCAGCGCTTGGCGATATCTTCCTCGGCCTGCTTGACCAGGTCGGCACCGATCTTCTCGGCCCATTCCTTGTACACGCCGGCGGTGGCGGTGCGGAAGGCGTCGCGCTCGGCGTCCGACAGGCGCACCACCGCCACGCCGTTGGCCTCGATCTCCTTCAACAGCGCGTCGTCGCCCGCCGAGATGCCGGCGCGGGCGCGGGCGATCTCTTCCTTGGCGGCCTGCTGCGCGGCCTCGGACACCGCCTTGCGGTCGGCCTCGGACCACGAGTTCCACACGTTCTTGTTGACCACGAAGATCAGCGGGTCGGCGACGTAGCCCCACAGGGTCAGGTTCTTCTGCCCCACGGTGTGCAGCTTGGCGGCGTTGAACACGGCGAGCGGGTTCTCCTGGCCGTCGACCGCGCCGGTCGCCATCGCCGGCTGGGCGTCGGCCCAGCTCATCTGCGTCGGGTTGGCGCCGAGGGCGTTGAAGGTGGCGAGGAACAGCGGCGAGCCCACCACGCGCATCTTCATGCCCTTGACGTCGTCCGGCGTGCGGATCGGCTTCTTCGAGTTGGAGACCTCACGGAAGCCGTTCTCGCCCCAGGCCAGCGGCACCACGTCACGCTCGGCGAGGATCTCGAACATCTTCGTGCCGACGCGGCCTTGCGTGAGCGCGTCGATGGCCTTGTGGTCGGGCATCAGGAAGGGCAGCGCGAAGAGGTTGAGCTCCTTGACCTGCGGCGACCAGTTGATGGTCGAGCCCACCGCCATGTCGATGATGCCCTGGCGCAGCGCGGTGAATTCCTTGGTCTGGTCGCCCGACACCAGCGACGTGCCCGGATAGACCTTGATCTTGATGCGGCCCTCGGTCTTCTCGGCGACCAGATCGGCCCAGCGCTTGGCGCCCCAGCCCCAGGGGAAGGCCTCGCCGAGCACGGTGGAGAGCTTGTATTCGTCCTTGTACTGCTGGGCCGCGGCCGGCAGCGAGAAGCCGAGCGCGGCGGAGGCGGCGAGGCCGGCGATGAGGGCGGTGAAGCGGCGTTTCTGCATGAGGAGGTCTCCGTGTTGTGCTTGTTTTTCCGGCCGGAATGCACGCCGGAGGATGGGAAGGAGGGTCGATTCTACAAACCGGAGGGCCCCACGGCCAGCACGCGGTCGAGAAACCCCACCAAGCGCCCCATGTGGTGCTCGAGGTCGGCAAAGGATTCGTGGTCGCCCGTCAGCGTCATCAGCTCGACCGGGGTGTCGCCGCGCATGGCGTAGATCTGCATGGCCTCGTCGATCGGCACCACCTCGTCGTCCGCACCGTGCACCAGCAGCACCGGACGGCGGATGCGCGCGATCGTGGTCACCGGCGCGATGTCGTCGAAACGGTGGCCGATGGTCTTCTGCACGTAGTCGAGGATGTAGCGCCCGACCGGCTTCTCGGGGATGCGCTTGGCCGCCAGCCAGCGCCGCATCATCGCCGCCGGGTGCGAGAACGCCGCCACGCTGACCACCGCAGCAACCTGCGGCGTGCGCGAGGCCGCGAACAGCACCGCGCCGGCACCGACCGAATGGCCGAGCAGGGCGATGCGCGCGGGGTCGACACCCGCGCGCGTGGAGAGCCACGCGAAGGCGTGTTCGGTGTCCTCGGCAAAGCGCGGCAGCGAGGCGAAGCTGTCGTCGTCGCTCGCGCCGTGGCAGCGCGCATCGACGAACAGGGTCGCGTAGCCGGCCTCGTGCAGCGGCCGGGCGAGCGGCAGCATCAGCGCCGCGTTGCCGCCCCAGCCGTGCATCACCAGTACCGCCGGCGCGGCGGCGGTCGCCACCTCCGCTTCGGCCACTGCGGCGCGAGCCGGCCCGGGGATGAACCACGCATGCAGCGACTTGCCGTTCTCGGTGCCGATGCGCAGCGTCTCGAACGCCAGCCCGAGCGCGCCAGGCTCCGTGTGATGCGGCACCCGCGGCGCCGCCAGGCCCTTGCGGATCCCCCAATGCACCAGCGCCCGCCCGCCGGCGAGCGTGGCTGCACCGGCGGTGAAGGCGGCGATCAGTCCGGGTGCGCCCATTTGCTGCTCCTCAAGAACTCAAACCCGCCCACCACAACCTTGCCCGCAGCCCCCAGCCCGTGGTGTAGCCGAGCGACACCGAGCG
This sequence comes from Thauera phenylacetica B4P, assembly GCF_000310225.1. Classification (GTDB taxonomy): domain Bacteria; phylum Pseudomonadota; class Gammaproteobacteria; order Burkholderiales; family Rhodocyclaceae; genus Thauera; species Thauera phenylacetica. The sequence goes on from NZ_AMXF01000042.1 coordinate 11,714, forward strand.
GATCTGGCCGGCCGGGTCGACGATGACGAAGGCCGGCACGCCGCGCAGCCCGTAGGTCTGGGCGATGCGACCGTCGGCGTCGATGGCGGTGGTCCAGTCGAGACCGCGTTCGGCGAGCACCGACTTCACGGCGGCCGCGCCGCCCGACTGCATGGCGACGGTGAGCACCGGATAGTCGGCCTGCACGCCCTCGATCGTACCCTGCTGCGCGGTGCAGATCGGGCACCACTCGGCCCAGAAATACACGCCCACCGCCTGGCCCAGATGGGCGGAACGCCACTCGGCGAGGCTGAGTGCACGGCCGTCGGCGGCGACGGTGGCGAAATCCGGGGCGGGGCCGGCGGGCACGTCGCGCGCCATCCAGGCCTGGATGGCGAAGAAGACGGCGAAGAAGAGGCCGATCTCGACCGCCCAGCGCCGCCAACGCGGGGGCCTGGGGGCGGATTCGGGGGCTTCGGGCGCGGCGTTCGCGGGCAAGCTCGCTCCCACAGGCGCGGGCGCGGATCGCGGATCGTGCGGGTCGTCCGTCGGCGCCGTCATCGCGGATCGATCCAGCGCAGCCCACCGGCCTCGCGCTCGAACAGGCGCCAGCCGTCGGCGACGTTGCACAGGCCGTAGATGAAGGGTTGGCGGTCGCGCCCCGGGGTGAGGAAGCGCAGGTCCTTGAAGCTGGCGCAACGCTCGCCGTCCGCCCCCTCGCCCGCATGGTCGAGTACCGGGAACATCGCGAACCAGCGGTAGAAGGCAAAGTCCTCGGCGTTCCACACCTGCTCGGCGAGCGCGCGCGTGCTGCCGTTGCCGAAGCGCTCGCGCACCTCCCACTGCGCCATCGCCAGCGGCATATAGGGCGCGGAGAAGCGGCGGATGAAGTTGTCGTCCTCGGTGGCGACGAGCGGCTCGCTGCGCCGGGTGTTGATGTGGGCGTAGTGGTAGCGCTCGCCGTCGAACACGATCGCGGTCCAGTTGAAGGGCGAGGCCGGACGCGGCGCGGCGTCGACCTCGACCGCCTCGATGCCGTTCGCGGCGGCGTAGGCGCGCGCGGCGTCGATGGCCTCGGCGCGGCCCATCGCCTGCACGCCCACCCAGCCGGCGAGCAGCACCAGCGCGGTCGCCGCCGGCACCCGGCTGCTGCGCCACAGCGCGCTGGCGAGCAGGCCTGCCACGATGATGCCGGTGAAGGGCAGGTCGATGATGAAGGTGGTGCCCCAGCCGAAGCGCTGGTCGGAGAAGGGCGCCAGGATCATGGTGCCGAACTGGGTGATGAGGTCGCCGAGAATGTGCACGAAGAGCGCGCTGCACACCACGAGGTAAAAGGACCGCCAGCCGGCGCCGGCGCGCCCGCCGCGCTGCCAGAAGCGCGCCAGCAGCCAGGCGATCAGCAGACCCCACAGCGGCAGCAGGATCAGCGAGTGGGTGACGCCGCGGTGGCCGCGCAGGTAGGTGAGTTCGGAGATCCAGCCGAGCACGAAGTCGAGGTCGGGAAAGATGGCCGCCGCGGTGCCGGCGACCACCATCTGCCAGACCGGCACCTGCGCGGCGTTCGCCGCCCGGGCGTCGACGGCAGGCCGGCGCCCGGCGAGCATGCGACCGACGAGGGCGCCGGAGAGGGCGTGGGTGAGGGTATCCATCGAGTGCAGGGTTCTCTGTGTGGCCTTGCCCGGCCGCCGTGCGCGGGCGGTCCGGTCGCGCCGCGAGGCGCGTTCAGTGGGTGAGGGGCGGGCTGTCCATCCGGGGGGCCCCCGGCCACAGCCGCGACAGCGCCGGCAGCAGGCTGCGCCAATCGGGCGCCGACCCGGTATCGATCGGCAGAACGCGCGCGAGTTCCTCGGCAGCGAAGCCCTCGCGCCTGCGCAGCTGCGCCTCGAGCACGCCCTCGTCGGCCTCGGAGGCGTCGCCGCCGGCTGCCAGGCGGGCGCGCACGCGCGCGCGCAAGACGTCCTCGGGCGCATCGAAGGCGAGAATCGCGAAGGGCACGCCCAGCTCGTGCGCGAGCCTCGCGAAGGCGGCGCGCCGGGCGTGCTCGAGGAAGGTGGCGTCGACCAGCACCGGGCGCCCGGCCTCGAGCACCACGCGCGCCAGCTCGGCCAGGCGCGCATAGGTTTGCACGGTCGCCTCCGGCGTGTACAGCCCGCCGCCGAGGGCGGAGCCGCTCGTCGCCTCCGCCGACAGGCCGGCGAGGCGCTTGCGCTCGACGTCGGCGCGCACCCGGATCACCCCGCCCGCCTCCACCAGGGACTGCGACTGGCTGGTCTTGCCCGCGCCCGACACCCCGCAGGCCACCAGCAAGGCCGGCGCGCCCGGCGCCATCTGCGCCTCGGCGAGCGCGAGGTAGCGCCGGCATTCGTCCACGCTCGCGTCGCGCGCCGCGCCGTCGAGCTGGGTGGCGCGGATCGCGGCGATCTTGGCGCGCACCATGGCGCGGTAGCTCAGGTAGTAGGGCAGCACGCGCAGGCCGGCGTAGTCGCCGCAGCGCTCCAGCCAGGCGTTCAGGAAGCGCCAGCCCAGCGCGGGCCGCCCGCGCGCCTGCAGGTCCATGACCAGGAAGGCGACGTCGGCGACGACATCGGTCCAGCGCAGCTCGGCGCTGAACTCGATCGCGTCGAAGAGGCGCGGTTCGCCGTCGAGCACGACCAGGTTGCCCAGGTGCAGGTCGCCATGGCATTCGCGCACCCGCCCCTCGGCCAGGCGCACGGCGAACACCGGCGCGAGCGCGGCGTACTGCGCCTGGGCCCAGGCCTCCACCCGGGCCAGCATCGCGAGCAGGTCGGCATGGACGCCAGGATCGAGGCGCTCGCGCATCTGTGCGAAGTTCTGCCGCACCGGCGCATGCACCGCGGCCGCGTCGCCGTAGCCCCCGCCCGGCACCGCCACCGCGGCGGCGGCGTGGAACTCGGCGACGTGGCGGGCGAGGCGATCGAAGAGCGCCGGCGCCAGCCGGCCCTCGTCGAGCAGGCGCGAGAACAGCCCGGCCTGGTCGAAGCGGCGCATGCGCAGCAGCCAGTCGAAGGGCGCGCCGCCGCCGTCCAGGCGGGGCACCTCGGGGCTGCCGCTCACCGCCACCACCGCCTCGTAGATCTCCGGCACCGTGCGGCGGTTGAGCCGCAGCTCCGCCTCGCAGGCCTCGCGCCGGCGCGCCGGCGTGGAAAAGTCCAGGAAGCCGAGGTCGAGCGGCTTCTTCAGTTTCCAGGCGTGCTCGCCGGCGAGCAGCACCCACGAGATGTGGGTCTCGATCAGCTCGACGCCCCCCTCCGAGCCGGGCAGCACGCCGGGCCGGCGCAGGGTGTTCAGCAAGGTTTCGGATGCGTGCATCGGCGGGGCTCCTCGGTCATCCGCCCGATGGTAGCCCGGGACGCGCGCAGCCGGGCCGCTCGCCGCCACGCCACGGCCTCCCCTATCATCGCGTCCGCCTCCATCGACGACCGCCGACCATGTCCGCCCTTCCCTTCACCGCCCTCGCCTGCCCGCTCGACGGCGCGCCGCTGCAACGCCAGGCCGTCAGCCTGCGCTGCCCCGAAGGGCACTGCTTCGACCTCGCCGCCCAGGGCTATGTGAACCTGCTTCCGGTACAGAACAAGCGCTCGCGCGACCCCGGCGACAGCAAGGAGATGGTCGCCGCGCGCCGGCGCTTCCTCGAGGCCGGGCATTACAAGCCGATCGCCGACGCGGTGGCGCAGGCGGTGCTCGCCGGCGCCGTGCCGGGCCGCACGCTCACTTGCCTCGACGCCGGCTGCGGCGAGGGCTACTACCTGCGCCAGCTCGCCGCGGCCGCCGCGGCCGAAGCGCGCCCGCTCGCGCTCGCCGGCCTCGACATCTCGAAGTGGGCGGTGCAGGCGGCGGCGAAGCGGGACCTTCAGGACGCCCGCAGCCAGGCCGGCGCCAGCGCCAGCGCCGCCCCGAGCACCACCTGGATCGTCGGCAGCAACGCCGGCCTGCCGGTGCTGCCGGCCACGCTCGACCGCGTGCTGTGCATGTTCGGCTTTCCGGTGTACCCCGAATTCGCCCGCGTCCTGCGCCGCGGCGGCGAGCTGCTGCAGGTCGACGCCGGCCCCAATCACCTGCGCGAGCTGCGCGAAGTCATCTACCCCACCCTCAAGCCCGAACGCCCAGCCAGCCGCAGCGCACCGCCCGGCTTCGAGCACCTCGGCACCGACAGCCTGCGCTTCCAGATCCACGTAGATGGCCCCGCCGCCATCGCCGCCCTGCTGGCGATGACGCCCCACCTCTACCGCGCCACCGCCGAAGGCCGCGCCCGCGCGGCGGCGCTCAGCGCGCTGACGATGACGGTGGACGTGCGCCTGGCGCGCTACCAGCGCCTGGCGGGCTGAAACCGCGGCGGCCGCCGCCGCCGTCGACACAATCCGCCCCTTCGCCGTCGCGGCAAAGATGAACGCGCGATGAACGGCTCCTTCAGCATCGATTCAGGCAGCGGCGCGCAGCATGGCATCACGGTCAAGACAGGACCGCCCCCAACCAAGGAGATGCCATCATGCGTGCCACCACCCTCATCGCCACCCTGGCCCTCACCGGCGGACTCATCGGCGCCGGCGCCGCCATCGCCCCCGCGTTCGCCCAGAGCGCAGCCCCGGCTGCCACCCCGGCCGCCGCGACCGCCCCCGCCGCCCAATCCAACTGGATGAGCCCGAAGGACGTCCAGACCAAGCTCGAAGCCGCCGGCTACACCGACTTCCGCGAGATCGAGCGCGACAAGAACAAGTACGAGGTCAAGGCCACCGACCCGCAAGGACAGCGCGTGGAGCTGGATGTCGATCCGGTCACCGGCGACGTCCTCAAGACCGAGGTCAAGCGCGCCAAGTAAGCGCTTGCGCGAGGGGGCGACGGCACGGCCGGCGCCCCCTTCTTCATTCCAGCCACCCGGGAGGCCTCGCCATGATCCCCGCCCTGTCCGCCTTCATCGGCATCCTCGCCCTCGCCTGGGGGCTGAACGTCGCCGCCCTCGACGGCGGCAGCGCCTCCCTGCCCTGGCTCGTCCGCGAGCAGGGCCTCTACCTCAGCGGCCTGCTCGCCATCGGCCTGATGTCGCTGGCGATGGTGCTCGCCACCCGTCCCACCGTGCTCGAGCGCCCGCTCGGCGGCATGGACCGCATCTTCCGCCTGCACAAGTGGGCCGGCATCCTGGCTGCGGTGTTCGCCGCGCTGCACTGGCTGATCGAGATGTCCGACGACGTCATCAAGTCGCTCTACGGCAAGGCCGGGAAGCCCGCGCACGACGAATTCGGCGGCCTCTACGAGATGCTGCGCGACGCCGGCGAGGAGCTCGGCGAGTTCGCCATCTACCTCGTGCTGGCCATGGTCGTGCTCAGCCTGTGGAAGCGCTTCCCCTACAAGTTCTGGCGCCACCTGCACCGCGCGATGCCGGTGTTCTACCTGCTGCTCGCCTTCCACGCCGCCGTGCTGGCGCCGCCCGACTACTGGACGCAGCCGGTCGGCGTGCTGCTCGCGCTGCTGCTGGCCGCGGGCACGGTCGCCTCGGTCATCGCGCTGGCAGGCCGCATCGGCCACGACCGCAAGGTGCAGGGCGTGGTCACCGCCGTGTCCTCGCCCGTCCCCGACGTCACCGAGATCGTGTGCCGGCTCGACGGCGCCTGGCGCGGTCACCAGGCCGGGCAGTTCGCCTTCGTCGGCCTCGAGGGCTTCGAGGGCTCGCACCCCTTCACCATCGCCAGCGCAGACCACGGCGACCGCAGCCTCACCTTTCAGATCAAGGCCCTGGGCGACTACACCCGCCAGCTCGCCAGCCGCGTCGCGGTCGGCCAGGCGGTCACCATCGAAGGCCCCTACGGCCGCTTCGTGCTCGGCCGCCAGGACCCCAAGGCGCGCCAGATCTGGGTCGCCGGCGGCATCGGCGTGACCCCCTTCCTGGCCTGGCTCGACGCCCTGCGCGCCGACCCCGCCGCGGCCCCGGCGGTGGAGCTGCACTACAGCACCCGCGGCGCGGCGCACGACCCCTTCATCGAACGCCTGCGCAGCCTGTGCGCCGGGCTGCCGAGCGTGAGCCTGCACATCCACGACCGCGCCGACGGCGACGACCTGACCCCCGAGCGCCTCGCCGCCACGGCCACCGACGGCCAGCGCGCGGAAGTCTGGTTCTGCGGCCCGCGCGGCTTCGGCGACCAGCTCAAGGCCGGGCTGGCGCGGCAGTGGGGACGTCGGCTGAGCTTCCGGCGCGAGGCGTTCGAGATGCGCTGAGGCGAGCGAGTGGCGCGGCGGCTGCGGTCGTCGCGCCTCGCACCACACTCGTCAAATCGGCCCAGACCCGAGAAGTAGTTCGCGGATGTCATTGCTTCGGAACTGCCAAATGCATTCGCGCAAAGCATAATTGCGGCATGTCCCGCCGTTACCGCAAGTCCCGCCGCGATCCGGGCCTGATCGAGATCGCCGCCACGTCCGACTGGAAGGTCTCTGCCGCCATGGCGGCCGTGTGCGTCCTTGCCGCCACCGTGATCATCCCCGCCCTGTTCGGCAGCAGCCGCGTGCTCGGCAGCCTGGCGCTGATCGTCGTACCGCTGGCCTGGCTGATGGCCGTCGTCTTCGGCGGCATCTCGCTGATCCGCCTGCTGCGGCAGCGCCCGCAAGACTCGCGAGCTCCGCCACGCTCGCCAACAAACCGCCCGGCACAAGCGGCGGCTCGCGCGACCGAAGCCTCGTTGCCGGAGCTCGACAAGGCCCCGCTTGCGGAATCATTCGCCCCCCCGACCAGCGCCGCAGCGCCCGAAGCCCGCCCGACCGCGTGGTCACGCGAGCTCATCGACCGCATCGAGTGGAAGCGTTTCGAAGACCTGTGCTGCGAGTTCTATCGGGTGAAAGGCCTCCGCGCCGAAACCACCCGGCTCGGCGCCGACGGCGGCGTCGACATCCGCCTGTTCCAGGACGACGCCGATCCCCGGCGTTGCACGGCCGTCGTCCAGTGCAAGGCCTGGAACCAGGCCGTCGGCGTAAAGCCGGTGCGGGAACTGCGGGGCGTGATGGCGCACGAGCGCGTCGACAAGGCCTTCTTCATGGCGCCGAACGGCTTCACCGACGAGGCTCGCGCCTTCGCCGCCGAGAACCGCATCACCCTGCTCGACGGCAAACTGTTCCTCGCCATGCTCGAGCGCTTGCCCGAGGCCCTGCGTCGGCAACTGCTCGACTTCGCGACGGAAGGCGACTGGACGACGCCCACCTGCCCGTCCTGCGGGGTGAAGATGGCTGCGCGCGACGGCACGCACGGGCGATTCTGGGGCTGTGTCCGTTTCCCGAAATGCCGCGCGACGCTGCAGATGCGCGGATCGACCGCCTGACCGCCACTCCGGAGGCCGGCCTTGCGCACCAAGCACGGCCTGATCGACTTCGAGGACGTATACGTCAAGCCAAACGTCTGGCGGCAGCTCGGCCGGAGCGGCCGTTGCCCCTGCGCGCGGAATCAGGCAGTAATGTGGCGTTTACCTGTCGCGCATGGCTGAGACGCAAAGAACGGCGGCTTCCCGATCTGACGATACGATGACTCTTGGGACGCCTAGCAATAGACAAATGACATTCAAGCGCAGCCGAGGCACAATGCAGCAAGAAAACTACCTTGAGACTGACAATGGGAAACAGTGATGTTGGTCCCGCTTGGGTTGACGGGCAGATCAAAGTGGTGGCCACTAACGTGTCGGCCGGAATGGCTTTTTTCTGATTTGTGTGCCATTGGGCTAATGCCATATTGCATTGCCGCCGACAAAAACTCTTCCATTCGACATCAAGCCTGCTCAGCCTCAATCGGATACCGAGAGAAAGTGAGGAACGGCCTGTTATATTTTAATGCCATTAATGCACAGGCTAGAACCCATGGATCGAGTACAACAGCTCAACTATGAAAAGGACTTCCGCATCGCCTTCTTGGAATCCAAGGGGGACGCGTTTCAACGCCTGTTCGAGAAGCTGATGTCGAAGGCCCACCCCAACGATTTCATGGCTTGCCGGCCCTGGGGCAATGTTGGAGACCGGAAAAACGATGGGTATCTACCTTCTGCGCGAATCCTGTTCCAGAGCTACGCCCCCAATGAATTGAGCGCCGCCGAAGCCACCAAGAAGATCAACGAGGACTTCGAGGGGGCAAAGGAGCACTGGAGAAAATATTTCGATGAGTGGACTTTCGTCCACAACGCACCCGATGGTCGCTTGGGTCCTCACATCATCGAAGTCCTAGCCAAACTCGGGAAAGACAATCCACAGATCAAAATCGGCCACTGCGGATACGAGGAAATGTTGGTGAAGTTCCGCCAGTTGAGTCTGCAGGATCTTGAATCCTGGTTTGGGCCTTCGCTGACGATGGAAGCGAACGTCAATCTTGGCTACAGCGACCTGATCGCCGTGCTCACACACATCAGCATCACTCCTCTGCCTACGGCCAGCGAAGTGAAGGACGTGTCACGCGGGAAGATCGAGGCGAACCTCCTGTCCCAAGCAGTCGCGGACTTTCTGAAGATCGGCATGCAGAAATCGCCACTCGTTGCACAGTTTTTCAATAACTGGAAGAACCCTACCTACGGCGAACAAATTGCGGCGGCATTCAAGAGCGAGTACGTCGCGCTGCGGGATGGAGTTCACCAGCTCCATCCTGATGAAATTTTCGGGCACCTCGAAGCATGGGCGGGGGGCATTGCAAATTCAACGCCTACGCATAAGGCAGCGGTGTTGGCAGTCATGGCGTACCTGTTCGATAAGTGTGAGATTTTTGAGGATGCTCAAGCGGTGGGGGCGGCATGATCCTGCCATCCAAGCATCTGCCGCAGGATCGTGCGCTACTGACCGTCGGCGCGCATGTTTTGACGTTCCTCGCACACCCGAAGACTGTCTCCGCTCTTTGGGAGGAATTAAACAGGCATGACGCTGGCGTGGCAGTAACGCCCCGGTGTATTAACTATGACTGGTTCTTGCTCGCCCTCGATCTTTTGTACGCCCTTGGAACCATAGAACTCGAAAGCGGCCTAGTAACACGGAGGGCAGCGTGATTCATCACATCTTTAGCACGCTGCCGAGCTTCAAGAATCTTGGGGACCTGAAGCCCGGCCTGAATGTGCTGCTCGCCCAAAAAACCGAGGGCGCAACGACCAAGCAAACGCGCAATCGCGCCGGCAAGACAAGTTTCGTTGAGCTGGTGCATTTTCTGCTTGGTGCTGACGCCGGTCCAGACTCGATTTTCCGCACCCCTGAGCTGGCGGAGCACACGTTTGGCATGGACTTAGATCTGAAGTCGGAACGCACGCTCGTCGAGCGTAGCGGTAGTTCCAAAGCCAAAATCTTCGTGACAGCCCCGCCTGCAGCGAAGGTCAAGTTTTCGGCTACTGAGTGGTGTGCGTTCCTTGGCGAACAAATGTTTGGGCTGCGCAGCCTTGAAGCTGCAGGCAGCAAGCCACCATCGTTCCGATCGCTGTTTGCCTACTTTGTACGCCGACAGGCAAGCGGCGCTTTCATGACCCCAGAAAAGCAGGCCACGATGCAGGGCACCGGCGACATGCAAATGGCGCTGATGTTCCTGCTTGGATTGGACTGGCAGATTGCCCGGGATTGGCAAGCTGTTCGCGATCGGGAGAAGACCCTCGAGGAACTCAGGAAGGCGGCTGGCAACGGTGCATTCGGTTCAATCATCGGCAAGGCCGCCGACTTGCGCACAGAACTAACCATCCAGGAGGCTCGTCTCAAGAAGCTTCACGCGGAAATCGAGACTTTCCAGGTCTTGCCGGAGTACCGGGAGTTGGAAGTCGAGAGCGCCAGCCTGACCCGCCAGCTCAACGACTTGGCCAACGCCAATACCATCGACTTCTCGGCTATTCGTGATCTGGAAAGCGCGCTCGCATCCGAGGTTCCTCCAGACCATGAAGACCTTCACGCGGTCTATAAAGAAGCGGGCGTCGTGCTACCTGGCTTGGTCAAACGCCGCTATGAGGACGTCAAGAGCTTTCATGAATCGGTGGTGCGCAATCGCAAGGACTATCTGTCCAGCGAACTCGAAGCGGCGAAGCTCCGTATCGAGCTGCGCGATAGCAAGAAGGCGCAGTTCGACCAGAGGCGCGGCGAAATCCTGGGCATTCTCAGAAGCCATGGCGCGCTCGAACAGTTCCTCAAGCTGCAAGGCGAACTGGGGCGACTGGAGTCCGAAGTGGAATCGTTGCGGCAACGCTTCGAAGCCGCTGAGCAGCTCGAAGGCACCAAGAACGAGTTGGAGATCGAACGCAATCGCCTCACGATCCGTCTGCGGCGTGACTTTGCCGAGCAGAAGGACCGACTGGCGGACGCCATCGTTGCGTTCGAGGAAACCTCGCAACGCCTGTATGAATCGGCCGGTAGCTTGACAGTCGATGAAACCTCCAACGGTCCGGTGCTCAAGTTCCCTATGCAAGGGGAACGCAGCAAGGGCATCAAGAACATGCAGATCTTCTGTTTCGACATGATGCTGATGCGCTTGTGCGCCAAGCGGCAGATGGGACCGGGATTCCTGATGCATGACAGCCACCTGTTCGACGGCGTCGACGGCCGCCAGGTCATTAGTGCCTTGCGTCTTGGCTCAGAGATCGCGCAGGAGCTTGGTTTTCAGTACATCGTGACGATGAATGAAGACGATGCCTTCAAAGAGACCATCGAAGGCTTTGACCTGAGTGACTATGTTGTTTCCACGCGATTGACAGATGCAACGGAGGATGGCGGGCTGTTTGGTATCAGATTCGGATGAGTTCGGGGTTGATTGAAATCTAGAACGTCGGACTGAGCTAAAACTTCCGGGCTAAGGGTAAAAACAAGCTTGATACGCCCTCCTGAAATTTTCGAGAGGCAGCATGATCGGAAAAAGAACCCGTTGTTCGTTTGCCCAATTCCTGGAGTTGCAGGAGCCGATGGTTTCAATCGTGCTTCTGAGTAAGTACGGCGCTGAGCCCCTGTCGGTGTCGCACGGGCGACTGTTGTACGGTTTATTGAATACGCTTCGCGACCTCGATGACCGCACGCTCATGCTTGCGCTGGCTGAGGTCATTGCAACTCCGGGCGATCTACGGGCGAGGGTCAATCCAAAATATCGATTCGACGAACGCCAGCGTGATCTTGCGCAATGCCTCCTGCTGGACGGCTACATCATCCAGGACAAGAAGCTGATCCAGGCCGATCCGTCGATTTCCGATGCGGCTCCATTGGAGGACGACCTGATCACGGCGCTACAAAACTCAGGGGCCCCTCGCGCGCAGGAGATCATCGCCAAGATCAACGATTCGGCTGGCGCATTCCGGGCAACTCCGCCCGACTACAACGCATCGCTTGTGAACGCCCGTGTGGCGCTCGAAACTTTGGCCGGCGACATAGCCGCCCATGTTGCCTCGCAGCGGCAGACGCCCGCTGCCTACAACCCATCAAAGTGGGGCGAGGTGCTTGCATTCCTGCGCGGCAGCGGCGAGATCACCACAGAGGAAGAGAAAGGACTAGCCGGGGTCTTCGGCTTTCTCAGTCCTGGCGCTCACCGCCCAATGGGAATCCCCGAAGATCAGATGACTCGGCTTGGTCGTTCTTTCGCACTCAATATGTGCTGGTTCCTGGTTAAGAACCATCTCGCACGAATTCCATATACTTGAATGCGCAAGGACCAGAAGACATGCCGTTTGAGATCAGGCCTTGGGAAGAAATTGCTGAGAGTTACGGATGCACGATTCTGCTCGGCAATGGCGCCAGCATTTCCGTCAGCCCGAGCTTCTCCTACGGCTCGCTGCTGCAACATGCCGCCGAGCGGAACCTGCTCTCTGACGACACTCGGCGGTTGTTCGAGTTCTTTCGGACCAACGACTTTGAGCTGGTTCTTCGAATCGTCTGGCAGGCATTAAACGTCAATCGTTCGCTACGCATACCGGACGAGCGTACCCATGCCGCCTACGTCGGTCTTAGGGACTGCCTCATCCAAACAGTCCGCGACATTCACCCTGAGCACGGTGCGGTAAGTGCCCACCTGCCGAGTATCTATCAGTTTCTGAAGCGGTTCAGAACCGTCATCTCGCTCAACTACGACCTTGTGGTGTATTGGGCTTTGACGTATGGGCTGGATATCGACGACCAGCATGCGTTCAAAGACTGCTTTGTGCGAGGTGGCGTTCTCGACGATGACTGGAAGCGATTCAGGCAACCGATCCGAGGTGATCGTTCGACCTCGCTCGTGTTCTATGCGCATGGCAGTCTGGTGTTGTGCCGAAACTTGGTCGAGCGGGAGCGTAAAATTCACAACCTTCAGGACGGATTGTTGGAGGCGGTCCTGCAGCGCTGGCAAAACGGAGAGGTCGTGCCCTTGTTCGTGAGCGAGGGAACGTGGCAGCAGAAAGTTTCCTCCATCCAGAACAGCTACTACCTCTCAACCGTCTACAGAGAGGTCCTGAAATCGCAGCGGGACACGCTGGTGGTCTACGGTTGGGGCTTCGGTGACCAAGACATCCATCTTCTGAAACGCATGAAAGGCACGGGCATCAATCGCGTGGCGGTATCGGTATTCCGAGGAAATCAGCCTTACTGCAATAGGGTCTTCCAGACGATCCACGACGAATTGGGGGCGCATGTCGATGTGGATTTCTTCGACAGCGAGAGTCCCGGTTGCTGGATCCACCCCACCCCCTAAATGCTACGCCGCGTCGTGTAGCGCGAAGCTGGGCTAGATGCGCAGGAAGACGTGTGGCCGATGTACCCGGCAAACCAGCCGTTTCACTTAACGGAAATGAATGGCCGGTCAGGCCGAGCTGCTGTCACCCGCCAGATGCCTCGATTGGCACTGATCATTGGAAACGAGCTCCAACCATCATGCGAATACGATCGACTCCGTGGTTGATCGTGGCCCGCCGGGCTGCTCGATAGCTGCATCCGCGCTGCGGTCCGCGCACGCTGGGCGCACGCAGCAACATCCTGCGTGCCACCGCCCATGCCGCTCCAGCGGTCAGCGCCCGGACTTTGCCGAGCAGCCTTTCTCCACCGGGATACCAGCGATACTCGCACCCACTTCACTCGGGACGCCACTTCAGGCTCCCACCCTTGGTAATCAAGGACAACTTCCTCGACAAGCTTCATCTCGAAGTCAAGGCCGACAACTTCGCGGCCATCGCCGATCAGCGCATCCGCTACAAGAGCGACGGCTCGGCGCCCGGTCAGTTCGGGGCGAACGCCTCCACGCCTGCGGCCTGCGCCGCCTTCTCGAGATCTGCGTCCAGGGTCGCGAGGGGCAGGCCGGTTCGCAGGGCCAGCTCCAGATACGCCGCGTCGTACGCCGATAGCTTGTAACGCCGGGCCAGGTGCAGGGTGTCGCCCAAGGCGTGCGCTGCGGTGGCGGGATCGGTAGCGATGTTCAGTCGCTGCAGGAGGACGACGAAGGCCTGCGAGCGCGCCTCCGTGAGCAGCCCCTTGGCCTCGGCCCGGGCGATCACGTTGCTGGCCTCGAGCGCCCACAGCGATGGGACCAGCGCCTGCTGCTCACGCAGCGCATCGAGCACGGCCTCGGCGTACGCTACATCGGCCGGTTTGCCATCGGCCAGCAGCCAGCACATCGCCACCGAGTTATCGAGCACGAAGCTCATGCCCGCCCCTCGTTGATCAGCGCCTTGAGGTCGATCCCCTCGGCGGCCGTCGATGCCATGCGCATGAACTGGCGCATCGCATCGACGGCCGCC